>DATMLF010000056.1:0-15999 GCA_035570595.1 Allostellaceae bacterium
GTTCAAAGGCGGCGAGCGACGACGACGCCTCCTCGACCATCGTGCGGTAGGTCGCCGGCGTAACCTCGCCGCCAAAACGATCGGTCAGGGTGACGACGCCGAGCGGCAACGACATCGACCCGAGGATGTGCGGCCGGCGCCGGCGGTCGCGACCGCCTTCGAGGCGCACCAGCACGATTTCCGTCGAGCCGCCGCCGATGTCGAAGACGACCGCGTAAGGGGTGCGCGGATTGAGCAGCGGAGCGCAGCCGGAAACGACGAGCCGGGCCTCCTCCGCCGTCGAGATGATCTCGATGTCGAGGGCGGTTTCCTCGCGCACCCGCGCCAGGAATTCTTCGCAGTTGGCGGCGCGCCGGCACGCCTCGGTCGCGACATAGCGGCCGGTCGCGATCCGCCGGAACGCGATCTTGTCGGCGCAAACCTTCAGCGCGTCGAGCGTTCGCGCGATCGCGTCCTCGGACAACACCCCGGTGGCGGCCAATCCTTCACCGAGCCGGACGATGCGGGAAAACGCGTCGACGACGCGAAAGCCGATGCCGGTCGGCCGGGCGACCAGCAGCCGGCAATTGTTGGTCCCGAGGTCGAGCGCCGCGACGGGTGCGCCGAGATGCGGCGCGAAATGGCGCTGCGGCCTGACCGCTCTCAGCGCTTCGATCCCCGCCGCCTCCGCCCGGGCAGAGGTGTCGCGCGCGAGCTTTGCCGCTACCGAAGCGGCGGCGCCGCCCCCGACCGCCCCTGCGCTGTCGAGCGGTTTTTGCACGGCCGGCGACCCATCCCATTGAACGCGACCGGGTATCCTAACCCAGCGCCGCCGAATTCAAAACCCTCGAATACCTCGCAATTGCCTCCGTTCGGCGCTTGAGACGCCCGAACCCCGCACGCATCGCCGAGCCACTACCCACCGGCAGCGGGTTGTGCTATCTGGCGCCACGATCCAGGCACGCTCCGCGCGGCCAGCGCTTGGGGGATCGTCTAACGGTAGGACAGCGGACTCTGACTCCGCCAGTCTAGGTTCGAATCCTAGTCCCCCAGCCACTCTATTCAACTATCTTCAGGCTTGTGCCACGGTGGCTCCGCAGATTTCGGGCCTAGTGGTGGCGGATCAGAAACTCGCTAGGTCAAGCTGCTGCAGCGTCTTCCTCCACGCCGGCCAAGGACGAATTGCCCGGCGGCGCGTTCTGGGCTTTGGAGGCCGGGGTGGCGGAGCGATTTGCCGAGGAGCGGATTATTCCGCGCGCCATTCCTGCCGCAGACGATCGCGGTGGCGCAGCAGCCAGTAAAGCGCGACCAAGGTGTGGCCGTTCTCGATCGCGCCGGCGTCGAGCAGGCTTTCGATCTCGGCGACGGTTTTGACGACGGTGCGAATGTCCTCGCCTTCTTCGCGCAGCCCGTGCACGCCGCCGGCAAGGCTTGCGTCGACGCGGGCGCAAAACAGGAAGACGGCCTGGTCGCTGTCGCCGCACGACGGCAGGTACCGCTGGATCGGGATCGGCGCGCCGACCAGCCCAAGCCCCGTCTCCTCCTGCATCTCGCGCGCGGCGACCGCCTCGGGCTGTTCCCCCGCGTCGATCAGGCCAGCCGGAACCTCGATCTGCCACGGCGCCGCGCCGGCGAGCAGCGCCGGCAGACGAAATTGCTCCACCAGGACGACGCTGTCGCGTCGCGGGTCATATGGCACGACCGCTACCGCCGCGCCGCGCCGCATCACGTCGTAGGCGCGCACCGTGCTCCATTCGCCGGAAAAGAGGCGATGGCGGAAGCGCAACACGTCCACGCGCAAAAAGTGCTCGAAGGCTTTTGTCGCCGCGATGATCTCGACATCGGGGTGGCGCGGCGGGGCAGCGGAAGCGGGCTCGGTCACAGGGCGGCTCCGGAAGCGGCGGCGGTCGGTGCCGTCGCGGCTACGGGCGGATCGCGCGGCAGGCGAACCGTGAATTCGGTAAACTCGCCCTCCCGGCTGTCGACGGCGATCGTGCCGCCATGCTCCTGAACGACGACGTCGTAGCTGATCGACAACCCGAGCCCGGTGCCCTCACCAGTCGGCTTGGTCGTAAAAAACGGCGTGAAAACCTGGTCGCGCACCGCGGCGGGCATGCCGACGCCGTTGTCGCGCACCCGGATCTCGACCTCAGCGCCGCGAGCGCGCGTCGTGACCTTGACGGCCGGGGCATGGCTCGCTCCGCCGGCTTCGCGGCGACGCTTGTTGACCGTGTAAAAGGCGTTGCCGAACAGGTTCAGGAAAACCCGGGTAATGTCTTGCGGCACGATGTCGAGCGAGCCGAGATCGGGACCGAAATCGCGCTCCAGGGCGACGTTGAAGCTCTGGTCCTGGGCGCGTGCGCCGTGGAAGGCGAGGTTCAGCGCCTCTTCGACGAGCGCGTTGAGGTCGCTTTTGCGGCGTTCGCCGCTGCCGCCGCGCGAGTGCAGCAACATGCTGGTGACAATCCCGTCGGCTCGTCTGCCATGCTCGGCAATCTTGGAGAGATTGGCGTTCAGGGTCGCGATCAGCTCGTCGAGATCGTTAGGATTCGCCACGCCGCCACCGGCCTCGGGCGGCTCGACCGCTTCCTTCAACTCGTCGAGCAGCTCGCGTGACAAATCGGCGAAATTATTGACGAAGTTGAGCGGGTTCTTGATTTCGTGGGCGATACCCGCGGTCAGCTGGCCGAGCGACGCCATTTTTTCGGACTGGATCAGGCTGACCTGCGCCGCTTTGAGCTGGTCGTGCGCCGCGCGCAGGTCGGCCTCGCGGCGGAGCTGTTGCTCGAACAATTTGGCGTTGCGCACGGCATGCGCCGACTGGATCGCAAAGGCTTCGACAAGCCGGACGGTCTCATCGGAGAAGCTGCCGGGTTGTCGGCGGACGACGATCAGCCCGCCGAGGATCGTCTGCTCATGCAGCAATGGGGCGGCGAGCAGCGAGCGATAGCCGAGGCTCACCAGCTCGGCGGCGAGCTGTGGCACGCTGACGCCGGGCTCGCGCAGGTCGGGGATCTGCATCGGCGTTGTGCTGATCGCGGCGCGCCCGACCGCGCCCTCGCCATAGCGGATCGGCTGCGTCTTCAGCCGCTCGGCCAGCGCGGGGTCCGCGCCACGGCTCATACGAAAGCGGAATTCGCGCGTCGGCTCGTCATATTCGTAGATCATGCCGGCGGCCGCCCCGGAGAATTCGATGGCGCGCGCCACGACAAGGCCGAGCACCGCCTCGAGGTCGAGCGTCGAGCCGACGGCGCGGCCGACCGCGCGCAACGCCTCAAGCTGCGCCAGTGCACGCCGCAGCTCTTCGAGGGTGTCGCGAAACGCCGCGAGCGTGCGCGCCATCGCGCCGATCTCGTCGGGCCCCGCGGCCGGGATCGTCACGTCGAGATTGCCGGCATTGAGCCCGTCCATCGCCACCACCAGCTGGCGCAGCGGGACCGCGATCGATCGCCGTACCAGGAAGGTCAGAAAGGCGCCGACCGCAATCGCTGCGACGACGACGATGCGCGAGACGCGGGCCGCTTCCTTTGCCTCCCGAACAGCCTGCTCGCGGGCGGCAATGGCCTCGTCGGTCATCCGGTTGGTGATCGCGGCAAGAAGCTGGTCGGCGGCAACGCTGTGCAGGCTTGCTTGCGCCAACAGCGAGTTGCCGATCACCCGGCGGTCGTTGGTGTATTCATCGACCGCGCGGCGGGCGAGCTGCTCGTAACGCTGGAGCTCGACACGAATTTCGGCGACGGCCCGCGGCTGGTGCTGCGCCAGCACGTCGAGATGCCGCTGCATCTGCTGCCGCGCCGCGGTGGCGTTGCGCTCGGACAGGGTCAGCATGCTGACCGCCAGGTCGGTCAGCCAATAACGCATCTCGCCAAACGCGATCTGCGCGTCGTCGGCCTCCTCGATCAGGTCGATCAGGGTCGCCGCCCGGTTCATGCCGGCGGCATTTTCGGCGAGCTTTTGGTTGAGGTAGGCGCAGGTCCCCAACAGAAACAAAAGGAGCGCCCCCGACAGCAGGACCAGCCGGGTCCGGATCGGCAGCTGCGCCATGATCCCGCTGGCCATGGCGGCCGCTCAGCGAAAGAGGACGATGCTCATGACCCCGCCGAGGTCGCCGAGCTTGCGTCCTTCCTTCGGATAGCCGGTGATGTCGAGCGCGCCCTTTGGCGTTCCATGGCACGTGAGGCAGGACTGCCGGTAATATTCGGGGACGGCGATGCGGTAGGCGGACCGGCCGTCGATCGAGACGACGGCCGAATAGGGCTCGCCCTTCGGCCAGTCCGGGCTAAGCAGCTTGGTTGCGATGACCTCGGTCTCCCAGGCGTCGGGCCGCGCCTTGCGGTTGCGGACCAGGTCGGGCGGAGCGGTGATCTTCAGCGCCGCTTCGCCCACGGCCAGGCCGTTGAAGGCTTCGCTGACAAGGCGCCCGAACACTGCCGGGATAAAGCCTTTGAAGCCGGTGCCCTTCTCGTTGATCGTCACCTGGTTGTCGTCCATGACCTCGACAATCGCACTCGTCATCGCATGGAGGAGGCGGCCCTTGCGCGAGTTCGGGTCGATCGCCTCCGGATCGACGCCGGTGTTCTTGCGATAAAGCGCCACCGCGTCGGCCAGCACTTTCGCCCCGGTCAGGTGCTTGTCGCCGAGCTCGGGATTGTTGATCAGCTCTTGGTTGTTGGAGATGACGGTGCGGGCGTCGCGCACCATCTCCGCCAAGGACTCCGCGATGACCTCGTCCTTGCCCACCGGCGTCGGGGCGGCGAGCGCGCCGCGAGCAAAGCCGAGAGCGGCCGGCACCACCAGTGCCACGGCGAGCGGTGCCGCGCGCAATCGCGTAGCCGTCCGCGCCGCCGACACCTGAGCGCGCCCGCCGACACCCGGCGTCCGATCGCGCCGGGACAACGCGACAGGCGCGCGCCGCGGCGTCGGCGAAAGCGTGGGCGAGACGCGGGTCATTGGCCCGAGCGCCGCGGGACCAGCTGGGCCAGCCGTTCCTTCAACTGGTCGAAATCGACAGGCTTCGAGAGAAACGCGGCGGCGCCCAGCCGCTCGGCGGCGCGCATGCGCTCGTCGTCGCCGTAGGCGGTGACCATCACCACCGCCAGCTCCGGCCGCCGCTGCTTGATCTCGCGCAACAGCGCGAGCCCGTCCATCCCCGGCATGTTGATGTCGGACAGGATCACGATCAGCTCCGGGCCGATTTCTGCAACGCGGCGCAGGCCTTCCTCGCCCGAGGCGGCGAAGTGCAGCACGTATCGGCCCTGACGTACTTCGCGGCGAAAGCGCTGGCGGAAAAGGTCGGCTACGTCGGGCTCGTCGTCGACGATGAGAATGCTGAAACCCATGCCTCGGACCTCGGATGTCGCTGTAGTCGACGGCTTAAATGACGCGCTCGTCGAGAACGACGCCCGCCAGCCCGGTCTCGATCTCGATCACCCACAAGTCGGGGTCGCGGCGGCGCTGGCGGGAGATGTAGGCGTCGGCGTCGGGCTCGGCGACCGGAACCGCGCCGGTCGCGCGCATCCAGACGAGCTCGCCATCGGGTCCGCGGGTCTGGCTCAGCACCGAGCAGCCGTCGGCCCGGCCGTTCAGCTTGAGCAAGACCGCGCCGGAATCGCCGTCGCCGCGGGCGGTCACCGCGGCCCCGACCGCGGCCAGATCGCAGCGCCGGATCAGCGCCTTGATCCACAGCCCGGTCTTGAGGCGCGCCTCCATCAGGCGAACCCGCGCGTTGTGCCGCAGCGCATCAGCCGCGGCCGGGCGCGAGCGGCAGGCGAACATGCACCTGCAGCCCGTGCGGCGAGCGGTTCTCGGCGATGATCGTGCCGCCCATTGCCTCGACGTTGCGGCGGGCGATCCACAGGCCGATGCCGAAATAGCTGCCCGGGGCCTCGCCCGCGGCATCGTCGCGGCGCTCGGAATAATAGCGGTCGAAGATCCGCTCAAGCCGGGCGTCCGGGACCCCGGGGCCGCGATCGGAGACGATCAGATGGGCGAATCGGCCGTCGTGCGAGAGATGAACCAGCACTTCGCCGCCCGCCGGCGAAAACGACACCGCGTTGTCGACCAGATTGTCGAGGACCGTTTCGATCATCGCTTCGCTGCCGAGGACGTTGAGACCGGGCAGCAGGTCGGCGGTAATCATCAGGTCGCGGCTGGCGAGAACGATCGTCACGTCGCGGTCGTCATGGATCGCCGAGCGGGTCTGGACCAGCCGGCCGACAACGCGCCCGAGGTCGACCGGGGTCAGCGGCTCGTCGATCAGGTCGGCGGTGGCCTCGTCGAGCTCGCGCGCCGAGGCGACGAGCCCGTCCAGCCGGTCAAGCGCGTGCTCGACGACCCCGATCGCGCGCTGCGCCCGGCGGTTGTCTTCGGAGAGGTTGCGGCGGAGCGGTTCGAGCGACTGGCGGATGACCGCGATCGGCGTCTTAAAGGCGTGGGCGTTGTCCTCCGCCGCCTGCCGGATTTCGGCGGCCGAGCGGTGGATCGCATCGACCATCCGGTCGAACTCGGCGGCGACCTCGCCAAGCTCGGGCACGTCCGCCCGCGCCCCGAACGACCCCGCGTCCGGCCCCTGCTCGCGAATGCGCCGGGCGCGTCGCGCGAACCGGCGCAGCCCGCCGCGCACGCTGAGCAAGGTCGAAAACGTGATCGCCGCCATCGCCAGGTAAATCACCGCGGCAACGCGGACCGACGGCGTCGCCCAATAAGGCTGGCCCAAATGCGCCGACGGAAAGGCGTCCTGAGAAAACGAGGCGACGACCGCCCAGCAGCCAACCGGGGTGGCAAGCGGCGTCACCGCGGTCACGATCTCGGCGCCACCCGTCGGGCGATGATAGATCAGCGAGAACGGCATCTCGCCGCGGCAATTCTGGGCGACCCGGTCGAGCACCCCCTGTTGCGCCAGGGTGTTGCGCTCGGCTTGCAGATTGGCGGGAGCGACCGCGGGCCAGGACGCGACGTAGTAAAAGCCGTCGCCGCCGGCGCCGGCCGGCGCCAAAAGCAGCTTGATCGTCGTGACCTCGCCGGCAAACCGGCTCAGGTTCGCGCCGACTTGCGGCAACGAGTCGATATCGGCGCTTTGCAGCATAGGCAGCAACGACTGGCTGATCACCCGACCTTCGTCGCGCACGCTGCGCAACAGCAATTCCTGGCTCTCCTCGTAGGTGTTGCGAAACTCGATGTAGAGAAAAGCCGGGACCAGCAGAAAAATCACCGCGAGCAGCGCCGTCTTGCCGGTTAGCGACCATGCCCACCGCAGGCCGCGCCGCCACTCAGTGCGGCGATGTCCAGCGGTATCCGAAGCCGGCGTAGTTCTGGATGTGGTCGAAATCGGGGTCGCGGTCGCGGAACTTCTTGCGGATACGCTTGATGAAGGTACGGACATTGGCGCGGTACCCCTCTGCTCCGTGCCCGGCGACGAAATCCTTGCCGTGGACGAGATCATAAATCTCGCGGTAGCCGACATCCTGCCCCGCTTTTTCGGCCAGAAGTGCGAGAATCTTGAACTCAGTCAAGGTGAGGTCGACGGTCTTGCCCGCCCAAATCGCCCGGTTGATGTCGAAGCGCAGCTCGAGCCACCCGAGCGTCAGCTTTTCCGCCCGCGCGGGTTCGGGATCGGCGGCGGGCCGCGCCCCATCGGTGATCAGCTGCAAGCGCTTGACCAGGATCGGCAGGCGCCGCGACTTGTCGATGAAATCGACGGCACCGCCGGCGAGCGCCGCCTCCTCGTAAATGTCGTCCGACAGCGCGGTCAAAAAGATCACCGGGATCGCGATCCCGCGGCCGCGCATGCGCCGCAGCACCTCGATCCCGGTCAATTGCGGCATGCGCCAGTCGAGCAGCATCGCATCGGCGCCGTTGCCGTCCTCGAGATAGGCGAGCGCATCGGTACCGTTGTCAAAGCTGGTGACCTCGTAGCCTTCGTCGATCAGGTTGAGGCCCAGCGACTCGCGAAACAGATCGTCGTCATCGACGAGAAGGAGGTGCGGCATCGTCCGGAAGCGCCTCAGTCCCCGCGGGCGGCGACAAGCGAGCGCAGGCAATCCTGCCGGGCTGCCGGGTCAGCCGGCTCGCCCTTGAATGCATAATGCAAGGTTCGCATCTTGCCGCTGCGCAAATCGAGGTAAAAAAACAGGTCGAGCTCGCAGGTGGCGTTGCGGTAACGCCAAACCGTCGCCGGCGGCGCCTCGGATTGCTCGGTCGCGGTCCCGAACAGCCGCGCTGCCGACGGCTGGTCGAGCCCGATCAGCTCGCCCGTGCCGGGCGCGCGGGCGCCCGGTTCGGGAGCGGCCAGAGCCATCGCCTCGGTCCCGGCTGCCGGTCCGGCGATGTTTTCGGGAGGTGGTGTCGGTTTGCGCGCCGGCAACCGAAACATGCGCTGCCGCGGCGGCGGGGGTGGCGGGGGTGGCGGCGGTTCGACGGCCACCGTTCGCGGCGGCGGCGGCGGAGGCTTTTCGGCACAGGAGGCGAGCACCCCGACGCCCAGGCTCATCAGCGCCGGGTAAACAAACGAACGCCGCCGCTCAACCCAATTCACCGCCACCACAATCCGGCTCGCACCGATCCTTCGGGTGCAGCTTGCATATAACATAGGTCAACGGCGCGCCAGACGCTCGACGACGCCGATGTCTCCGTCACGGTAAATCGCGACCAGCTCATGGTCGTTCAGCATGACGTAAGTATGGTCGCCCTGGTCGCAACGCAGCACGGCCACCGGATAGTTCGGCGCCACCAACAGGTCGGCCAGGTTTTTGTCGAGGTTGGGCTGGCGCGGCAACAACCCGGTCAGCGCCTCGCGGTTCCGCACCGCGTAGCCAAAGCTGAAGGTGCCGTTGCAGGTCCGGCCGTCGAGCGGCGTGCTCTGCCCGTTCGGCTGGTTCTCGACCACCGTATCCTGCCGGAGCGTCACGGCGTCGTTGTCCGCGGTGGCCCAGGTGCCGACGAACGGGTTCGACGGCGGCGGCGGCGGAACCGCGCAGCCGCCAAGCGCCATCGCGGCGAGGGCCGCAACGGCCGCGGCATGAAGCTGTCGCCTTCGGCAGTGGAGCACTTTTTCCTCGAGGTCGAACCGATCGGGGCAGCATACAGCGAACGCCAACACAGGGCGACAGCCCGCGGGCATCCTGCAAATGACATCATCGGGATCGCTTGACGGGGCGCGGGGGCACGGTCAGGCTGATGGAACAGGATCGGCGGCGGAGCGCGAGCCATGAAGCTGATGTGGTTTCATCTGATGCCCTACACCGAATTGCCCGACGATTTTCGAGAAAAGCATCCCTCGGTGTGGGTCGACATCCATTCCTCGCTGTTCGACCCGCGGCGCGCGCATCACATGTACAACGACTTCATGGACGAGCTCGAATTCGCCGCCGAGTGCGGGTTCGACGCGGTCTGCGTCAACGAGCACCATTCGAACGGCTACGGGCTGATGCCGTCGCCCAATTTGATCGCCTCGGCGCTGTCGCGCCGCACCAGCGACGCGGCGCTGTGCGTGATGGGCAATTCGCTCGCCCTCTACAACCCGCCGACCCGGGTCGCCGAAGAATTCGCGATGATCGACGTGATCTCGGGCGGGCGGCTGATCGCCGGGTTCCCGGTCGGGACGCCGATGGACACCTGCTTTGCCTATGGCCAAAACCCGTCGAGCCTCCGCGAGCGCTATGGTGAGGCCCACGACCTCATCGTGCGCGCCTGGACCGAGCCCGAGACGTTCGCGTTCAACGGGCGCTTCAACCAGCAGCGCTATGTCAACATCTGGCCGCGGCCCATCCAAAAGCCGCACCCGCCGATCTGGATCCCGGGCGGCGGCTCGGTCGAGACCTGGCAGTGGTGCGCCCAGATGGATTACGTCTACGCCTACCTGTCCTATTTCGGGTTCAAGGACGGGCGCGCCACGATGCAGGGCTTCTGGGACGAGATGGCGCGGCTCGGCAAGGACCGGAACCCGTACCGCGCCGGCTTTCTGCAGTTCGTCGGCGTCGCCGAGAGCCACGACGAAGCGATGCGCCTCTACAAGGACCCGGCCGAGTATTTCTATGGCCGCTGCTTGCGTGTTGACCCGCGCTGGGCGATGCCGCCCGGCTACATCACCGAGGCGACGCAGCGCGCCGGGGTGGTCGGCCAGATCGGCCGCGCCGCCAGCCTCAATGCCCGCCAGCAGGCACGCGCCACGACCGACATCGCCGACATCGTCGACCGCGGCTATGTGATCGTCGGCTCGCCCGACGAGGTTGTCGAGCAATTGACCGAGGTCGCGACCGACCTTAACGTCGGCCATTTGATGCTGCTCTTACAGTTCGGCAACATGGGCAAGGAGTTGGCGGCCTACAACACCCGGCTTTTTGCCGAGCGGGTGATGCCGAAGCTCAAGGGCCTCTTTTCGGAATGGGAGGACCGTTGGTGGCCGCAGCCGATGGCGCGGTCCGAGCGCGCCGTTGTCGAGCCGCCGCTGCTCGCCGCCGAATAACGCGCGGCGGTCCCGCGGGGCCGTTGTTTCGGGCGGCCGGTTGTGGCGGCGCCCGAGCCAGCCGCTACACAGGCTGGCCTGCCAGGCATCGGGCGCCCGTTCTTACCCGGACGTCGCGGTCGATTTTCAATACAAAGCCGACATTCTGCACAAATTTACCCAGCGATTCACAGGTGTCACATTGGTGCCCTAAAGATCGTGCAGGCTCCTCGCCGCTGAGCACCTAGCGTGCCGGACACCTGAAGTTTGCGAGGAGACGACTGGAGCGTCCAGTCTAGCATGGCCGCCAAGCCGTCTCAGTGTCCACAAGATCCTTTGACTGGGCCGACAGATCCTTTTGACGGATCGGGCCGAAGATGCGGGGGTCGGGCCGAAGGTGTGGGGGTCGTCCATTTTGCGCGGCTTCCCGAAGCGCCGGCTTGCGCGCCGGTGCGCCAACTTTCCGCCGGAGGAGACACGAGCATGACCTACCGACTGTCCTACGATGACGGGTTGCCCGTTTCCGTCAAGAAATGGCGCAACGAGGACATCCCCAGGACCGAACTATTCGCGACGGAGCAGGAGGCATTGAAGCGGGCGCGGCAACTGGTCGGCGACGGGGACCACCGCACCGTCGTGCTCCACGACAACTCGGGCAACACCCTGGGCGGCATCCGCCTACTGCTAAAGCTCGGGATGTTCGCGGAATAAGCGCGTCGGAGCTGGTCCGGACCCGCGCCGCGCCCGAGCTTCGCGCCAGCCGGTTTCCTCGTTGTTCGTCCTCAGACGGCGCGCGGCGGCAACCCATTGGGCTCGCCATCGCCGGCGCCGGGAGGCGATTCGACCTGATCGACGACCGCGCTACGAGATCAGGCAGTCGGCCCGGTTGTCGGGCGCTGCGGGCTTGGGTGTCTTGCTCGCGAACGGCACGCCTTCGTTGGGGCCGGCGCCGATTTTGGTGAGGCCGGTCGCGACCGGCGGCTGCTTCGGGTCGCCGCCGGCGACGATCATGCCGCCTGCGACCAGCTCCTTGCGATCGGGCCAGACGAATTGAAAATGCGCGATGCTGCGCCCGGTGCCGCTCGGGATGTAGACCGGCGAGCTCAGACGGAACACCCGGTCGGCGATCTGCGGGCCGACGGTGCGGCCGCTCTCGCCCCAGACGACCGCGTCGCCGCGAAACCAGGCGTTCAACGCCGCGGTGTCGTCATGCCGGCCGTCGCCCCACAGCACGAACAGCTTTGCCCCGCATTTCGAGCTGTCGCCGGCTGAGGCTTGGGCCGGCGCCAACACCGCCATCGCCAGGCCGGCCAAAAAAAGCGCCGCTCGGGCAAGCATACCGCCATTGTGGCACAGCCGAGCCTGCCGCTCAATCCGGCCGCTCAATGCTGAAACTACCATAATTATGTGAGACCGTTCACTTTGGCGATGGGCCGTCGAGAGCATGCTCGTGTCATAGCCGGGTGGGAGGGAAGAAGGATGAGCGGCGAGCCAAATCAGCTGGTGTTTGTGCACGGCTACTCGGACAAGGGCGCGTCCTGGCAAAAATGGCGCGGATTGCTGCGGGAGAAGCTGGGCATCGACGACGGCTTGATGCACACCTGCACCTATGTGTCGCTCGACAACGGCGTGTCGATAAAGGATATCGCCGAGGCGTTTGACCGTGCGCTCGCCGCCCAAACCGGCCTCGACGGCAACGGTCCTTTCGACGCGGTCGTCCATTCGACCGGGATGCTGGTCGTGCGCGCGTGGCTCGCCGCGGACCCGCTGCGCGCCAAACGGCTGAAGCGCTTGATCGCGTTCGCGCCGGCGACGTTCGGCTCGCCGCTGGCCAAGCAGGGGCGCAGCTGGCTTGGCGCGGTGTTCAAAGGCAGCAAGCATCTCGGCCCTGATTTTCTCGCGGCCGGCGACCAGATCCTGCTCGAGCTTGAGCCGGCCAGCCAATTCGGCTGGCGCCTGGCGGAACAGGATGTCGTCGCCGACCCGCCGCGCTACGACCGGGGGTCGGACACGCCGTGGGTGTTTGTATTCTGCGGGATCGGCAAGTATTCGGGGCTGCGCGAGATCGTCAACAAGCCCGGCACCGACGGAACCGTCCGTCGCGCCGGCTGCGGCATGCGGGTGCGCGTCATCGAGCTCGACCTGACCAAAACCGGCATCGTCGTCCGCCGGCGCCGCCCGCAACTCGCCAATGTCGCCGAGGTCACCGAACAACAGCGGGTATTCGCCGACAAGTGGCTGAACGTCGAGATCCCGGTCCACCTCGTCGGGCATGCGGCGCCCGTCCTCGATCTCGTCGACAAGGACAAGACCGAGGTCAACCACGCAACGATCCTCAGCGACCCACCCGACGAGCTCGTCGGGCTGGTGGTCGATGCGTTGACCAAGACCAATCCCGAGACGGCCCCCGACGGCGACCCGGCCGCCGGCTACGCCGAATGGCTCAAAGAGGCCGACGCCGAAACGCGATACCAGCGGGTCAGGCAACAGTATCAGCAATTCATCGTTCACGCGCTCGACGAACGCGACGACCCGATCATGGACTATAATCTGCAGCTTTTTCGATCGGCTGGGACGCAGATCGAGGAGTTCGAGGCCGAGGTCGACGTCTATGGCGGCGATGCGAGCTATCGCTGCTTTCACGTCGACGTCGCCCAATTGTTGCCGCAGAGCGGGGCGCCCGCGGCGGGGCTGATGATCCGCATCGTCGCCTCGTCCGGGACGATCTACGTCGCGTATATCGGCTATGGCTGCGAGCCGCAAACCGAGCCCGGCTCGTCGGATGCCTCGCTCGAATTCGCGGGCACCACGCTCTCCGGGGTCGATTTCTTCCAGCCCTTCACGACAACCCTTATCCGCCTCTATATCGAGCGGCAGGTCGTGCAGGCCGACCCGCTAAAGCCAGCGGCCCTGCTGACCTGGGACGTCCCGGACGCCGATGTCTGATTTTTTCACCCGGCGAGGATCACGTCGGCGGCTTTTTCGGCGACCATGTAGACGGCGCTGACGATAAAAAAGCCGGGGATGCGCGGGAAGACCGAGGCGTCCACGACCCGCAAGCCGTGGGCGCCGTGCACCCGGAAATCGCTGCCGAGGACGCCGGCCGCATCGCGCGGGCCGATCGCACAGGTGCACGACGCATGGTGGCCCCAGGCGCGGGTGCGGACAAAATCCTTTAGTTCGTCGTCGCTTTGCAGCGCCTCGCCCGGCTGCTCCTCGGCGGCGATCAGGCCACGCTCACGGAACTCCTTGGTCAGCCGGCGGACAAAACGGATGCCGGCGACCACCGAATCGAGGTCTTCGCCGTTGGTGTCGCTGCCTTCCTCGAAATACTTGAAATCGATCAGCGGCGTGTCCCGCGGGTCGGCCGAGCGCAGCCGGACCTCGCCGGCCCGGTTTTGCGTGTGCGCCTTCAGGATTGCCCAGGTCAGGTAATTGGGCTTGGTTATCTCGAGCGAGGAATAGCCGGGGAAATAGCCGCCGAACAGACCCAGGAGGGCAAAGCAGAACAAATCGGGCAAGGGCCGCTCCGGCGCCGATTTCAAGATCGCCGCCAACACCGCGCCGTTGCTGGCGTAGACCCCGCCAAGCCCGGCGGCCCATTCGCGGTATTGCGGGTCGCCGCGGCTGAAGGTGGCGCCGTTGAGAATTTCCCAGCGCTCAAAATTCATCCGGTTGACGACGCCGACCTCGTAGCGGTCCTGCAAGTTCTTGCCGACCCCCGGCAGGTCGATACGCACCGGGATGCCGAGCGGCGCCAACACGTCGCGCGGGCCGATGCCGGACAGCATCAGCAATTGCGGCGTGTTGAAGGCGCCGCCACAGAGGATCACTTCGCGGGTTGCGTTGGCCTGCATCGGGGCGCCGGGCCCCGAGGCCGGCTGGCCGTGGGCGCGGTAAAGACGCGGGCCCTTCAAATATTCGACGCCGGCGGCACGGTTGTCGGCGTCGAGGACGATTCGGGTGACGAGCGCGTCGAGCTCGATATGAAGGCGGTCGGGATGTTTCTGCGCGGTCTCCAGGGCGCGCTCGCGGGCGCCCATGCGATGGTGCGCGCGCGTCGCGAGCGGCGTGTAACGCACGCCGACCGCGTTCTCTTGGACGAGCCGCCAGTCGTTCGGGTCGGCTTTGCCCTCGGCGAGGCCGATCAGGCGTTCGATCGGCTGGCCGATGTCGTCGAACGCGTTGGCGGCCGAATGCAGCAATACCTGCACCAGGTCGAAATCGCCAAGGGCCGCCGCCGGCACCGCCTTTTCCGCATGCAGCCAGCCGTCCCAGCCGTGGCGCGACGGGTTGGCGCCAAACCTTGCCAACGTGCGTTCGAGCGGCCGGTATTCACAATTTTCCAGGCGCTCGAAATATTTGCGCATGGCTTCGGCATTCCACGACGGGTCGCCGGTCAACTGTGCGATCCCGTCCCAGTCGGCATTGTGCGGATAGACGAGGATCATCGCATTGTGCGCGGTGCAGCCGCCCAATGTCCCGGCGCGCGGGTAAAGGATGCCGTCGACCACCTGGCCGCGGTACTCGTGGACGTATTTCGGGTCGCGTTGCTGCAATGCCTCGTCGGCGTAGTGCCGGACAAAGAAATCCCAGCGCAGCGCGTCGTTTTCGGAGGCGAACCCGTGGAACGACGGCACGTCGTAATCGTCGGGCAGCCGGTTGACGCCGGGCTGGTCGTCGTTGGTGCCGGAGAGCAGGCGCGGGTCGCCGCCAGCCTCAAGCAGCAATACGCGGCGCCCGGCCTCCGCCAGCCGCGCCGCCAACGTGCCGCCGCCCGCCCCCGAGCCGACGACGATGTAGTCGAACTTGTCAGTGCTGTTCATTTCGTCTGTCCTGCCAAATGCGGCTCGTCTCGTATGCCCTCAGCACCAGGGACCACCGCGGAGGCGCAAACATCGGTACTGTCCCGAAGCTGTTGTGATATTAGAGGCATCGTCTTCCCGACGAAGGTCGGGACCCACTGCCGCTATGGGTACCGGCCTTCGCCGGTAAGACGAACAATAAAGTAATTAGGCTAAAACGTCTTCAAATAGGCGATCAATGCGTTTTTGTCGGCGTCGCTGAGCTTGGCGCCGAAATAATGCCCGCGATTGACAACATAGTCCGGGCATTTGCTGAGCGCGAACAATTGCTCGCCGACGTTGGAAAAGACCTGGCGGGCCTGGTCGTCGGTGGCGTTCTTGGGCAGCGCGCGCAGATCGTGCACCAGCTTGAACACCGCCGCGACGGCCTGTTTGTCGTGAGTGAGGCGCTCGCCGACATTAGACGATTCGGGTGGCAGCGGGCTGAAATTGGCCAAAAGATCGACCGGCGTCCCGGCAGGTATCGGCCCGATCTCGAGCCCCTTTTCATCGAAGACCGGGACCGCGAGGTTCAGCACCGACTGCGCGCGCTTCAGCGCGTCGGGCAGATAGCCGGTCGGGACGCGCAGCCAGCTCGTCGCCGTCGTGCGGTCGATCACGCCGGGGATCTTGTCGCCGAATACCGCATCCTTGTCGCGCTTGTCGGGCGACAGCAGTTGTGCGATCGAATCCTCGAACGACGTCATGCGCGCCGCAACCGACGGGCTCGCCTCG
>DATMLF010000057.1:0-29011 GCA_035570595.1 Allostellaceae bacterium
GGTGGCGGCGGGCACCGGTAACGGTAACCTGCCCCTAACTTTCTGCTGCCGAATCTAACGCGCTAATGACTCGAGGGACGCCGCTCGGAGCGTATTTCGACCAGGTCCTGGCCGATGCGACGCTCCCCGAGCTGCCGCACCATTATCGCGGCAAGGTCCGCGACAATTACGACTTGCTCGACGGGCGGCGGATCATCATCGCCACCGATCGGCTGAGCGCGTTCGACCGGGTCATCGCCGCGATCCCGCTGAAGGGGCAGGTCCTGACCCAAATCGCGCGGTTCTGGTTCGATGCGACCCGCGACCTCTGCCCGAACCATGTCATCGAATACCCCGACCCGAACGTGCTCGTGTGCCGGCGATTGTCGATCATGCCGGTCGAGATCGTCTTGCGCGACTACCTGACCGGGACGACAGCGACCTCGATATGGCCGATGTACAAATCGGGCCGGCGCGAAATCTACGGCATTCGCTTTCCGGACGGGCTGCGCGAGAACGAAAAGCTGGCCGCGACGATCATCACCCCGACGACCAAGGCGTTCGAAGGCGGCCACGACGAGCCGTTGACCGCGGCCGAGGTCGTCGCGCGCGGCCTGCTGAGCGGGGAGCAGTGGGAAACGGTGTCGCGGCTCGCCCTCGCCCTCTTCGCGCGGGGCCGCGAGATTGCCGCGCATCACGGGCTGACCCTCGTCGACACCAAATACGAGTTCGGCTTTGACGCCGACGGTCGGATCGTGCTTGCCGACGAAATTCACACGCCCGACAGCAGCCGCTACTGGCTCGCCCAGAGCTACCATTCCCGTTTTGCCGACGGCGCGCCGCCCGAAAGCCTCGACAAGGATTTTGTGCGGCGCTGGGTGACGGCGCGCTGCGACCCCTATCGCGACCCGATCCCGCCGATCCCGCGCGAAATCGTCGCCGAGGCCGCCCGCCTCTATGTCGAGGTGTTCGAGACCGTTACCGGCCGGCCCTTCGACTTCCCCGACCCAGCCATCCCGATCCTCGACCGCATCCGCGCCAACCTCGCGCGCTTTGTCTGACCGGCCGCCCTTTCAGACAACCGACCGCTCGTCTTTTCGGTTTAAATCGGGTCGCGCGGCGCGCTGCCACCGCGTTCCGTCGGGTTTGCGCCTTCGCGCGACGCGTATTAGGCTAAACAGATCGGCGAGGCCGTGCTGTTCTGACGCGCTCATTTTTTGCTGACCTGGCCGAGCGAGGAGGAAAAACATGCCGAGAATCAGACATATCGCTTTGACGACCAAGGACCCGGCGAAGACCGCCGCCTTTTACAAGGAGGCGTTCGGGATGCGCGAGATCCGCCGCAACCCGCGCGGCGGGGTGTTTTTAACGGACGGCTACATCAATCTCGCAATCCTCAACTTCAAGACCGAGAAGGACGCCGACGTCGGCGCGCACGGCGCCAACTTCAGCGGGATTCACCATTTCGGCTTCGAGGTCGAGGATCTCGACGCCGCGGCGGAACAGCTCGAAAAAGCCGACGGCGAGCAGCTGACGGCGAAAGACAACCTCGACATGGAGATGGCGGCCGGCAATCACCGCAACTTCGAGATGAAATGGGCCGGCCCCGACGGCGTGGTCATCGACATCTCCCACACCGGCTGGGACAACGGGACATGAGCGCGAACCTGACGATCTGCGTCGGGACGGTCGGCAGCGGCGCCTGGACCAGCGCCGACGGCGGCAACAGCTGGCGCCGGGTCGGGCGCGGTCTCGGGAACGAGAGCCGGGTCTACGGCTTGGCGGCGCATCCCAAGGAGCCGCGCACCCTCTTCGCCGGTGCCGAGGACGGCATCTACAAGAGCCTCGACGGCGGCCAGAGCTTCGAGCATATCGACTCGCCGATGAACAAGATGGACGTGTGGAAGATCGCGTTCGACCCGGCCGACCCCGATACGATCTTTGCCGGCACCCGCCCGGCGGCCCTGTTCCGCTCAGAGGACGGCGGGCGCCATTGGCGACAGCTGCCGGTCGACATGGTCGAGGACTGCCCGAATGTCGGGGTGCCGAGGGTCACGGCGCTGACCGTCGACCCGTCCGACCGCCGCATCATCTGGGCCGGGGTCGAGGTCGACGGCGTGCGCCGCAGCCTCGACGGCGGTGAGACCTGGACGCGGATCGCGGGCGGCCTCAGCGACCCGGACATCCACGACATGGCGGTCCGTCCGGCAGGCAGCGGCAAAACGGTGCTGACCAGCACGCCGCGCGAAATTTTCGCCAGCACCGACAAGGGCGAAAGCTGGCTCGGGCTCGGGGTCGGCAAACAGTTCGGGCTGCCCTATTGCCGGGGCCTCGCATTGAAGACCGACGACCCGGACACCGTGTTTGTCGCGACCGGCGACGGTGCCGCCGGCGCCACCGGGGCGATCCAGCGCTCGAAGGACGGCGGCATGAGCTGGGAGCGGCTGGCGTTGCCGGCGGTGCCGAACTCGCCGATCTGGGCGTTTGCGACGCACCCGGCGGACCCCGGGCGCGTCCTCGCCTGCAGCCATTATGGCGAGCTCTACGCAAGCCCCGATGCCGGCGATACATGGGCCAAGCTGCCGCGCGAGTTCACCGAGATCCGCGCCCTCGCCTGGACGCCGAACTGAGCGGTTCCTCGACGAAAGCGCCGCCGGCCTTACCTCTCCGGGCTGGTTGGGGGGAGAGCGTAGGGTGAGGGGTGCGAGGCGCGCGGCAGCCGGAGTGGCCGGGGCGCTTCTGATGCTCGCTGTCGCGGGCTCAGCGATTGCGCAGCAGGTGGTGACCGCGGCCGCGGTCTGGCAGCCTGGTCCCGGCTTTCTGAGGCGTTTCCACGCCCGCTGCGACGGGCGCACCGGCAGCGCGTTCGACGCGTGCTTTGCCGCGGCAATGGCGGCGGCGGGCGCTTCGAAGGCGGCGCTCGATTTCACCCGGCGCCTCGGCAACGAGGCCTATCTGCAGGCATTTGACCCGACCGGCGGGCCGGTCGCCGTGGCCCATGTCGTATACCCGTTTCGCGCCAACGAGAACGACGCATGGCTCCTCGTCAACGGCCTCCCGCCGCTGATCGACGTCGACGACCGGCGCAACCTGCCGTTTGTACAAATGCGCTCGTCCTTGGCCTATCGAGCGATTTACCATCGTTACCGCAACGTCACGTTTTGGCCCGGCGACCGTGGCGCTGCGGATCCCGAGATCTCGCAAAACGGCCGGGAGATCGTCGTCGGCTATTTGCTCCGCGACCTCTGTCATGCCTGCGCGATTGTCGGGCAGGTGCGCTTTGCCTTCGATTTCGACGCGGACGGCAAACTTCTCGGAACGCGGTTGGTCTCGGTGACCCCGGCCGGGGAATAGCTTTCGATGGCGGGGTGGAGGCGGTGGGGTGTGCTTCGCTTAACCCTATGCGCCAACAGCACACGGTCATTCCCGCGAGACCTGGCCCACGCAGAAGAGCTCGCGCAGGCGGGTTTTCATGATTTTGCCGGTGGCGGTGTGCGGCATTTCCGCGATGCACACGATCTCCTCGGGCAGCATCCATTTCGGAAACTGGCGCGCGAGAAGCGCTATCAGCGCGTCGCGCTCGGGCATGCAGCCGGGGCGCGGCATCACCACGAGCAGGGGCCGCTCGCCCCAGCGCGCGTCGGGGACCGCAATAACCGCGGCCTCGGCGATGTCGTCATGGGCGACCGCGGCGTTTTCGAGGTCGATCGAGCTGATCCACTCGCCGCCCGATTTGATCACGTCCTTGCGACGGTCGGTGATCTGCAGATAGCCGTCGCGGTCGATCGTCGCCATGTCGCCGGTGTGGAACCAGCCGTCGGGCTCGACCGCGGCAGCGCTCGCCGCCTCGTCCGCGAAGTAGCCGCTGACGATCCACGGGCCGCGCACCAACAGTTCGCCGACCGCCTGGCCGTCATGCGGCAGCGACCGGCCGGCGTCGTCAACGAGTTTCATCTCGACCCCGAACACCGGCCGGCCCTGTTTCACCTTGACCGCGAGCAGCGCTTGCGGGTCGAGCCCACGATGCTGCGCCTTCAAAGCGGCGGTTGTGCCGAGCGGGCTCATCTCGGTCATCCCCCAGCCTTGGCGCACCTCGACCCCATGGCGGGCGAACGCCTCGACCATCGAGGGCGGCACCGCCGAGCCGCCGCACAGAACCCGCCGCAGGCTCGGACAGCGCGCGCCGGATGCCGTCAGATGGGCCTCGAAGCCCAGCCACACAGTCGGCACGCCAAGCGCATAGGTGACGCCCTCCGCCGCGAACAGCTCGCACAGGCTCGCCCCGTCAAGGCGCGGCCCCGGCAGGACGAGCTTTGCCCCGTTCATCGGCGCCGCATAGGGGATGCCCCAGCCGCACGCGTGAAACAGCGGCACCACCGGGCACAGCACATCCTGCGCCGAGACCGAGATCCCGTCGGGCAACGAGACGCCGAACGCGTGCAACACGGTCGAGCGGTGGCTGTAGAGGGCGCCCTTCGGGTGTCCGGTCGTGCCCGAGGTGTAGCAGAGGGCGGCGGCGGTGCGCTCGTCGAATTCGGGCCAGTCGAAGGCGTCGTCCTCGGCGGCGAGCAGCTGCTCGTAGCACGCCGGCAGCGGGGTGTGGGCCTGCGGGGACATGTCGGCGGCGGTCATCGGCACGACCCGGCAACCGGCCGGGAGCTGCGGCGCCAGGCGTTCGACCAGCGGCAAAAAGGTCGCGTCGACAAACAGCAGCCGGTCCGCGGCGTGGTTGAGGATGTAGACAATCTGGTCGTCGAAAAGCCGCGGGTTAACGGTGTGGCAGACGGCGCCGATGCCGGAGATCGCGTAATACAGCTCGAAATGGCGGAACGTGTTCCACGCCAGGGTGGCGACCCGGTCGCCGGGCATGACGCCGAGCCGCAGCAAGGCGCGCGCCAGCCGCTTGGCGCGCGATTCGGCAGCGCGATAGGTGTAGCGGTGGATCGGGCCCTCGACCGTGCGGGAAACGATTTCGATGTCGCCGTGATATCGCGCCGCGTGGGCAACGATCGACGAAATCAGAAGCGGCCGCTCCGACATCAATCCCAGCATCGGTTCCTCCCGGTCCCCGCGAAGTCGTTCGCTTTCTGATGACTTGTTATGTCAAATCCGGGTCGGCGTAAATCGGCGGGCCAAATGAGCTGCCTGTGCCGGCACACGGCTTGCCTAACGCGATGGACGAGGCGCGCGCGCGGCTCTATATCGGCCTTGTTCCGTTTGTGTTTTAACTTGGGCCATGCACGACATCAGGTGGATCCGCGAGCATCCGGCGGAATTCGATCGGGGCCTCGTCCGGCGCGGGCTGCCGCCGCAGGGTGAGGCGGTGCTGGAGCTCGACCGCGCCTGGCGCAGCGCCGAAACCCGCGCCCAGGAAGCCCAGGCGCGGCGCAACCGCGTCTCGCGCGACATCGGCGCCGCCAAACGGCGCGGCGATGAGATCGAACCCTTGCTCGCCCAGGTCGAGGCCGACAAAAGCACCGAGGCGGAAGCCGCGGCCGAGGCGGCGCGGCTGCGCACGGCGATCGACGCGCTGCTCGCCACGCTGCCGAACCTGCCTGCCGAAGACGTGCCCGACGGCGCCGACGAAACCGCGAACCGGCTGGTGCGGCGGGTAGGCGAGCCGCCGCGCTTCAATTTCGAGCCGGCCTCGCACGAGGCGCTCGGGGAGCGGCTGGGGCTGATGGATTTCCGGCGCGCCGGCCGGCTCGCGGGCTCGCGCTTTGTCGTGCTGCGCCAGGATTTGGCGCGGCTCGAGCGCGCGCTCGGCCAATTCATGCTCGACTTGCATACCCGAGAATTCGGGTATGAGGAAATCTCGCCGCCGCTGCTGGTGCGCGACGAGGTTGTGTTCGGCACCGGGCAATTGCCCAAATCGGCCGAGGACATGTTTCGCACGACCGACGGCTTGTGGCTGATCCCGACCGCCGAGGTGCCACTGACCAATCTCGTCGCCGACGAGATCCTCGACGAGCGCGACCTGCCGCTGCGCTTTGCCGGCTGGACGCCGTGCTTCCGCTCCGAGGCCGGGGCCGCCGGCAAGGACACCCGCGGCATGATCCGCCAGCACCAGTTCACGAAAGTCGAGCTGGTCTCGGTCACGACGCCGGAGCAGTCTGCGGCCGAGCATGAGCGCATGACCGGCTGCGCCGAGGAAGTGCTAAGGCGGCTCGGCCTCGCCTACCGGGTCATGCTGCTGTCCACAGGGGACATGGGCTTCGCCGCGCAGAAGACCTACGACATCGAGGTGTGGCTGCCGGGCCAGGCGACCTATCGCGAGATTTCGAGCTGCTCGAATTGCGGCGCGTTTCAGGCGCAGCGGATGAAGGCGCGCTACCGCCCCGCCGAGGGTCGCGGGACGCGGCCGGTGCATACCCTGAACGGCTCGGGGCTGGCGGTCGGCCGCACCCTGATCGCGATCCTCGAAAACTGCCAGCACGAGGACGGCAGCGTGTCGATCCCGGAGGCGTTGCAGCCTTATCTCGGCGGACAAAAGCGCGTCGAACGCCATGACTGAGCCCGGCGCCGACCCCGGGCTGGTGCAGCGCAAATTGCGGCTGCTGATGGAATTGCGCCGCGCCGGCATCGCAGATGCGCGGGTGCTGGGGGCGATCGAAAAAACCCCGCGCGAGCGGTTCGTGCCGGCGGCGTTCGCCGACCAGGCCTATGAAAACATGGCGTTGCCGATCGACCACGGGCAGACGGTCAGCCAGCCCTACGTCGTTGCGCTGATGACCGAAAAGCTTGAAGCCGGCGAGCGTCACAACGTCCTCGAAATCGGCACCGGCTCCGGCTACCAGACCGCGATCCTGGCGCGCCTCGCCCGCCGCGTCTTTACGATCGAGCGCCACCGCGAATTGCTGCGCGAAGCCGAGGCGCGGCTCAACGGGTTGCGGTTGCGCAACATCGTCTTTCGATTCGGCGACGGCACCAAGGGCTGGCCCGAACAGCGCCCGTACGAGCGGGTCATCGTGACCGCCGCCGCGGCGGAGGTGCCGGCGGCGCTCGCCGACGGGCTGGCGGCGGGCGGGGTGCTGGTGGCGCCGGTCGGCGCCGACCGCCGCGACCAGCAGCTGGTCCGCATCCGCCGCAACGACGACGGGTTCGTCACCGAGGATCTGGGGCTCGTGCGCTTTGTCCCGCTCGTCGCCGGCCTGCCCGGGCGCGGGTCGGCACCGGCCGAGGGTTGACATGAAGCGGGCATAGAGTACGAACGTCACTGCGGCTTGCGAGTCGGGGGGGCGCGCAAGGGGGGAGAATGGAACAACACGACCGGGTGCGGCGGCGCGCATTGCGGATCTCGGGCGCGCTGTTGCCGTCAGCGCTGCTGCTCGCCGCTTGCGGACCGCGAATCGGCGGCCCGGCGCCGGTGGTCAACGGCGAGCTCGGGCCGCCGCCGCCGACCGAAATCGTCGTCGAGCGCGGGCAGACCCTGTCCGGGATCGCCCATTCGCATCACGTCCCGATGAGCGTCGTCGCGGACGCCAACCATCTGGCGCCCCCCTACCGCATCCTCGTCGGCCAAACCCTGGTCATCCCGGGCGGGGCGGCACCGCCTTCCTACGGGCCGGCGGTGGCGATGGGCGAACCGGCGGCGCCGCCTCCGCCAGCAGCACCCCAGTCGGTTGCGCCCCAGCCGGTCACTCCCGCGCCGCCGGCGGGGGTGTCGTCACAGCCGCTGGCACCTTACCCGCCGCCGCCGGCTTCCGCCGCAACGCCGCCCGCGGCGAACGGACCCGCGGTGGCGCTCGCACCGCCGCCGCCGAGGGCCAATGTCCTTTCACCGCCAGCCGCACCCGCGGCGCCGGCTGCGAAAGAGGCCCATGAGCCACCCGGCCCGATCGCGTCCGCCGAGCCGCCGCCGCGCACCCCGGGCGGCACGTTTTTGTGGCCGGTGCGCGGCCGTGTGCTGGAGGGCTATGGCTCGGGACCGGACGGCACCCACAATGACGGCATCAACATCGCCGCCCCGCGCGGCGCCGCGGTCGAGGCGACCGACGGCGGGGTCGTCGCCTATGCCGGGAACGAGCTGCGCGGCTACGGCAACCTCGTCCTGATCAAGCACCCGAACGGCTGGATCTCGGCCTATGCCCATTGCGACCTGATCCTCGTCAAAACCGGTCAGAAGGTCGCCCGCGGCCAGGTCATCGCGCGCGTCGGCGCCACCGGGAACGTCAGCGAGCCGCAGCTCCATTTCGAACTGCGCCGCGGAAAAAAGCCGGTCGACCCACGCGAATATCTGGCGCCGCCGTCGACCGCCGCGACCGGCAACACGCATCCGGGCTGAACGAGGCCTCTCTCAGCCGAGCGGCTTGCCGAGGCGGCCGGCGAGGTCCTGGATGAATTGCCAGGCGACGCGGCCCGAGCGCGAGCCGCGGGTGATCGACCATTCACTGGCTTTGGCCTTGAGCTCGTCGGCGGGCAGCTCGAGGCCGTAGCGCTCGGCATAGCCGCGCACGATCGCGTGGTAGGTGTCCTGGTCGAGATTGTGAAAGCCGAGCCACAGGCCGAAGCGGTCCGACAGCGACACCTGTTCCTCGACCGCCTCGGCCGGGTTGACCGCGGTCGAGCGCTCGTTGTCGATCATCTCGCGCGGCATCAGGTGGCGGCGGTTCGAGGTGGCGTAGAGAACGACATTGTCCGGCCGGCCCTCGATGCCGCCTTCAAGCACCGCCTTCAGCGATTTGAAGCTGGTGTCCTGCCGGTCGAACGACAAATCGTCGCAAAACAAGAGGCAGCGGCGCGGGCAATTCCGCACCAGCGACAGCAGGCGCGGCAGGCTCGGGATGTCCTCGCGGTGGATTTCGACCAGCGCGAGCGCGTGCGGCCGCTTGGCGTTGACCGCGGCGTGGGCGGCCTTGACGAGCGAGCTCTTGCCGGTGCCACGCGCCCCCCACAGGAGCACATTGTTGGCGGGAAGGCCGGCGGCGAAGCGCCGGGTGTTTTCGAGCAGGATGTCGCGCACCCGCTCGATGCCGCGCAATAGGCCGATCTCGATCCGGTTGACCTCGGCGACGGGCTCGAGCCAGCCGCGGTCGGCGTGCCATACAAAAGCGTCGGCGGCGGCGAAGTCGACGGGCGGCGGCGGTGCCGGGGCGAGGCGCTCGAGGGCGGCCGCGATCCGCGTCAGCAGCGCCGGGAGGTCGGTTTCGGGTTCGGTCATCGCTTGCCCTGACAAGACCGGGGGTGCCCGGCCGAAAGGCCGCGGACGCTATCACAAGGCGTGCAGCACGGGAAATGCGCCGCATACCCGCCCATTGCTCTTTAACCGGGCATCGCGTACCTAATCGCCATGCCGAGCGGCCCCACAGATCCGCTGCCGCTGGGGTGCGCGCCTTTCCGTGTCGACGCGGCGCATGGTCTCGAGGCTCGATGCCGATGCTGATCTCCACCGCCTATGCCCAGGGAACCGGATTGTCGGGCATCTTCGACAACCAGAGCGCGATGCTGCAGTTCCTGCCGTTGGTGCTGATCTTCGTCGTGTTCTATTTCCTGCTGATCCGCCCGCAGCAGAAGAAGGCGAAGGACCACCGGGCGACGCTCGACGCGCTGCGGCGCGGCGACCGGGTGGTCACCGGCGGCGGCATCATCGGGACGGTGGTGCGGGTCGACGGCGCCGACGAGGTCAGCGTCGACATCGCCGACGGGGTCCGCGTGCGCGTCGTGCGCGGCACGATCACGAGCGTGCTGGCAAAACCCGATCCGGCGGCGGCGCGCGAGGCCGCCCGGCAAAAGGACCAGGCGAGAACGAAGGCGGAAACCAAGGAGTGAGGCGCCCAGCAGGGCACCCGGCGGCAACCGCCAAAATCGAATGGATGCGCGCGGCGGGAAACGGCGTTATGGGCCGCGAGGCGAATATCCCTCGCCGGAAACGGAGTGTATCAGTGCATAGTCGACGAGCAGTTTTGGGCGCCGCGCTGGCAACTTTGGCCTATCCGCTCGGGGCGGCAGTGGCGCAGCCGGCCGGGCCGCCGCCCGGCAATCCGCCACCGCCGTCAGGCAATCCGCCGTCAGGCAGCCCGGCGCCGGCGCCGGGCGGACCCCCGCCTGGCGCAACGCCCCAGGGCGGACCACCCCCGGGCGGGGTTCCGTCGCGTCATCGGCCGCCACCGCCGCGGCACGAGGCGCGGCCGCCGCACCCAAGAGGGCCCTACCATTGGCGTTGGGCCGGCGGCCACTGGCGCTGGAACGGCCGCCGGTGGGTTTGGGTTTCGGGGCATTGGCTGCGCTAGTAGTCCGATCGGAACGCTTGGTTCCCAAGCGTTCCATGAATCGGCCCACCGGATCAATAGGCTGGTGGTGCGATTCAGCTGGTGCGATTCAGCCAACGGACGGGAATCATTCGTTGGCATCGCGCCACTAGGCCGCACCCCGGAAAATCGGGCCACCGCCGGTCCGCGAAAGTCGGAGCATGCTGTATTTCGCCAATTGGAAGATCCTGCTGATCTGCGCGGTCTGCGCGCTTGGCGTGCTGCTCTCGGCGCCCAATCTGGTGAGCTCGTCGCAGCTCGACCGGTTGCCGAGCTTTGTGCCGCACAAGCAGGTGGCGCTCGGCCTCGACCTGCGCGGCGGCTCCTACCTGTTGCTCGAGGTCGACGTTGCCGCGGCCCAGCGCGAACGCCTCAACTCGTTGATCGACAACGTCCGCAATTCGCTGCTCGACGCGAACATCGGCTACACCGGGCTCGCCGTCAAAGGCGATGCGATCGTGTTCAAGATCCGTCAGCCCGAACGCATCGACGACGCTCGTCAGGCGCTCGCCAAGATCGATCCCGACCTCGCCGTCAACATTGCCCCCGAGGGCTCGGGGACGGTGAGCTTTAGCGCCGTCGCGACCGAAACGCGGCGCCAGCAGGCGGTCGACCAGTCGATCGAGATCATCCGCCGGCGCATCGACGAAACCGGCACCAAGGAGCCGACGATCGAGCGCGAGGGTGAGGACCGCATCCTGGTGCAGCTGCCGGGCGTGGACAATCCCGAGCATGTGAAGGCCCTCTTAGGCCGCACCGCCAAGCTGACCTTCCAGCTGGTCGACACCGGGGTGTCGGTCGCCGAAGCGCGCAGCGGGCATCTGCCGGTCGGCGACGAAGTCCTGCCGGCCGCGGACAGCAATGCCGTGCGGGTCGCCCCCAGCGCCTATGTCGTGCGCAAGCGGGTCATGGTCGGCGGCGACATGCTGGTCGACGCCCAGCCGACATTTCAGAACAACGAGCCGGTCGTCAGCTTCCGCTTTGACGCCGAGGGTGCGCGGCGGTTTGGCGACGCCACCCGCGACAACGTCGGCAAGCCGTTTGCGATCGTGCTCGACAACAAGGTGATCAGCGCGCCGGTCATCCGCGAGGCGATCCTCGGCGGCTCGGGCATTATCTCGGGCAGCTTTACCGTGCAGTCGGCGAGCGACCTCGCGTTGTTGCTGCGCGCCGGGGCCTTGCCGGCGCCGATCACGATTCTCGAAGAGCGCACCGTCGGCCCGGGGCTCGGCGCCGATTCGATCCGCGCCGGCACCACCGCCTGCGTTGTCGGGGTGGCGCTCGTCGTCGTGTTCATGATCCTGTTCTACGGCCTCTTTGGCGTGTTCGCCGACATCGCGCTGTTCTTCAACCTGTGCCTGATGCTCGGCAGCCTGTCGTTGCTCGGCGCCACCCTGACCTTGCCCGGCATCGCCGGCATCGCCTTGACGATGGGCATGGCGGTCGACGCCAACGTCCTGATCTACGAGCGCATCCGCGAAGAAGTGCGCGGCGGCCGCACGATCCTTTCCGCGCTCGACGCCGGCTTCAAGCGCGCCTTTGGCACGATCCTCGACAGCCACATCACGACGCTTGTCGCCGGCGCCCTGATGTTTTGGCTGGGCTCCGGCCCGGTTAAGGGCTTTGCCGTGACCCTGAGCATCGGCGTCTTGACCTCGCTGTTTTCGGCAATCCTCGTCACTCGCCTGTTGATCGTCACCTGGGTGCGGCGCTGGAAACCTAGGGCGGTGCCGATTTGACCCGACATCATCTTGCGGTGGCCCTGCGATGCTGAGACCGCTGATCGTCATCCGGCGCACGCCGAAAATCGATTTTATGAAATGGCACAGGCTCGGCTTTGCCTTCTCGGCTTTGCTGACCCTGTCCTCGATCGGCCTGTTTCTGACGGTGGGGCTCAATTACGGGATCGACTTTGTCGGCGGCACCTTGATGGAGGTGCGGGTGACGCCCGGCCCGGCGAACCTCGCCGAGATGCGGCAAAAGCTCGACGCGCTGCATTTGGGCGACGCCTCGCTGCAAGGCTTCGGCCCGCCGACCGACGTGCTGATCCGGCTGCCGCGCCAGCCGGGCGGCGACGCCGCGCAGGAGAAGGCGGTCGAGCTGGCCCGCAAGGCGCTGGGCCCTGGCATCGACTATCGCCGCACCGAGGTCGTCGGCCCGAGCGTCGGCGCCGAGCTGATCCGGGCGGGCGTCACCGCGACCGCGTTGGCGCTGGTGGCGATCGCGCTCTATATCGGCTTTCGCTTCGAGTGGCAGTTCGGCGTCGGCGGCATGATTTCGACCTTGCACGACGTGATCACGACGGTCGGGATCTTCGCGCTGTTCCACCTCGAATTCGACCTGACGACCCTGGCGGCGATCCTGACTGTCGCCGGCTACTCGGTCAACGACACCGTCGTCATCTACGACCGGGTGCGCGAGTCGCTGCGCAAATACCCGCGCATGCCGCTCGCCGACCTGATCAACCTCGCGTTGAACGAAACCTTGTCGCGGACCATCCTGACCGTCAGCACCGTGGCGCTCGCGGTGTTGTCGCTGCTGTTTTTGGGCGGCGAGGTGTTGCGCGGGTTCTCGATCGCGATGCTGTGGGGGGTCGTGATCGGCACCTATTCGTCGCTGTTCATCGCCGCCCCCGTGCTTTACTATGTGCGGCCGAACCGTGCCGCCATCGCGCGCTCCGGCGAGGGCGCCCCGGCGGCGCCGGCGTCAAGGGCCCGCTAGCTGCGGCGCGCGGCGCATGGAGCTGACCCCGCTTATCCCGGTCGGCCGGCAGGTCGTAGAGCGCTACGCGCCGAGCGGGTTCCGTATCGCCGGCGTGATCTGGCGCGGCCCGGTGCTGGTGTTTCCCGATCTAACCTTGCCGTGGGTCGCCGCCGCGCCGGCCGCGGTCACCGAGGAGACCCTGAAGCCGGTCGTCGAGCATGGCGGGGTGCAGATTTTGCTGCTCGGGCTTGGCAGCCGGATGTGCGCGGTGGCGCCTGCGCTGCACGCCGCGCTGCGCCAAGCCGGCATCTCGGTCGAGCCGATGGACACCGGTGCTGCCTGCCGCACCTACAACGTGCTCTTGGCGGAGGACCGCCGCGTCGCCGCGGCCCTGCTCCCGCCCGTCTGACCCGCAAAGCACCATAGGCAAAGACTCAGGTTGCCGCCGGTCGGGGGCGCGCGACGCGTTGCAGTCGGCGGAGAAGGAGTAAGATGCGCGGGAGCGCGCGTGCCGCCGCAGGAGCCCGCAAGCAAGATGGACAGCAACCGACACGCCTTTGCGACACGCACCGTGCATGCCGGCGGCGGGCCCGAGCCGGCGACCGGTGCCGTCGCGGCGCCGATCTACGCGACCTCGACCTATGCGCAGGAGAGCCCCGGCGTCAACAAGGGCTACGAATACGCCCGCACCCGCAACCCGACGCGCGAGGCGCTGGAGCACGCTGTCGCCGACCTCGAGAACGGCAGCGCCGGGTTTGCCTTCGCCTCGGGCTCGGCGGCGACGGCGGCGGCGCTCGAATGCCTCGACCAGGGTGCCCATGTGGTCGCGACCGACGATATCTACGGCGGGACGTTGCGGCTGCTCGAGCGGGTGCGGCGGCGCTCGGCAGGGCTGGCGGCGACCCTCGTAGACATGTCCGACCCGGAAGCCGTCGAGGCCGCGATCCGCCCGAACACGCGGCTGATCTGGGTCGAGACCCCGACCAACCCGCTGCTAAAGCTGGTCGACCTCGCGGCGGTCGCGGCGGTCGGCCGGCGGCGCCAAATCTGGACCGTCGCCGACAACACGTTTGCCACCCCGTTTGTGCAGCGGCCGCTGGACCACGGGTTCGGCGTCGTCGTGCACTCGACGACCAAGTACCTGAACGGCCATTCCGACGTGATCGGCGGCGTCGCTGTCGTCGGCGACGACCGCGAGCTTGCCGCCCGGCTGAAATTTGTGCAGAACGCGACGGGTGGCATCGCCGGCCCGTTCGACAGCTTTCTGGTGCTGCGCGGCATCAAGACCCTGGCCTTGCGCATGGAGCGGCATTGCGCGAATGCGCTCGCTGTTGCCCGCTGGCTCGAGCGCCACCCGGCAATCCGCCGCACGATCTACCCCGGCCTGCCGAGCCACCCGCAGCACGCGCTGGCGCGCCGCCAGATGAACGGGTTCGGCGGCATGGTCACCGCCGAGCTCGCGACCGACCTCGCTGGCTGCAAGCGCTTTCTGGAACGGGTGCGGCTTTTTACGTTGGCCGAGAGCCTCGGCGGCGTCGACAGCCTGATCGAGCATCCGGCGATCATGACCCATGCCTCGGTGCCGGCGGAGCAGCGCCGCGCGATCGGGATCGGCGATAGTCTCGTGCGCCTCTCGATCGGGATCGAGGACCAGGACGACCTGATCGCCGACCTTGATCAGGCTCTTGTGGGGATCGATTGAGCGCCGCCGGCCGCGTTCCGGTTGCGCGCGCGCTCGCCTGGGTCGATGCAGCCACCCGTTGCCTGGAGGCCGAGGACAGCGCGCTCGAAAAGGCGGCGGGCCGGGTGCTCGCCGCGGATATCCGCGCCGGCGCCGCGATTCCGCCCGTTGATTGCGCAGCGGTCGACGGCTACGCGCTGCGTGCCGAGGAGAGCCTCGGCGCCGGCGCCTACAACCCGCTGGCCGTGGCCGCGACGGCGGTCGAACTGGGCGAGCCGCTGCCGCCCGGCACCGATGCGGTCGTGCCGTTCGACCAGGCGGAGCCGGACGAGACCGGCCGGGTCGTATTGGTCGAGCCGGCCGCCGCCGGCGCCAATGTCGACCGCGCCGGTGCGGTGGCCGCCGCCGGCGCATTGCTGGTTGCGGCCGGAACGCCGCTGGCACCTCGCCACATCGGTCTGCTCGCGCAATCAGGCGTTGCGAGCGTGCGGGTGGTCCGCCGCCCGCGGGTGCGCCTCGTCGTTGCCGGGACCCCGCGGTCAAGCCAGCCGGTTGACGGCAATGCGGCGATGCTGCGGGCGCTGGTCGGGCGCGACGGCGGCACCGTCAGCGAGGCGCTGCTCGCGGACGTATTCGGCGGCGGTGCCGACATCGTGCTGGTCGCGGGCGGCACCGGCCGCGGCCAACGGGACCGGTCCGCGGCGGCGCTCAGCGCGACCGGCTCGCTCGACATTCATGGCGTGGCGCTTGCCCCGGGCGACACGGCCGGGTTCGGCCATACCGTCGAGGGCGTGGCGGTGCTGCTGTTGCCGGGCACCCCGGTGGCTTGCTTGTGGAATTACGAGCTGTTCGCCGGCCGAGCGATCCGGCGGCTCGGCGGCCATGACGGGTCGCTCTTTTATCCGTCCCGGCCGGCCGTCGCCGCGAAGAAGATCGTCTCGGCGATCGGGCTGACCGAAATCTGCCCGATCCGCCGGCTGCCCGACGGGCGGGTCGAGGCGATGGCACCCTTCGCCGAGGCCGGGCTTGCCAGCGCCGTCCAGGGCGACGGCTTTATCGTCGTGCCGGAGACCAGCGAAGGATATCCGGCGGGCGCGCAAATCCTCGCCTATTTCTATGACGAAGATCGAATCCGCGCGGAGCCGGCATCATGAACGACATTCCCGCGGCGTTGCGCAATCTGGCGCGCCAGGAGCAATTTCTCGACGTGGTCGACCGCGACCAGGCCGAGCGGCGGTTTCACCGCCATCTCGACCTGCGCCCGCTCGGGTGTGAGACCGTGCCGCTGGCGCAGGCCTTGGGGCGGGTCGTGGCGAGCCGGGTCGTCGCCGAGGTCGATGTTCCGGGCTTTGACCGCGCCAGCGTCGACGGATTTGCCGTGCGCGCCGACGACACGCTCGGCGCGAGCCAACGCGTCCCGCGTCGGCTGACCTTGCTGTCGGAGATCCTGACCCCCGGAAAGGAGCCGCGGCTCGCCGTCGAGCCGGGCACCGCGAGCTTGATCGCGACCGGCGGCATGGTGCCGCGCGGCGCCGACGCCGTCGTCATGGTCGAGCATACCGAGACCGAGGAGGATTTCGACGGGGCCATTGTCATCGAAATCCGCCGGCCCGCCGCCGCCGGCCAGTTCATCGCCTTTGCCGGCAGCGACATCGCGCGCGGTGAGACGGTGCTGCGCGCCGGGCAGCAGCTGACCTCGCGCGAGATCGGGATCTTGGCGGCGGTTGGCTGCCCCGCGGTCGAGGTCTGGCGACGGCCGCGCGTCGCGATCGTGTCGACCGGCGACGAGATCATTGCGCCCGGCATGCCGCTGCGCCCGGGCGCGGTCTACGATTCGAACGCCGCGATCCTCGCCGCCGCGGTCACGGAGGCTGGCGGCGTCGCCTGCCCGCTCGGGATCGGCGCCGACGACGACGAGGTGCTGACGCGGCTGGTGGAGGAGGGGCTCGCCGCCTGCGATGTCGTGGTCCTGTCGGGCGGCACGTCAAAGGGTGCGGGCGATCTCTGCTACCGGGCGGTCGCGCGCTTTGTCGACCCCGGCATCGTCGTTCACGGGGTCGCGTTGAAGCCGGGCAAGCCGTTGTGCCTGGCGGTCACCGGTGGCAAGCCGGTCGTCGTGTTGCCGGGCTTCCCGACCTCGGCGATCTTCACCTTTCACGAGTTCGTAGCACCCGTGATCCGCGCCTTCGCCGGGCTGCCGCCCGAGCCGGCCGAGCGGGTGCCGGCAACTTTTCCGCTGCGCGTCGCCTCCGAGCGCGGCCGCACCGAGTATCTGATGGTGTCGCTGATCCGCGGCGCGGAGGAGGGCGCGCTCGCCGCCTACCCCAACGCCAAGGGCTCGGGTGCGGTCACCGCGTTCAGCCAGGCCGACGGGTTTGTCGCGATCGCCGCCCAGGTCGAGACCGTGGCCGCGGGCACGCCGGTCGAGGTGCAGTTGCTCGGTCGCGCCCGGCTCGCCGACCTCGTGATTGTCGGCAGCCATTGCGTCGGGCTTGACATCCTGATCGACCGGCTGCACGCCGAGGGGATGGCGGTGAAGGCCCTTAATGTCGGCAGCATGGGCGGGCTCGCCGCCGCCAAGCGCGGCGAGTGCGACATCGCCGCGATCCACCTGATGGACCCGGAGAGCGGCGCGTACAACCGCCCGTTCCTGACCCCGGCGCTTGATCTTGTGCCGGGCTACCGTCGCCGCCAGGGGATCGTTCACCGCCACGGCGATCCGCGCTTCGCGGGGCGTTCGGACGCGGACGCGATAAGGGCGGCGGCGGCCGCCCCCGACTGCCTGATGGTGAACCGCAACGCCGGCAGCGGCACCCGCATCCTGACCGACCGTCTGCTAAATGGGGCGCGGCCGCCCGGCTATCAGTCGCAGCCGAAGTCGCACAACGCGGTCGCCGCCGCGGTCGCGCAGAGCCGCGCCGACTGGGGGATGGCGATCGAGACCGTGGCGCGGCAGTACGGGCTCGGCTTTATCCCGGTGCAGGACGAGCATTACGATTTTGTCGTCCCGAAAAGCCGAATGGAGCGGCCGCCGGTTCTGCGGTTTCGCGCGCTCCTTGCCGAATCCGCAGTGCGAGAGGCGCTGGCCGGGCTTGGCTTTGTCGCGTGATGCTTCGCCCATACCGCGAATTACTTAATACCCGATGCGCGGTAACGTTAAAAACCGACGGTTTTGTCCTCTCCTGTTAAGAATTATAGTGATTTCCTCCTCCGACCTGCGGTTTTATGGCTCGCGTTAACGATTGTTAACGGCGCGGAGCCGCGAGGCCGTCTTTGGCGGCTGGCACTCGCCGACATCAGCCGGGGGGCAACCGATGCGAGCGAAGATGGGCTGGGGCCTCGTCTGGGGCGCCATTCTGGTGAGCTGTTTTGCCGGGCATTCGCGGCGCGCGGCCGCGGCCAATTGCGCGCTTTACGCGCGCGCCGTCACCGGCGTCGATCTTTACGGCGCCGCCGGCGGCTGGTGGGACGAGGCGGCCGGCCGCTACCAGCGCGGCCCGGAGCCCGTGGTCGGCTCGATCCTGGTGTTCCGACGGACGGGACGCATCCCCTCCGGCCATGTCGCGGTCGTCTCGAAGGTCGTCGGCCCGTCGATGGTGCTGGTCGACCACGCGAACTGGTACCGCGGCACGGTGAGCCGCGACATGCCGGTCGTGGACACCTCGCCCAATCACGATTGGACGCGGGTGGCGGTGATGAACGGCGGATCCGGCCAGCTCGGCGCCGACTACCCGACCTACGGCTTTGTCTACCCGCGAAGCGGCCCGCGCCAGCTGGTCGCAACTGTTGACGCCGGCGGATTCGACCCTTACGTCGCCGCCGGCCACGTGGCCTTCGACCCGCTCCAGCAGGCGGGCCTGTTCCACTTCGCGGTAGCCGATCAATACCGCCGCCGCGCTGCCCGCGGCCGTCGTTCGGCGCACGGTTATGCTCGCCAAGCCTGGCGGGCGCATGTCTCGGCCAGCTATTCCGGACGCGCGGCGCGTAAGAGCCCATCGCGGACAGCTTCCGCCGATTGACAGCGAGGGCGCGGGCGGGCCTGTCCTCGCGCCCGAGCCGGTGGTAGGGCGAGTATCCCCGCTCCTCGCCAAAGCTCTCCAAGATCGCCCCGGATCCACACCGCTGCGCACCGTGTTGCGCCCGAAATGCGCCACATGCCCCGCCCGAGGTCCTGCAGCGACGGCGGGAGCAGCCAAACCTGATCCGGCTCCCAATCACGAACTGTCTTGCTCATACCACATCCAGCAACAGATCCGCCCGCTCACCGCGATCATCTGTTACTCGGACAGGCTTCTAGCCCCACGCGAGCCTGAAGCCTGTGGTCCTCACGACAAACCGCAACGGCGGTCACTCGGCTCGCGTCAGCCGATTAATCTTCAGATACCCGTTATTGGCGAACCAATTGACGGCATCGGCGATGGCGGCGGTGGCGGGCCGAGCCTGATGGCCGAGCTCGCGCATTGCTTTCGCCGATGAGAAATACATTTTCTTGCGCGACATGCGGACCCCGTCGAGGGTCGTGAACGGCTCGCGGCCGGTGACCCGCGCCGCCGCGGCGCCGAGCGCCGCCGCCGCAAACGCGACCGAATACGGGACCTTGAGCCGCGGCGCCCGCTTGCCCGCGGCAAGCGCCACCTCGGCCAAAATTTCGGCGAGCGCCAGGTTTTCGCCGCCGAGGATATAGCGCTCGCCGACCCGGCCCACCTCGGCCGCGGCCAATTGGCCGGCGGCGACGTCCTCGACATGGACGATGTTGAGCCCGGTTTCGACATAGCCCGGCATATGCCCCCTCGCGGCTTCGAGGATCAGCCGGCCGGTCGGGGTCGGCTTCACGTCGCCGGGGCCGACCGGGGTCGATGGGTTGACGATGACCGCGGGCAGGCCGTGTTCCGCGACCATGCCGCGGACGACCTCCTCGGCCGCGAATTTCGAGCGCTTGTAGGGGCCGATCATGGCGTCGAGCCGGCTCGGCGTCGCCTCGTCGGCGGACCCGCCGGGGACGAGGCCGAGGGTGGCGACACTGCTAGTGTAGACGATGCGCCCGACCCCGGCCGCGAGTGCCGCCTGCATCAGCGCGCGAGTGCCGTCGACATTGGCGCGGTACATCGCGGCGGGGTCGGGGACCCACAGCCGGTAATCGGCGGCGACATGAAAAAGATAGCGGCAACCGGCGACGGCGCGGGCGAGCGAGGCTGCGTCCTCCATCGCGCCGATCGCGACCTCGACCGGAAGATCGGCGAGATTGCGGCGGTCGCTGGCGGGCCGCGCCAGGACGCGCACCGGATGGCCTGCGCGCAGCAACGCGCGCGCCACCGCGGACCCGACAAACCCGGTTGCTCCGGTGACGAGGCACAATCCGGTCGGTAGCGCCATGTGTCGGTTCCGGGGAAAACGCCCGCGCGCCGGTTAACGGAGCGCGTCGAGCCGGTGCTGCACCAGCGCGCGCTGAGCGTCGCTTGGCGGCAGCTCGGCGAGGAGCTGCGTCAAGTAGGCCGCGGCGCGAAAGCGGTCGCCGTCCTGCGCGGCAGCAAGACCGAGATACCACAGCGCATCCGGCTGCTGTTTGTCGAGTGCGTTGACCTGGGTCGCGACGACCACGAGCTCCGGGGTCGGATGGTCGTCCTTCAGGCCGCCGGCAAGCGCGTTCAGATAGGCTTCCAGCAACGCCAGATTGCCGGGGAACGTCGCATTTCCCTGCTTCAGCGTCGCGACGGCGTCGGTGGCCCGGCCCTGCTCCCGGTCGGCGCGGGCCCGGTCGATCCATCCTTGCGGGTCGCTCGGCGGCGGCACCGCGGCCGCATTGCCGGTCGGCGGGGTTGTCGCCGGGGTTGTCGCAGTCGCGACCTTTTCGCCAGCGGCGGCGGCGCGGGCGCGGGCTGCCTGCGCCTTGTCGGGCTCGCCGAGCACGTCATAGGCATGGGCGAGCCGCTCCCACCCGGCCTGGTCGTCGGGATGCTGCTCGAGCCGCTGCGCCAGCCGCTCGACCATGCCGCGGATCATCGCCTGGCGCTGGTCAGGGGCCATCGACTGGGCCGCGGCGACATCCTGCGCGGTCGGGCCCGACGCGGCGGCGGCCGAGGGTGTTTTAGAGGCGGCAGAGCCGGCCGCGCCCGCACCGCGCGAAAGCTCGGCGAGCCGGTCGGCGACGGTCTGCCGCCATGGTGCCCCGGGAGGCGCCGAAGCCAGCAGCGCCTGCAACTTCTGCCTGGCGCCGGCCACGTCGCCATGCTGCAGCGCGGCCTCGGCGCCGTAGTAGCGCGAGCGCGGGTCGTCGGGCGCCTTGGCGAACTCGATTTCGGCCGCCGGGGTCACCGCGCCCTGGGCTTGCAGCACCAGCACCTCGCCGAATTCGGCATGCAGGCTCGCATTGTCGGGTGCGAGCGCAAGAGCGTGGTTGTAGGCGTCGAGCGCCTCCGGGAAGCGGTCGAGCGAAGCCAGGGTGCGCCCGAGCAAGGTCCAGCCCTTGAGGTCGTTCGGCGCCTCTCGCAGATGCGCCTTGATCTGGTCGGCGGCGGCGGCAAGCTCGGCCGGCCCTTGCGGCGAGGCGGGGTCGGGGCCGCCGTTGCGGCTGATCGCCGAGGGGGCGCCGACGGCAAAATAGACCGCGAGCGCCGCCGCCGGTAGCACGCCGGCAACGCCGACCGCGGCGGCGAAGCGCCAGCGGTTTTCCGATTTGCGCCCGCTGCGTGCCGCAGGTGCGGCGGCATCCCGGTCGGCCGTCGCGAGCAGCCGGCGGGTAATCTCGGCGCGCGCCGCCTCGGCCTCTTCCGGGGCGAGCCGGCCCTCGGTTACCTCCTCGTCGACCGCGGCAATCTGACGGCGAAAGAGTGCGGCCACGGGTTCCTGCGGATCCTCGGCGCCGGTCTGCGGCGGCCGGATCAACGGCCGCAGCAGGATCGCCAGCACGGCCAGCGTGAAAAGCGCGACGACGACCAAGAACCAGGTCATGCGCGGTCCCCCAAAAGGGCCGCGGCGCGAGCGCGCTCGTCGTGCGACAGCCCCGCCGGAACCGGATCGGGGCCGTGCCGTCGCCGCGCGCGCAACAGCAACACCGCTCCGGCGCCCATCACCAGAGCCGGCGGTCCCAGCCACAACAGCCAGGTCAAGGGCTCGAACGGCGGATCGAGCAGCACGAAGACGCCGTAGCGTGCGACGATGTAGTCGAGCACCTGGCGGTCGGTGTCGCCGGCGACGAGCTGCTTGCGCACGAGCAGGCGCAAGTCATGCGCAAGCGGAGCGTTCGACTCGTCGATCGACTCGTTCTGGCAGACGAGGCAGCGCAATTCGCTGCTGATCGCGCGGGCACGCGCCTCGAGCGTCGGGTCGGCGAGGCGCTCGGACGGCTCGACCGCAAAGGCGGCCGGCACGGCGACCGCGATCAGCACCAGCGCCGCCAAACGAAGCCTCCGGATCATCCCGGATCCGCCGGCCGCGCCGCCATTCCCGGCAGCGTGCGAGCAGCGCGTGCGCGCACCCGCGAGCGCCGGTCGCTCAGCGAGACCAGGCCGCCCAGCGCCGCCAGAACGGCACCGAACCAGACCCACGGGACGAGCGGGTTGTAATAGGCGCGCAACACCCAGCCGCCTTTGCCGTCGCCCTCGCCGAGCGCCAGGTAAAGATCGCCAAAGCCGTTGGTGGTAATCGAGGTGTTGGTCGTCGAGCTGCCCGCGATCGGATACCAGCGGCGCTCGGGATAGACCGTGAACGGCGCCGCGCCGGGGCGGTCGACGACGATCTCGGCGCGCTGGACATCGTAGTTTTCGACGCTGCCCTCGGTGACCCCGACAAAATGCAGGGTGCGGCCGGCGATCTTCAAATTGTCGCCCGGGTGCACCGTCTCGATCCGCTCGCTGCGCCACGCGGTCGACACGGTGATGCCGGCGATCAGCACGCCGACCCCGAAATGGGCGATCACATAGCCCCAGGTGCCGCGCGGCAGGTGGCGCAGCCGGCGCAGCACGGTGGCGGGCGGCAATTTGGCGGCGCCGACGCGGTCGGCGAGATCGGCGAGCACGCCGAGCATCGCCCACACCGCGAGCGCCACGCCGCCGAGCGCCGCGAGCGATGCGCCGGGCGCGAAATAGAACACGACAAGCGGTGCCAGCAACGCGCCGACCAGCGCCGGGAGCAGCCGTCGCATCGCCGCGCGCAGGTTGCCGCGACGCCAGGCAAGCACCGGGCCGATCGCCATCGCGACGAGACCGGGCACGACGATCGGGACAAAGGTCGCGTCGAAATATTGCGGCCCGACCGAGAGCTTGGTGCCGCTCCACACCTCGGCGAAGAGCGGGTAGAAGGTGCCGAGGAACACCGTCGCCATGCCGCCCGCGAACAACAGGTTGTTGAAGACGAGGGCGCCCTCGCGGCTGACCGGCTCGAACGGGTTGCCGGCGGCGAGGCCCGGCGCGCGCCACGCATAGAGCAGCAGGCCGCCGCCGATAACGACCCCGATCAGCATCAGGATAAAGACGCCGCGGGTCGGGTCGAGCGCGAACGAGTGCACCGAGGTCAACACCCCCGAACGCACCAGAAAGGTGCCGATCAGGCTCATCCCAAAGGTCATGATCGCGAGCAGCACGGTCCAGCGCTGCAAGGCTTCGCGCTTTTCGACGACGGCCGCCGAATGCAAGAGTGCGGTGCCGAGCAGCCATGGCATGAAGGAGGCGTTCTCGACCGGATCCCAGGCCCACCAGCCGCCCCAGCCGAGGACGTAATAAGCCCACCAGCTGCCCATCGCGACGCCGATCGTCAGCCCGCACCACGCGGTCAGCGCCCACGGCCGCACCCAGCGCGCCCAAACCGCATCGACCCGTCCCTCGATCAGCGCGGCGATCGCGAAAGAATAGCAGATCGAGAACCCGACATAGCCGAAGTACAGGAACGGCGGGTGGAAGGCGAGGCCCGGGTCCTGCAACAGCGGGTTGAGGTCGCGGCCGTCCGCCGGCACCGGGAACAGCCGCGCGAACGGGTTCGAGGTGGCGACGATGAACAAAAGCGTGCCAAAGCCGAGCAGCCCCTGGATCGCCAGAGTGCGGGCGCGCAGGCTCGGCGGCAGGGTGCGGCCGAAAAACGCGACGAGCCCGCCAAACAATGCCAGCATGAAGACCCACAGCATCATCGAGCCTTCATGGCTGCCCCAGGCGCCGGTGACCTTGTAGAGCATCGGCTTTGACAGGCTCGAATTCGCGAAGACGTTGAGCACCGAGAAATCGGAGACGATGTGCGCGTGAATAAAGATCGCGAACGCGAACGCCACGAGGCCGAACTGCAACAGCGCCGCCGGCCGCGCCAAATCCATCAGCGCGGGGCTGCGCGCCGCCGCCCCGACCAGCGGCAGGATGCCCTGCACCGCGGCCACGAGGAGTGCGAGAACGAGCGCGAAATGGCCGATCTCTACGAGCACGCCGCTGCTCCCTCAAAGGCTCGCCCAGAATATCGAACGCGCTGTCGAGAAGTCATTCGCCGTCCCGCGGACCTTCGACGGGCGCACCCCGGGAATCAAGTCCCGGAGGCCGCCCTGGCTTGAACAGGGGGAAATTATCGCGGTCTTTGGTTTCTCAGCTCCCGCTTTCGGGGGAATGTGCGCTTGGCGCCCTGATCCATCCCAAACGCCATACTACCTTGGTCATCATAGCACAACCGGCATTTTCGGGCTATGTATTACCCTGGGTGAACCCGGTATTACCCAGACGAAGATGACGAAGATGACCGCCAAAGGGCAGGTAACGATCCCCAAGCGGTTGCGCGGCCATCTCGGCCTGAAGCGTGGATCCGATGTCGATTTCGTATTGGCCGATCACGGCGAGGTGGTGCTGAGAACCGACGAAAAGCAGCAAAAGGAGCGGTTTGACGCGCTCCTCGGCAGCGCTGGGTTCGGCATGACGACAGATGAGCTGATGCGGCTGTTGCGCGGCGAGGACGAGTGATCCTGGCCGGCACCAATGTGCTGCTGGATGTTGTTGGGTGCGACCCAATGTGGGCCGACTGGGCGCGGCGCCAACTCAATGCCGCGGCCGCGATCGACGACATCGTCATCAACGGTGTCATATATGCCGAATTGTCGGCAGGCTATCAGCGCCTCGAGCAACTCGACGAAATGCTGGTGAAGGGCGGTGTCGCTCTGGTGGCGATCCCCCGCCCGGCGCTGTTCCTTGCGGGCAAGGCATTTCTGCGCTATCGCCGATCCGGCGGCGGCAGGACAGGGGTGCTGTCTGATTTCTTATCGGTGCCCATGCGGTGGTTTCGGAGCTGACGCTGATTACGCGCGATAGCTGCCGCTACCTCAGCTATTTTCCCGAAATTACCCTGATCACCCCGAATTGAGTCGGCCACTGCCGGCTTGCTCCGGCGTAACCGGCTTGCTCCGGCGTAAAGAGATCGACTTCGTCACCCCGGATCGTCAGGATCGCCAGTCCTCGCGCAGCATCGCGAAGAGCACGTGATCCTGCCATTTCCCGGCAATGCACAAGTATTCGCGGGCATAGCCTTCCTGCTGGAAGCCGGTGCGGGTCAAGAGGGCGCGGCTCGGGACGTTGCTCGGCAGGCAGGCGGCTTCGACGCGGTGCAGGCGCAGCCGGTCGAACGAAAAATCGAGCACCAGCGGCAACGCCGCGGTCATCAGCCCCTGGCGTGCGTACGGCTCGCCGATCCAGTAGCCGAGGCTCGCGGTTTCGGAGACGCCGCGGCGCAGGTTCGACAGACCGATCCCGCCGACCAGCTCGTCGTCATGCCCGAAGATAAAGAAATTGTAGGATTGGTCGGTGCGCCAGTCCTCGGCGTAGCGCGCAATCCGCGAACGAAAGCTCAGCCGCGACAGCGCGTCGGCGGGCCAGCTCGGCTCCCACGGCTCGAGGAACGGGCGCGAGCGCGCGCGCAAACCGGCCCACGCCTCCCAATCGCCGCGCTCGGGGGCGCGCAGGTAGACGCGCTCGCCGATCAGCCGAAACGGGTCCGAGCGCGCCAGAAACAGCCGCGGGAACGATTTGCGCTGCGGCGCCATCACGGCAGCCGTCACGCCGCGAGCCGCGCCTGAACGCGGTCGAAGTCTTCGAGCCGGCTCGACGGCCCGAGCGCCGTCAAGGTCGGCGGGCCATCCCGCCAGCGCATGACCACCCGCCGGATCGCGGCGGCATCGACCGCCTCGATGCGACCCACGACCTCGGCTGGGTCGAACGGGGTCCCGTAGATCAACAGGTGCTGGGCCAATTGCTCGCAGCGCGCCGAGGTGCTTTCGAGCGACATCAGCAACCCCGCCTTGAGCTGCGTCTTTGCGCGCGCCAATTCCGCCGAGGCGAGGCCGTCTCCAAGCTTGCGCACCTCCTCGCACAAGGCCGGGACCAGTTCCGCCGCCTCTTCCTCGCCGGTGCCGGCATAGATGCCGAACAAGCCGCCGTCGCGGTAGCTGTGGCCAAAGCAGTGGATCGTGTAGACGAGCCCGCGCTTTTCGCGAATCTCCTGAAACAGCCGCGAGGACATGCCGCCGCCAAACGCGGTCGTCAGCACCGAGCCGGCGTAATAATCGGGGTCGTCCAAGGTCAGCCCGGGAAACCCGAGGACCAGGTGGAGCTGCTCGAGGTCGCGTTCCTCGCGTCGGTCGCCGCCGGCATAATGCGCAGGCTCGGTCGCGACCGGGCGCTCCGCCGGCACCTCGGACAACAGTTTTTCGGCGAGCGCCGCGATCCGGCCGTGGTCGAGGTTACCCGCCGCTGCCAACACCATGCGCCGCGCGCCGTAATGGTCGCGCAGATAGGTGGTGACCTCGTCGCGCCCGAGCCGGCGGATGATCTCTGGCCGGCCCAACACCGGCCGCCCCATGGCTTGGTCGGGATAGGCGCATTCCTGGAAATGGTCGAAGATGATGTCGTCGGGCGTGTCGTTGGCCTGGCCGATCTCCTGCAGGATCACCGTGCGCTCGCGTTCGAGCTCGTCGCGCTCGAAGGTCGAGTGCTGCAGGATGTCGGCGAGGATGTCGAGCGCGAGCGGCGCGTCCTCCTTCAGTACCTTGGCGTAGTAGGCGGTGCTCTCTCGCGAGGTGTAGGCGTTCAGGTGCCCGCCGACCGCCTCGATCTCCTCGGCGATGGCGAGCGCTGAGCGCCGCTCGGTTCCCTTGAACGCCATGTGCTCGAGGAAATGCGCGACCCCGTTGATCTCGGCCGGCTCGTGCCGGGTCCCGACATCGACCCAGATGCCGAGCGAAACCGTGTCCACCGTCGTGATCCGGTCGGTGGCGATCCGCAACCCGTTTTTCAGTTCAGACAGCTCGATCGTCATTCAGCTCTCCCGCTGCGCCGCGAATGGTCGCGAATATAGCGCGTTACTGCTGCCTGATCGTTGGGCAAAACCGTGATCCGCTCGCGGCGCTCGAAGAGGTCGGCGAGCGCCGCCGGCAACACCGGGCGAACACCGGTGGCGTGCTCGACGGCGTCGGGGAATTTCGCGGGGTGGGCGCAGGCGAGCGCGACCATCGGCGCGCCGCTCTCGTCGGCCGCAAGCTCGGCGCGCGCGGCGCCGACCGCGACCGCGGTGTGAGGGTCGATCAGCATTCCCGACCGGGCATAGGTCTCGGCAATCGTCGCCACGGTTGCTTCGTCGTCGATCCGGTGGGCGGAAAACAGGCGGCGCGCCGCATGCCATTCCGCGTCGGCACGAGGCAGGGTTCCGGAGCGGCGAAAGGCGGCGATCGCGTCGGCGACCGCGCCGCCGGCGCGGCCCTTGAGCTCAAACAGCAGCCGCTCGAAATTGCTCGAGACCTGGATGTCCATGCTCGGGCTCAAGCTCGGTTCGACGGCGGCGATCGTCATCTCGCCCTTGGCGATGTAGCGAGCGAGGATGTCGTTGCGGTTGGTCCCGATCACCAGGCGCTCGACCGGCAGCCCCATTTGGCGGGCGATGTGCCCGGCATAGACGTTGCCGAAATTGCCGGTCGGGACGCTGAACGACAGCGCACGATCGGGCATGCCGAGCGCCGCGCCGGCGGCGAAGTAGTACACGGTCTGCGCCGCGATCCGCGCCCAGTTGATCGAATTCACCGCCGCAAGGTTCAGCGCGTGGCGCAGCTGGGTGTCGGCGAACAGCGCCTTCACCAGATCCTGGCAGTCGTCAAAGGTGCCCTCGATCGCGATCGGATGCGCGTTCGGCGCTTCGAGCGTCGTCATTTGCCGCCGCTGCACTTCGGAGATGCGGCCATGCGGGTAGAGGATGAAGATGTCGAGCGTGTCGCGGTCGCGGCAGGCTTCGAGCGCCGCCGAGCCGGTGTCGCCGGAAGTGGCGCCGATGACCGTCACATGCTCGCGCCGCTGCGCCAATGCCGCGTCGAACAGCAGCCCGACAAGCTGCAGCGCTAGGTCCTTGAAGGCGAGGGTCGGCCCGTGGAACAGCTCGAGCAGCCACAGCCGCTCGTCGATCTGCACGAGCGGCGTCACCGCGGCATGGCGGAAGCCGCGATAGGCCCGCTCCGCAAGCTGGCGCAGCTCGTCCACCGAAAACGCGCCGCCGGCAAAAAGCGCAATCAGCCGCGCCGTCAGCTCGGCGTAAGGCAACCCCACATGGCCGCGCAGAACCTCGGCCCCGAGGACAGGCAGATGGTCCGGCACGTAGAGTCCGCCATCGTCGGCCAGCCCGGCCAGCAGCACCTCAGCGAACGAGCGAGTGGGGGGTTGCGGCTGAGGGTCGCGGGTGCTGAGGTAGCGCACGCCATGATATCCCATAGAAACGACCGACCCTATCGAAGCACCGGCGGCGCTGCAACTCGGCGATAAGCTGGGTGCTGTCCTAATTCGGGGCGCAGTGTCCTAAGATGGGACCGTGGGTGTCCTAATTTCCCATTGCATTCTCGACCAGGCCCAGCACGCGTATCAGCGCCTCTGTCGGAAGCGGAGCGCTGCAGAAATATCGGTTTAATGCTGCTGGTTCGCCAGCGCGCCGTTCGATTGTGAAATCTGATCGCGGTATGTCGTCGATCGTAAATAGACCGGGTATCTGGGACCCCTCGCCGCTACCGAATGCCAGGCGCTTTAGGTAGAATGGGCCATCGTGACGCCTGATTTCACTCTCCAAAACTTTTTGAGCGCGCTCAAAAGACGCAATTTGCCGTTCCAAACCAGGCGCAAATTCCACCATAATGCTGCTTTGATAATAGCGCTCGCGTATGTTATTTGCTATCGAATAGCCCAGCGCCGTATCGACCCTATCGACAAAATCTTTCATAACAGCGTCTGCTAGGTCTGTTGTTTTGGCAGTTATTGCGGTCCCTCCCACAGTTAATGTCAATTGCGTTATTGGTACTTTTTGGTCGCCCATAACTGCAATTCCAGATTGGAACGTAAACGTGGGATTCACCATTAATCCAGGGGGCACCTCTGGTTTTATTGAGAACTGATACTCTGTACCAGTAAAATTGACT
>DATMLF010000058.1:0-25612 GCA_035570595.1 Allostellaceae bacterium
GTTAAGGAACTCGGGCCGGAACGCGGCACGCACCGCTTCCATCACCGCCTCCCGCGCGACCGACACGTCCGCTCGCTCGGGCAGGCGCGCCAACGCCTCGCTTCCGAGATTTGAGGTCAGCACGATCAGCGTGTTGCGGAAGTCGGCGGTTCGGCCTTGACCGTCGGTCAAGCGGCCGTCGTCGAGAACCTGCAGCAATACGTTGAAGACGTCGGGGTGCGCCTTTTCGACCTCGTCGAACAGGATCACCTGATAGGGCCGGCGACGCACCGCCTCCGTCAGACTGCCGCCCTCCTCGTAGCCGACATAACCCGGCGGCGCGCCGATCAGGCGGGCAACCGAGTGCTTTTCCATGTATTCCGACATGTCGATGCGCACCATCGCGCTCTCGTCGTCGAACAGGAATTCAGCGAGGGCGCGCGTCAGCTCGGTCTTGCCGACGCCGGTCGGCCCCAAGAACAGGAACGAGCCCATCGGCCGGTTGGGATCCTGCAGCCCGGCGCGCGCCCGGCGGATCGCGTTGGAGACGGCAGTGACCGCCTCGTCCTGACCGACCACGCGGCGGCAGAGGGCGACCTCCATAGAGAGAAGCTTCTCGCGCTCACCCTCGAGCATCTTGTCGACCGGGATGCCGGTCCAGCGCGACACCACCGCGGCGATGTGCTCCGCGGTCACCGCCTCTTCGAGCATGCGCCCAGTCTCGGCCGCCTCGGCCTCCTTGAGCTTGCGTTCGAGCTCTGGGATCACGCCGTAAGTCAGTTCGCCGGCACGGCTCCAGTCGCCGCGCCGTTGCGTCGTCTCGAGTTCGGCACGGGCGCGGTCCAGCTGCTCCTTGAGCTTTTGCGCGCCGGCGAGCTTCTCCTTTTCCGCGCGCCATTGCGCAGTCATCTCGGATGAGCGTTGTTCCAGCTCCTCCAGTTCTTTGACGAGCTTTTCCAACCGATCGCGCGACGCCGCATCGTTTTCCTTCTTGAGCGCCTCGCGCTCGATCTTCAGCTGCACGATGCGCCGATCGAGCTCGTCGATTGCCTCAGGTTTGGAATCGACCTCCATACGCAGCCGGGAGGCAGCCTCGTCCATCAAGTCGATCGCCTTGTCGGGCAAAAACCGGTCGGTGATGTAGCGGTTCGACAAGGTCGCCGCCGCGACGATCGCGCCGTCCGTAATGCGCACCCCGTGGTGGAGCTCGTATTTTTCCTTGATGCCGCGCAGGATCGAGATCGTGTCCTCGACCGATGGCTCACTGACAAACACCGGTTGGAAACGGCGCGCGAGCGCCGCGTCCTTTTCGATGTTCCTGCGGTATTCATCCAAGGTCGTGGCGCCAACGCAATGCAACTCGCCGCGGGCGAGCGCCGGCTTTAGCATGTTCGACGCATCCATCGCGCCCTCGGCTTTGCCGGCGCCGACCAGGGTGTGCAGTTCGTCGATGAACAGGATGATTTCGCCGGCGGCTGCCGTGATCTCGGTCAGCACTGCCTTCAGCCGCTCCTCGAATTCGCCGCGGAACTTCGAGCCGGCGATCAAGGCGCCGAGATCGAGTGCCAGCAGACGCTTGTCTTTCAGCCCCTCGGGCACGTCGCCATTGACGATGCGCAGCGCCAACCCTTCGACGATTGCGGTCTTGCCGACGCCGGGTTCGCCGATCAGCACCGGGTTGTTCTTGGTGCGGCGCGAGAGAACCTGGATCGTGCGGCGGATCTCCTCGTCGCGGCCGATGACCGGGTCGAGCTTTCCGTCGCGTGCCGCCTCGGTCAGGTCGCGGGCGTATTTCTTCAGCGCGTCGTAGCCTTCTTCCGCGGAGGCGCTGTCGGCTTTTCGGCCCTTGCGCAATTCTTCGATCGCGGCGTTGAGCTTTTGCGGCGTCACGCCGGCGCTGGCGAGCACGCGGCCGGCCGCCGTTTCTTTGGACAACGCTAGTGCCAGCAACAGCCGCTCGACGGTGACAAAGTTGTCGCCGGCCTTTTGGGCAATCTGCTCCGCCTGCTCGAAAAGGCGCGCGATTTCAGGGGACATGTAGACCTGACCGGCCCCCGAGCCCTCGACGCGGGGCAGCTTGGCAAGCTCGGTCTCGATCGCGCTCAGCGCCGCCCGCGGATCGCCCTGCGCCGCCCGGATGAGATTGGCGGCTAGACCTTCCTTGTCTTCCAGCAGCGCCGCGAGCAGGTGTTCGGGCGTCAGCCGCTGGTTCCCGCGGCGCAAGGCAAGTGCTTGCGCCGCCTGGACAAACCCCTTAGCCCTTTCGGTGTATTTTTCGAATTCCATGACACACTCCGACGAGCTGGCCGCGGCGCCCCTGACGGCAGCATCCGCGATCCCTCACGCGCCTATATGGCGTCATCGAAGGGCCGAGCAACCCCACCGCTGGACGACGCAGCAATTGAAACAATGACCACAGCATAAAGGGGACCATAGCATTAATGGCGACGGCGAAGCCATCTCAGCTCTGCTACCACCACGAGCCGTACCAGCCCCAGTAAGGTCCGGCAAAGATGATCACCAGACAAAAGACGATAAACAGGAAATTTCCTCCTGGTGGGTCATATTAAGAATAATAGTACGATTGCCGATATCGATAATAACCAAAGCACTTAAGAGCATTCAGATGATTACGGTCCAGATCACGAACCGCCACATGGTGTTTACTCCATAGGTGCTTTGCCAAGAAAGAAACACAGCCGGCGGAGATTGGTTCACGTTGTCATAGAGGTTGAGGTGGTGCGCCAGTTTGCGCCGGTGGCGAGCAGGCTGGCGTCACGAGAGGGTGTGCATCAGGCGACCAGCGGCACCCGGAACCCACTGGTCGATGAGGATTGACAAGTCGCCAAATTAAGAACAAAAAGGCAACATGATTGGGCCTTCCTCAAAGATGCCTCGCGACCCATTGTCGGTGCTGCCGATGCTGCGCGATCAGGTTCGGCGGCTCGAGCGCCCGGCGGCGACAGCGCATGGCGTGCTTCCCTTCGGTGCCGCCGCGATCGATCGGGCTTTGCCGGGCGGCGGGCTGGCGCGCGGCGCCTTGCACGAAGTTCTCGGGGCAGGCGGAGACGGGGAGGACGGCGCGCTCGCCGCCGCCTTTGTAGCCGGCATCCTCGCTCGGCTTGTGACCGCGGTGGACGGCATCGTGCTGTGGTGTCTTGCCCGGCCGGACCTTCACGGGGCAGGCCTTGCCGCCTGCGGGCTCGATCCGGCGCGGCTGGTGCTGGTGCGAACCGCGCGCGACAGCGAGCTTCTGTGGGCAATGGAGGAAGGGTTGCGCACATCGGGTGTTGCCGCGGTGGTCGGCGAAGTCGGTGCCTTCCCGGCGGTCGCGAGCCGTCGATTGCAACTCGCCGCGGAGCGCTCCGGCGTCACCGCTTTTGTATTGCGGCGCTGGTGCAATGGCGGGCAGGCGGCCCGCGAACGCAATCTGCCCAACGCCGCTGCGACGCGCTGGCAAATTGCCGCATTGCCGTCGCGCCCCGTCACCCGCTTTCGCGAGGGCGGCGATAGCCGCGCAGGGTCGGGGATCGGGCATCCATGCTGGCGGGTCGAGCTGTTGCGCTGCCGCGGGGGCGAGCCGGCAGGCTGGGACGTGGAGGTCAGGGAAGGAAAAATGGTCGATGCGACAGATATTGTATCTCTGGCTGAAGCACTGGCCGATCGACCGATGGCGCCGGGCGGCGGCGATACATCCCCGCCGGAAGCAATCCGCCGCGTCGGCTGAGGAGTCGCCCTTTGCTACGGTCGTCGACAGCGCCGGGCGGCGCCTGCTTGATGCGGTCAACCCGGCAGCGGCGTCCGCCGGTCTCGCCCCGGGAATGCCGTTGGCCGATGCGCTGTCCTTTCTGCCCGGTCTCGCGACCGTCGCGGCCGAGCCTGCAAAGGACGCCGCGGCCTTGCTGCGGTTGGCGGAATGGTGCGATCGCTATAGTCCGTGGACAGCCCCCGACGGGATCGACGGGATAAAAATCGAGGTTACCGGCTGCGCCCATCTTTGGGGCGGGGAGGATGCCCTGGCGGCTGATCTGATCGCCCGGCTCGACCGCCAGGGCGTCACCGGTCGCGTTGCCGTCGCCGACACACTCGGCGCCGCCTGGGCATTCGCTCGCTTTTCGCAAACCGGCGAGCGCCCGGTCGTTGTATGGCCGGGAAAAACCCGCGCCGGTCTCGCCCCGCTGCCGGTTGAGGCATTGCGTCTCGACCCGGCGACGGCGCAAGGGTTGCGGCGGGTCGGGTTGAAGCGGGTCGGCGATCTTTATGCGATGCCGCGCGACGCGGTGACGCGCCGCTTTGGTGAAGCGGCGGCGCGGCGTCTCGACCAGGCATATGGCGATCTGCCGGAGCCGCTGTCGCCATTGGCCGAAACCCCGGCCCGGCGGATAAGGCTGAGCTTTGCCGAGCCGATCGCCGACCCCGCCGATCTGGCGCTCGCCACCGGGCGGCTCGCCGAGGATCTTGTCGCGCGCTTGGTGCTGGAGGGGCTCGGGGCGCGGCGGCTCGTGCTCGCCTTTCACCGGGTTGACGGCCGAGTCGAGCGCATTGTGCTCGGCACCGCACGGCCGAGCCGCGACCCGAACCACCTCGCCGCCCTGTTCAAGGGGCGGCTCGACACCGTCGATCCAGGCCTCGGGGTCGAGGACATGATCCTCGCCGCCTTCGCAGTCGAGCCCTTGGGTCCCGAGCAAATCGGCTTTGCCGGTGCTTCTATTAACCCTCACCCTCACCCCTTCCATTCCCTCCCCCGCGAGCGGCGCAGGGTTGGGGAGGGGGCGAAGGAGGGCACGTCAGGAAACGTCGCGGCGCTCCTCGACCGGCTCGGCAACCGGTTGGGGCTCGCCGCGCTGTTGCGGCTCGAGGCCCGCGAGAGCCACATCCCGGAGCGCGCCTCTGTGCGGGTACCGGCGGCGTTACCCTCACCCCCTTTGCTGCGCTCAGGACCCTCTCGCGCACTGCGGGAGAGGGGGGTGCAAGCCCCCACCGTAACCCTCCCCGACCAGCGGGGGAGGGAAGGGGAGGCGGCTGGGTGGGTGAGGGGGCAGTGGGGCGGAGAGAGGCTGATTGGGAGAGACGGCGGCAAACCGCCCCGGCCGGTCCGGCTGTTCGAGCCGCCGGAGCCGGTCGAGGCGGCGTGGCTTTTGCCCGACGACCCACCCTTTCGTTTTACCTGGCGGCGCCGCGCATATCGGGTGAGACGCGCCGACGGACCGGAGCGGATCGCCGAGGAATGGTGGCAGCCCGATGAATCAGGCGTGGTTGATGCGATCCGTGATTATTACCGGGTCGAGGACGAAGAGGGCCGGCGCTTGTGGCTGTTCCGGGCGGGGCTGCCCGGCGGCGGCCATCCGCTGTGCTGGTATGTCCATGGCATATTCGGCTGATAGCGCCGGCTACGCCGAACTGCAGGTCACGACCAACTTCTCGTTCCTGCACGGGGCGGCGCATCCGGCCGAGCTGGTCATGACCGCGGCGGCGTTGGGCCACCAGGCGATCGCGGTCACCGACCGCAACAGTTTTGCCGGGGTCGTGCGCGCGCACCAAGCGGCAAAGGAGGTCGGCATCCGTCTTGTCGTCGGCTGCCGTCTCGATCTCGACGACGGCGCGAGCCTGCTCGCCTTTCCCGAAGACCGCGCCGCCTACGGCCGGCTGGCCGGGCTGCTGACACTGGGCAAGCGCCGCGCACCCAAAGGCGAATGCCGTCTCGGCTATCGCGATGTCGTCGCCCACGGTGAGGGACAGATCGTCATCGTGTTGCCCACTCCCATTCCCTCCCCCGCTCGCGGGGGAGGAGTAGGGTGGGGGCCGGATATGGCGAAATTCGCTGCTTCTGCCGCCCGCGTCGGCGCGGATTTCGCGGGCCGCGTCTATCTCGCCGCCCACCACTTCTATCGCGGCGACGATGCGCGCCGCCTTGCCCATCTCGCGGCGCTCGCCGAGGCGGCGGGGGTGCCGCTGGTTGCGACCAACGACGTGCTCTATCACGTGCCCGGGCGGCGGCCGTTGCAGGATGTGCTGACCTGCATCCGCGAAGGCTGCACCATCGCCGAGGCCGGCTTTCGCCTTGCCGCCAACGCCGAGCGCCATCTGAAATCTCCGCAGGAGATGGCGCGGTTGTTTCGCGGACACGAGGACGCGGTCGCGCGCAGTCTCGAGATCGCCCGGCGCTGCCGGTTCAGCCTCGACGAATTGCGCTACGAATACCCGGACGACGCCGTCGAGGACGACCGCACCCCGCAGCAGCGCCTCGCCGATCTCGCCTGGGCGGGTGCCAACGAGCTCTTTTCGCGGCATTTCCCTCGGGTATCAGGTCATTCTTTCGTCGCCCCTGCGAAAGCGGGGGTTCAGAGCCACCGCTCGGAGCTTGGCCCCTTGGATTCCCGCTTTCGCGGGAATGACGATAGAGACGGCAATGGATCTGTATTCTCAGAAGCCGGTCAAAGCCGCATCCCCGACAAGATCCGAGAGCTGATCGCGCACGAGCTCGAGCTGATCGAACGGCTCGATTACGCCCGCTATTTCCTGACCGTGCACGACATCGTCGCGTTCGCGCGGCGGCGCGGCATCCTGTGCCAGGGCCGCGGCTCGGCCGCGAACTCGGTCGTCTGCTACTGTCTCGGCATCACCGCGGTCGACCCGGCGCGCATCGACGTCCTGTTCGAGCGCTTTATCAGTGCGGCGCGCAACGAGCCGCCCGACATCGACGTCGATTTCGAGCATGAGCGGCGCGAGGAGGTGATCCAGTACATCTACGAGAAATACGGTCGCGACCGGGCCGGGCTCGCCGCCACCGTGATCTGCTATCGCTCGCGCTCGGCGATCCGTGAGGTCGGCAAGGTGCTCGGCCTGTCGGTTGATGTCGTCGCCGCCTTGGCCGGCATCGTCTGGGGCTGGAGCAACGACCCGATCGCCGAGCAAAAAGTGCGCGAGGCCGGCCTCGACCCCGCCGACCGCACGCTTCGCCTCGCACTCGACCTCGCCGCCGAGCTCACCGGCTTTCCGCGCCACCTCTCGCAGCACGTCGGCGGCTTTGTGATCACGCGCGGACCGCTCAGCGAACTGGTGCCGATCGAGAATGCGGCAATGCAGGACCGCACCGTCATCGAGTGGGACAAGGACGATCTCGACCAGCTTGGCATTTTAAAGATCGATGTTCTGGCGCTCGGCATGCTGACCTGCGTCAGGAAGGCCTTTGCGTTGATCGGACAGCATTACGGCCGTCGGTTCGATCTCGCCACAGTGCCGGCCGAAGATCCCGCGGTCTACGAGATGCTGAGCCGCGCCGACTCGCTCGGCGTCTTCCAGGTCGAAAGCCGCGCCCAGATGACGATGCTGCCGCGCCTGCGTCCGCGCGAATTCTACGATCTCGTGATCGAGGTCGCGATCGTGCGGCCGGGGCCGATTCAGGGCGACATGGTGCACCCCTATCTGCGACGGCGCTCCGGGATCGAGCCGGTCGACTACCCCTCGGACGCGCTGCGTCAGGTGCTGGGCAAGACCCTGGGCGTGCCGTTGTTCCAGGAGCAGGCGATGAAGATCGCGATCGTCGGCGCCGGCTTTGCCCCGGAGGAGGCCGACCGGCTGCGTCGCGCGATGGCGACCTTCAAGCGCAACGGCGATATCCACCTGTTCCGCGACAAGTTCGTCGCCGGCATGGTGGCGAACGGCTACGACCGTGACTTTGCCATGCGCTGCTTTAGCCAGATCGAGGGGTTTGGGACTTACGGTTTCCCGGAAAGCCATGCCGCGAGCTTTGCGCTCCTCGTCTATGTCTCGGCCTGGATCAAGTGCTTTTACCCCGAGGTCTTCGCCTGCGCGCTGCTCAACAGCCAGCCGATGGGCTTCTACGCCCCGGCACAGATCGTCCGCGACGCGCGCGAGCACGGCGTGACTGTGCTGCCCGTCGACGTCAATCACAGCCAGTGGGACTGCACCCTCGAACCGGTGGAGGCTGCGCCGACCCATCTGGTCGTCACCCCCGCGGAAGCGGGGGCCCAGGACCTGCCCCTGGCTCGAACAAGGGGGCGAGCGACAGGGATCAGGCTCCTGGATTCCCGCTTGCGCGCAAGGCTATCCGAGGAAATTTCGGCTTCAAGCATACCACACTCGCAATCCGCCTTGGACAAGTTGAAGTCGTCTCGCGCGGGCTTGTCCCGCGTATCCACGTCTTCTTTATCGGCGTCAAAGGCGTGGATGGCCGGGCCGAGCCCGGCCAAGACGAAGATAGAGAGAGGTAATCGTCCCGCGTTGCGCCTCGGCTTTCGCCAGATCAAGGGCTTTATCGAGACCGATGCCGGGCGGCTCGTCGCGGCGCGCGGCGCGGGCTATCCGGACGCGAGAGCGCTGTGGCGGCGCAGCGGGCTCGGCCGCGGGGCGCTCGAGCGCCTCGCGGAGGCCGACGCCTTTCGCTCGCTCGGGCTCGATCGCCGCCGCGCCTTGTGGGCGTTGAAGGCGCTCGGCGACCCGCCGCTCCCGTTGTTCGCCGTTTCTGAAGCGGCCCCTCACCTCAGCGGGCAGGGTGAGGGGGGAGGTGGTCGAGATGACGAAGGTGAAAACAATGAAACCCGTGCCGCCGCTCTGTTGCCCGAAATGCCGCTCGGCGAGCATGTGGTCGAGGATTACGCCGCCCTCGGCCTCAGCCTGAAGCGCCATCCGCTGGCGTTTTTGCGCGCCGATCTCGCCCGCGAGGGGCTGGTGGCCGCGGCCGACCTCGCCCGTCTGCCGGTCGACCGGCGGCTCGCGATCGCCGGGGTGGTGCTGATCCGCCAGCGCCCGGGTAGCGCCAACGGCGTCGTCTTTGTCACGATCGAGGACGAGACCGGGATCGCCAATCTGATCGTCTGGCCGGCCGTCCTAGAACGCTTCCGGCGCGCGGCATTGGGCGCCACCCTGTTGCGCTGCATCGGCAAATTGCAGCGCGAGCAGAGCGTCATCCACATTGTCGCCGAGCGCCTCGACGACCTGACCCCGCGACTAAACACCTTGCGCGAGCGCACCGGCGAAGAGGAACCGCCCGCTGCCGCGAAACCGCCTTTCGCCGTCCCGGTCAAGGCGCCCGGCTACGACATCCGCGACATTGTCATCCCGAGCCGCAATTTCCGCTAGTCGACGGCTCTTCAGCAACAGCGGCGCCCGTCGCGGCGCGGGCAACGCCAGCGCGGGCGAGCGCGTCGGCGCGCTCGTTTTCGGGGTGGCCGGCATGGCCGCGCACCCAGATCCATTCGACCTGGTGGGGCTGCGCGGCGGCCTCGACCCGCTGCCACAAATCGACGTTCTTGACGGGTTTTTTGTCCGCCGTGCGCCAGGCGCGCGCCTTCCAGCCGTGGATCCACTTGGTGATGCCGTCGCGCAAATACTGGCTGTCGCTGTAGAGCCTCACCCGGCACGGCCGCTTCAACGCTTCGAGCCCGGCGATCGCCGCGGTCAATTCCATGCGGTTGTTGGTGGTCGCGGGATCGGCCCCGCTCAATTCCTTCTCGACCCCGCGATAGCGCAGGATCGCACCCCAGCCGCCCGGGCCCGGATTGCCGCTGCAGGCGCCGTCTGTGAAGATCTCGACCTCGCCCAGGTCGGGGCTGCCGGGTTCAGACATCGAGGCCGTAATCGTGCACACCAGCCACCGTGCGGTGAAAGCGCAGTCGGCGCAGAAACTCGAGCGGGTCCTTGGGCCGCACCAGGGCTCCCGCCGGCCGGTTCAGCCAATCGAACAGCCGGGTCAGCAAAAACCGCAACGCGCTGCCTCGGGCAAGCAGCGGCAGTGCCGCAACCTCCTCTGCCGACAGGGGCCGCGCCTGGCGGTAATTGTCGAGCAACAGCCGCGCCTTGGTCACATTGAGGCTGCCGTCGGCCTCGAAACACCAGGCGTTGAGGCACACCGCCAAATCGTAGGCAAGAAAATCCGTGCAGGCGAAATAAAAATCGATCAGCCCGGACACCTCGCGATCGCGAAAAAACACGTTGTCGGGAAATAAGTCGGCATGGATGACGCCCGACGGCAGCTCGCATGGCCAAGCCGCTTCGAGGAAATGCAGTTCGTGGTCGAGTTCTTCGGCGAGGCCGGGTTGAACCTCGCCCGCGCGCCCGGCGCAGGCTTCAAACAGGCGCCGCCAGCCGCCGACCGACAGGTTGTTGGCGCGCCTCATCGCGAACGAAGCGCCGCCGCTGTGCAGCATCGCGAGCGCCCGGCCGACGCCGGCGCAGTGAAACGGCTGGATGCGGCGCGGCCACATGCCGGCGAGAAACGTCACCATCGCCGCGGGGCGGCCGCACAGCTCGCGCAACGCAACACCGTCGCGGCCGTGCAGCGGCGTCGGACAGGCGACGCCGTTGCGCGCCAGATGCTCCATCAGCGCGATAAAGAACGGCAGGTCCTGCCGTGCCACCCGTTTTTCGTAGAGCGTCAGGATGAAATTGCCGCGTTCGGTCGTGAGCAGGAAATTCGAGTTTTCGACGCCTTCGGCGATCCCCTTGCACGCCAAAACCTCGCCGATGTCGTAGAGCGCGACAAATGCCCGGAGATCGTCATCTGCGACATCGGTGTAGACGGCCATCGGCGGGTGCGGCGCTCCTGTCACTGAGGCGGGCTTGTCTGCCGCGCGAGGGTCGCATACATTCGCGGCGCCGCAGAACCGCCGTCGGAGCGCGCGGGGCCGGCACGGAGGGGTGGGGGACGAATATGGCCGACGAACCGATCCCAGCGCAAAAAGAGCCCTACGGCATCAATGTCGAAGCGGGCAAGAGGTATTTCTGGTGCGCTTGCGGTCGCAGCGGCAACCAGCCGTTTTGCGACGGCTCGCATCAGGGGACCGGGCTCGCACCCGTCCCGTTCACCGCCGAGGCGACCGAAGAGGTCTGGCTGTGCGGCTGCAAGCAGACCGCCGGCAAACCGTTCTGCGACGGCACGCATAACGGCCTGTGATCCGGGCGCCGCTCGCGCGGGGCGCCGCGCTCCTCGGCCTCCTCGCATTAGCTGGCTGCGGCTTGTTTTCGTCCTCGTCCTCGGCGCCGCCGCAGACCTGCCCGAGTGCGGTGATCTTGCGGCCGCTCGCCAACACCGCGGTGTTCGGTGCCGGGACCGAGGCGCGCCCCGACAACGTCGCGTTTTACGGGTTGCTGAGCGAGGTCGACCGCAAATGCGACTACGCCGGCGATGCGGTGCGGATCTCGCTCGACGTGATCGTCGTCGGGCAGCGCGGCCCGGCCGCTAAGAGCGACGTCGTCGATTTAACCTATTTCGTGGCGGTGACAGGGCCCAACCAGACGATCATCAGCAAAAAGCCTTTCACCGTGCGCATCGCATTTGACCCCAACGAGCTCCGCTCGGGCGTCACCGACCATATCGACGAGACTATCCCGCTTGCCGGCAACAAGGGCACCGATCTCAGCCTACTGCTGGGCTTTCAGCAATCGCCCGAGGTGGTCGACTTTTACAAGCATTTCCGGGGCCGCTAAAAAGGATCCATCGGACTGTTGGGCGCTGGCGCTGCCGCGGCCGCGCTGGTGTTACCCGATCAGCCGGGCGCGCAGATGTCGGGCCACCCAAGCGGTGTGACGACGGCTTCCTCGCCCGGGTGCAACAGAACCGTCGTCATCGCCGAAAAAGCGAGCCGTGCGGCAGTCGAGCCCGAGCTTCCCGGCGCCTAAGTGTCGCTGTCGGCCGAGGTGCTGCCGCAGATCAAGGGGTTCGAGCGGGTCTCGACGACGGTCGTCAACGCCTATGTCGGACCCGCGTTGGCACGCTATCTGGTGCTGCTCGACCGGCGCCTTGCCGAGGCGGGCTATGGCGGTCCTATCCTGGTCATGAAGTCGCATGGCGGGGTGTCGCCAGTCGGCGAAGCCGGGCGGCTGGCGGCGGGCGCGGTGCTGTCGGGGCCGGCCGGCGGCGTTGCCGGGAGCGCCCATGCTGCCAGTATTGTCACGCACGGCAATCTGATCCCGTTCGATCCGCTCGCGTTTGAGCGCGGCGAGCGCGGCGCGGAGCGAGTCGGGGTCGAGCGGCATTTCGACCCGGCCGTCGGTGCGTATGCGTTCGCGCACCCCCGAGCCGCAATTTGCGCGGCACCAGCTGCTCCGGCGGCGGCATCCGCAAATTGTAGCGGTCGTCCTTCAGCCCCTCGCGCCTCTCGATCACATCGCGATGGCCAGCGGTGGTCAGCAGGCCGACGCGGGCACCCTTGCGCTCCAACAGGGCGTTGGTGGCGACCGTCGTGCCGTGGCCGATGCGCTCGGTTTCAGTCAGCAGCACTGAACGGTCTCGGCCGGTCGCGCGCGCGAGCCGCTCGAGCCCGTCGAGCACCCCGATCGACGGGTCGTCGGGCGTGTAGGCACCTTTTCCAGCACCGTGCGGCCGGCGTCGTCGACCGCGACAAGATCGGTGAAGGTCCCGCCGACATCGATGCCGACCCGATACATCGGTGCTACCGGTATTCGCCACCGCAATCGCCGATGACCCGCATTAAGTCGCGAGACTTGCCGAGAACGGCGTCGATTGCGCCGCGGTCGTCCGAGTCGAGTCCGATATCGAAGACGCGGGCGTTGTCGGCGATATGCTGGGCAATGCCGAGCCGTGCGCCAACGATGACTCCCGCCACCCCCGGCTGATCGAGGACATAGCGCACGCCAACATTGGCGATGCTCGCCTGATGCTTGTCGGCGATCGGCTTGAGCACCGTCAGCAATTCCTGAAACACCTCCCAGCCGCCCCAGGCGTCTACCATGTTCTTGTATTTCTGCAATGATGCGGTGCCGAGCTCGCTGCGCTGCGGCTCCGCACGGCCGAGGTATTTTTCCGACAACAACCCGCCGAGCACCGTGCCGTAGGCCAGCAATCTGATCCCGTGCGCGTTGCAGAACGTCGCCATCCGCTGCGCCGGGCGGCGGTCGACGAGCGAGTACTGCACCTGGTTCGAGACGATGCGAATTCCGTGCTCAGCGATGACACGCAGATGTTCGGTGTCGAAATTGGTCAGCGCCACATGGCGGATTTTTCCTTCGTCGCGCAAATCGGCGAGGTGCTTCAGCGCGTCGAGGTAGGCGGGATCGTCATAATCCCACCAGTGGAATTGCAACAGGTCGAGACGATCGACGCCCATTCGCGACAGCGACACGCCGACCGCCTGCTCGACGATAGCCCGTGTCATCCGGCCGGGATGCGGCACCCATTTTGTAAACGCCTGGATCTCGCCGAGGCGCGCTTCGCCATTGCGGGCGGCGAAACGGCGGCGGAACTCGCCGATCAAATCCTCGGCCGGCCCGTAGTGGTCGGCGAGATCCCAGGTCGTAAAGCCCGCATCGTGATACAGGAACATCTCGTCGACCGCGCGCCCGCGGTCGATCTGACCATGCGCACCCGACACCTGCCACATCCCGTTCAGGATACGGCAGATCGACAGGTCGGGCGCGAGTTGAAATCGGCTTGCCGCGGGTAGCGTCATCTCTTGTCTCCGAGGGACCGCCGGGCTCCACCGGGCGTGGCTGGGTTCATCAGCCCAGAATAGCGCGGCGGCGCTCGAGGCTCGCGGCGGGCCACATCTGCCGTGAATCGTAATAGGCTTCGACCTCCGTGGTGCCGGCCGGCAAGGTGACCCAGGGCAGCTTCGAGCGGGTGTAGATGTGGATGTCGGGCGGCACAGCCGTTGGATCGTCCAAGGTGCCGACCCGCACAAAGCGCAGCCGAGTAAGCCCGCCATACTCGCTCCACACCGCGATCTGACAATCGGGGCAGCGAAAAATGCGGTGCGGCCGGCCGCTGTCGGTCGGCACCGCCGTTGGCCTCGGGTCGCCCGACAGGATTGTCACCCGGTCAGTCTCGATCAGCGCGTTGATGACAAAGGCGCTGCCGGTTTGCCGCTGGCAGTCACGGCAATGGCAGCAATGCACGAACATTGGCGGGGCGGCCAGCTGGTAGCGCACCGAACCGCAGGCGCAGCCGCCTTCGAGGCCGTCATTCATGTCGTCCTCCGATCTTTTCATGGGCCGGCGTCACCGCTCACCCCGCCGCGACGGCATGGCCCGGCCGCACCGGGGTCGGGACCCGCGCAAGCCCGAGATGGTCGCGCAACATCGTCCCCTCGTAGTCGCGCCGATAGAGGCCGCGGCGCTGCAGTTCCGGCACCACGAGATCGACAAAGTCGGCGAACGCGCCGGGGAAATAAGGCGGCAGGATGTTGAACCCGTCGGCCGCGCCCTCGACAAACCACTCTTCGAGGATGTCGGCGATCCGCCGCGGCGTGCCGCAAATCACCCAATGGCCGCGCGCCGCCGCGGTCAGGTTATAGAGGTCGCGCAGGGTCATGCTCTCGCGCCGCGCCGCTTCGAACAGCACCCGCGAAAAGGTCCGGCTGCTCCCGTCGGGCGGCGGTGCCGGTACCGGTCCGTCGAGCGGATAGCCGGACACGTCGTAGCCAATGCGGCCCGAGACCAGGATCGCGGCGTTGGTCGGCGTCAGCCAGCTCTGCAGCCGCGACAGTTTATCCCTCGCCTCGGCTTCGGTCTCGCCGATGATTGGCATCACCCCCGGCAGCACCGCCAGCTGGTGAGGGTTGCGGCCATATTTGGCGAGCCGTCCTTTCAGGTCGGCGTAGGCGGCCTTGGCGCTTTCCAATTCCTGCACGACCGAAAACACGACGTCCGCGGTGCGCGCCGCGAGCTCGAGCCCCGACGGCGACCCGCCGGCCTGAATGATCACCGGGTGGGCCTGCGGCGAGCGGGCGATGTTCATCGGCCCCGTGACCTGAAAAAACCGGCCCTTGTGGTCGAGCGGCCGCACCCGCGCCGGGTCGATGTATTCGCCGGTCCTCTTGTCGGCGATGATCGCGTCGTCGTCCCAGCAATCCCACAGCCCGTTGACGACATCGACAAATTCGTTGGCGCGCTCGTAGCGCAGTTCGTGGTCCATGTGCTGCTCGCGGCTGAAATTGAGCGCCGCTTTCGCCGCCGAGCTGGTGACCACGTTCCACGCCGCCCGGCCGTTCGAGATGTGGTCGATCGAGGCAAAGGTACGGGCCACATGGTAGGGCTCGCCAAAGCTGGTCGACACCGTGGCGCCGAGGCCGACATGCCGGGTCGTCGCGGCTAATACCGAAATCAGCGTGGTCGGCTCGAACCGGCACAAAAACGACGGGTGGTCGCCCGGGTCCATCACGAGCCCGTCGGAAATGAACAACAGGTCGAATTTGCCGCGCTCGGCAATGCGGGCGATCTCCTGCGTCACCGCGAGGTCGAGGTTGCTCGTCGCAGCACCGTCGTAGCGCCAGCCGGCCGAATGGTTGCCGGTCCCCAACACAAAAACCCCAAGATGCATCTGACGGGCGGCAACGGACATTCGCGGGTTCTCCCTCGACCGGATGCGCGACAGCATAGCCCGTGAGGGTGTTTTGCACTATCCGCTCGCGGTTTGGTGCGGTGCACAGGTAACATCGCCGCCGGTCCGGCACAAAGGGATGGCGGCGATGGCGGCAGCGCGGCAATTGCATTTGGGCGCGTTTATGCGCCCGGTCGGCATCCATACCGCCTGGTGGCGCTATCCCGGCGCCTATCCCGACGCCAACTTTAACCTGAAGCACCTGGTCCGGTTCGCGCAGACCCTGGAGCGCGGCCGGTTCGACGCGTGGTTCATGGCCGATCATCTCTCGGTCTTGAACATGCCGATGGCGGCGTTGAAGCGCAGCGCCACCGTTACCTCGTTTGATCCGTTGACCCTGTTGTCGGCCTTGGCGATGGTCACCGAGCATCTCGGGCTGATCGCTACCGCATCGACGACCTTCGAGCCGCCTTATCTCGTTGCTCGCCGCTTTGCCTCGCTCGACCATTTGAGCGGCGGGCGCGCCGGGTGGAACCTGGTCACCACCTCGAACCCCGATTCTGCGCTCAATTTCGGGTTGACCGAGCATATGGAGCATGGCGAGCGCTATCGCCGCGCCCGCGAATTCTACGATGTCGTGACCGGGCTGTGGGACAGCTGGGCCGACGACGCCTTTGTCCGCGATGTCGAGAACGGCGTCTATTTCGACCCCGAGCGGCTGCACGTCCTGGATCACAAAGGTGAATATCTGTCGGTGCGCGGCCCGCTCAACATCGCGCGCCCGGTGCAGGGCTGGCCGGTCATCGTCCAGGCCGGCGCCTCCGATGCCGGTCGCCAGCTCGCCGCCGAGACCGCCGAGATGATCTTCGCCAGCGGCGGCAACCTCGCCGACGCCCAGGCGTTTTACGCCGATGTCAAAGGGCGCATGGAGCGGCTGGGCCGCGACCCCGAGCACATGAAGATCATGCCCGGGGCTCTCGCCGTCGTCGGGGACACGGTGTCCGAAGCGCGTGAAAAACGGGCGTTGCTAGACAGCCTCGTCCATCCCGACAGCGGCCTCGCCTCGTTGTCGATCGCGCTCGGCCACGACGCCTCGAGATTCGACCTCGACGGGCCGTTGCCCGACATCCCCGAGTCGAACGCCAGCAAGAGCGGGCGCCAGCGCGTCATCGACCGCGCCCGCCGCGACAATCTAAGCGTCCGCGACCTCGCCCGCATCGCCGGCAGCTATGGGGGGTTGGCCCTCGTCGGAACCCCGGCGACGATCGCCGACCAGATGGCGGAATGGCTCGACGGCCGCGCCTGCGACGGGTTCAACATCATGTTTCCGCACGTGCCGGGCGGGCTCGACGACTTTGTCGACCGAGTCGTCCCCGAATTGCAGCGCCGCAACCTCTTCCGGCGCGAGTACGAAGGCCAAACCCTGCGCGAGAACCTTGGCCTCCCCCGTCCCCAAAACCGCTTTTTCGAAAACCCCGGCTTCTGACCGCGCACCGGCCGGCGCTGGCGAAGCAGAACCCGCGCGCGCTATCGCCGCCCCTACGCAACCGTCCGCGTCAGTCGGCGAGACCCGGCCGCGCCAATCGCGACGGCGGCAATTCGCCGATCGTCCCGCGGGCGAGCCCAAGCACGGCGGCGGCGCCGATCAGCGCCAATGCGCCTGCTGCAATAAAGGCGGAATTGAAGCTTTGCGTCGCCGCGACCAGGTAGCCGGTAACGATCGGCGCCAGCAACCCGAAGGTGTTGCCGCCGAGGACGAGAAACGCAAAAGCGCGGCCGGCGTCGGCGGGAGAGCGCAACAGGTCGCCGACCAGCGCGCCGTTTGCCGCAGGCCCGACATTGGCGAACGACACGGCAATGGTGACGAGCGCGATCACCCCAGCCAGCGACTGGACAAGCGGGATCGCCAACCCTACCGCCGTCAGCAAAAGGCACAGCCCGACGAGATACCGCCGCTTGCCGCCGCGCACCGCATCGGCGCTCATCAGCCGGTCGCCGAACCAATTGGCCAGGATGTTGACGGCCGACGCGACAAAGAACGGGATCGCCGTGTAAAGACCCGACCCCACCAGCGACAGGTGCCGCGCGGTTTGCAGATAATTCGGCAGCCACGACATGTAGAGATAGACGGTGTAGACGAGGCAGCCTTGCGAGATGAACAAACCCCACATCGTCGGGCAGCGGATCAGGCCGAGATAGCCGGCTCCGCCATGGCTCGGTGGGGCGATGCCCGCGTGGCGCTCCGCCAGGATCATCTGGCGCTCGGCCGGTGGCAGCCAGCGCGTCTTTTCGGGTGTCGACACAAAGACCAGCCAGGCGATTACCCAGACAAACCCGGCAGCACCGGTGATGACAAACGACCAGCGCCACGATGCCGTCTGGATCAGCCAGGCAACGGCCGGCGCGCCCAACGCGAGGCCGAGGCTTGACCCCGCCGAGATCGCCGCGATCGCCGTGCCGCGTTCGGTATAGGGCGACCAGGACCGTACGCTGCCGTAGGTGACCGGTGCAAACGGCGCCTCGCCGACGCCGAGGCCGAGCCGGGTCGCCAGCATCACGACAAAGCTGCCGGCCGCCCCGGTCAGCATCTGCGCCGCCGACCATACCGCCGCTGCCGCCGAAGCCACGACATGCGTGCCCCAATGATCGATCAACCGCCCACCGGGCAGCATCATCAACACGTAGGCCCACAGAAACGACGAGAACAAATAGCCGAGCGCCACCGGCGACAGGCCGAATTCATGTGCGATCGGTTTGCCCGCGACCGACATGTTGACGCGGTCGACATAGGCGATGGCGTTAAACAGAAACAACAGGAAAAACACCCAGTACCGGCGGTGCGACGTCTTCATCGGTGGGCTCCTCGCCAACATGCGCTCGGCCCCGCGATCCGCGGGGCGGCGGGTTTTTTAGCCTCCCGATTCGCCCGGCCGGTCTTTTGGCGCATTCGTTCGGCATACTTGCGCCAACGCGGCTTTGAGGCAGTCGCCGGCACGGCGCCGACTAACCACATTCGCCGCAGTCAGGCGAGACCTTTTGGCGCGCTTTCCGCCGAACTCGCCGCGGCGTATTGCACGGATCCCCGATGGCCGACCTGCGGGCGCCCGGGCAAACGAAGCAATCCCGATCAGCCCAAAATTGCTTAGCGCAGGCCGCCCTCCGGCCGGCCATCGGCTGGACCCGAAGGCTCCAATGACCAGTTTCAGGCGGGTGCGGGCGATCGGAAACCCCAGGAAGCGCATCGCCTCCCAGGGTGGACGAGCGGAATTACGTGGGAGTTCGGGGATCCTCCAATTGCGCGACCCGCGATATTCGCATGGCGTCCAGCATGCGCTGGCGCGGTATCGGCTGCAGCGCCGCGTTTCGCTCCCTTAAGCGTGGCCGGAGAGCGCCGGCTCTCGGCTCCTCACAAAGCAACGGCTAAGGCCGGTGATGACGTCACAGTACTGCAACAGCCCGATGGTAAAGACGGCCAATCCGCGAAATCTGGCGTGGCCATGACCTTGTATATCCACCATGTCCCAGGACGGCTGCGGCTTCGGATAGCCGCGCTCAAGGCGAGGCCGCGGGCCTGTAACGACGCGGTCGCGATCGTCGCCGAAACCCCGGGCGTTGTCGATGCGAGCGCGAATGTCAGCACCGGCAGTGTCCTTATTCATTACGACCGTCGTCGAGCGACAGACCGAGCGAGCAGGTCCTCCAAACGGTCGCGGGACTGCTTGTCGAGAGGCTGCTGGCGCGCTCGGCCGTGGCGGTCCTCGGCGCGCTCCTCTAACAGGTCGAGCCCTCAGCGCCGCGGCAGCGCCGTCTTGGCGAACTCGTTCGCGAGGTAGGGGAGGATCGCGCCGGCGAGGCTGACCAGCGCGCCGGCGGCATCGAGCGGCGCCAGCCTCATCAATCGGCGCAGCGTGGGAACCACGAACAAAGTCAGTTGGAGCCCGGCCGAGCCGAACAGTGCCGCCGCCAACGGGCGATTTGCCGGCAGCCGCCGACCTCCGAACAATCCTGAGTGGGCCGAGCGCGAGGTTAGCGCGTGCAGCAGCTGGGCGCCGACGAGGCTGGTGAAGGCAACCGTGCTGGCGCGCGTTCGATCGCGGTGGCGGACGATGTCCAAGGCGTAGGCGCCGAGCGCGCCCGCGGCGATGACCACCCCTTCGTGGACAAGGACTGCTATGTCTTGCCGGCTCAGGATCGGCTCATCAGCCGCGCGGGGCTGCTGCTCGATCACATCGCTCTCCGCGGGCTCCGCGTTGAAACCAACCCGATCACCGGCAGCTTGCTGGTGGAGCACGAGGGCGAGATCGCGGATCTCGTCATGCAGGCATTTGGCGCGGACATCGGCGACCTCGTGGAAATCGCGCTGAACGCGCCGCCGGTGGCGCAGCGGCTGGCCTCGGAGATCACCGCAATCGATCGCAACATCCGGGATTTTACCGGTGGCGAGATCGATTTGCGCACGCTTGCCTCGATCGGCCTACTGGCGATGGCCGCGATCCAGCTGATTGCCGGGCAGCAACCCGCCATCGCCGTGACCGTGGGCTGGTATGCCAGCGAGCTGTTGCGGCGCAGCGCCAATGCCCCCACCAACACCGGGGCGGGTTAGAAGGGCTTCCTGGTCGGCGGCCGTGGCTGATGCCATCCAATCAGCGTCGCGCGGATGATCGTTGTTGCCTTGGAGCCGCGACTGCCGCTAGTGGCCAAGTGTTTTCTCGGCAAGCTCGTTCTGTCGGTCCACCCGAGTTGGTGCATTGCCCTCTTACCGAGTTGGTTCGTTGCCCTCTAAAATAGAAGTTTAACCTGCGGACGCAGCTTACGGAGAGGCCAAGTAATGGGCGAGTTCGGGATCGGGCAGCCGGTGCGGCGTTTCGAGGACAAGCGCCTGTTGAGCGGCAATGGCCGTTTCCAGAACGACAAAAACCTGCTCGGCCAGCTTCATGCCTATGTGCTGCGCTCGCCGCATGCCCATGCCCGCATCCGAACGATCGACCTCGCGGCCGCGAAGGCGGCGCCGGGCGTGGCGCTGATCATGACCGGCGAGGATCTCGTTGCCGCCAAGCTCGGCGCCATGGGCGTGCCGTTCCAGCGCAAGCGGCCGGATGGGTCGCCGATGTTTGCTCGCGGCCATCTCGGCCTCGCGCAAGGCAGCGTGCGCTATGTCGGCGAGCCGGTCGCCTTTGTCGTCGCCGAGACCCTGGCGCAGGCAAAGGACGCCGCCGAGCTGGTCGCCATCGATTACGAGGGGTTGCCGTCGGTCACCGACACCGCCGCGGCGGCCGAGGGCAGGATCGCGGTGTGGCCCGACTGCCCGGACAACATCTCGAACCTGTTCGAGGCCGGCAACCGGGCCGCGATCGAGGCCGCCTTTGCCAAGGCGGCGCACATCGTCAAGCGCCGCTATGTGATCAGCCGGGTCTACGCCCATTTCATGGAGCCGCGGGGTGCCATCGGCGTATGAGACCCGGGCGAAGACCGCTTCACGCTCTACGCCGACGTGCAGTACCCGCACCGGGTGCGCCAGGCGCTCGCGACACGCATCTTCAAGATCCCGGAAAGCCGGATCCGGGTGATTGCCGGCGATGTCGGCGGCGGGTTCGGCACCAAGGGCTGGCAGTATCCCGAGCATCGGCTGGTCCTGCTCGCGGCGAAGCGACTGCGCCGCCCGGTCAAATGGACATGCGAACGCAGCGAGGCGATCCAGGCGGACGAGCACGCCCGAGACAATGTCAGCGACGCCGAGCTGGCTCTCGACAAGGACGGCAAATTCCTCGGCCTCCGCGTCAAGACCTTGGCCAATGTCGGCGCCTACATCTCGTCCGAGCGCAACCTGCTCGCGACTTTCGGCAATGTCGGGACCTTGACCGGGGTTTACGACTTCCCGACGGCATATGTCGCCGTGCTGGCGGTCATGGCCAACACCAATGGTACCGCACCCTATCGCGGCGCCGGGCGGCCCGAGGCGACTTATGTCATCGAACGGCTGATCGACGACGCGGCCCGCGAACTCGGCATCGACCGTATCGAATTGCGCACCAAGAACCTGATCCCGCCCGCGGCATTGCCGTGCAAGACCGCGCTCGGCCTCAATTACGATTGCGGCGATTTCCCGAAGAACCAGCGGCAGGCGATGGAGCAGGCCGATTGGGCGGGCTTCCCCCAGCGCCGCGAGGCCGCCAAATCGCGCGGCAAATTGCGCGGCATCGGCATCGCCAACCCGATCGAAAAAGCCGCCGGCCCAGGCCAGGAATTCGCCGAGATCCGCTTTCACCCGAGCGGCAACGCGACCCTCTTGATGGGCAGCAAGAACCAGGGCCAGGGTCATGAGACCACCTTCAAGCAGGTGCTCAACGAAAGGCTCGGCCTCGACCCGGCGACGGTGCAGTACATTGACGGCGACACCGACCGCGTCGCCTTCGGCATCGGCACCAACGGCTCGCGCTCGACGGTAATCGGCGGCTCGGCCTTGTGGCTGGCGGCCGACAAGATCATCGCCAAGGGCAGGCGCATTGCCGCCCATCTGCTCGAAGCCGCCGACATCGACATCGACTTCGCGGTCGGCGCCGATGGCGGCGATTTCGCGGTCGTCGGCACCGACCGGCGGATCAGCCTCGCGGATGTCGCCAAGGCCTCGTTTCAGGCCGGACGCCTGCCGCCCGGCCTCGAAAGCGGGCTCTACGAGACCGGCACCTTCGCCCCTGACGACAACACCTACCCGAACGGCTGCCATGTCTGCGAGGTTGAGATCGACCCCGACACCGGTGCCTTGGAGATCGTCCGCTACGTCGTGATCGACGATGTCGGCACCGTGGTGAACCCGATCGGCCTCAAGGGCCAGATCCACGGCGGCGTGGCACAGGGCCTGGGCCAGGCGCTGATGGAAGAGGTCGTCTATGATCGCGAGACGGGGCAGAACCTGACCGGCAGCTTTATGGATTACGCAATGCCGCGCGCCGACACGATGCCCGATATGGAGATCACCTCGAATCCGGTGCCGACAAAGCGCAACCCGCTCGGCGCCAAGGGGGCGGGCGAAGCCGGCACGGTCGGAGCGCTGCCGGCGATTGTCAACGCCGTCGTCGATGCGTTGAGCCCGCTCGGGGTCAAGGGCCTCGACATGCCGGCCACCAGCGCACGCATCTGGCAGGCGATGCGCGACGCCCGAGCGTAACCCAAACTGAACGGCGGCGACACCCGCTGCGGCTCCGGTAGGGGACGTCAATCCAGACAATTGTCAGGTGGCGGAGGCTGATCCGGGGCTGTGGCGCTTGCTGAACCGGAAGGCCGTGGGCCACGCCCGGTCACGACGGGTGCGTCATTCGCCTGTCGGCCATGTCGAAAGAACCAGGGAAAGGCACCTGCGACGCTGGCCCCGTTACCAGGTGATCGTCAGCTTGCCGTCGCGCATCTCGTAGCTTCGCAAACGGTTCAGAAAGCTCATCCCGAGCAGCGACACGCCGAGGTTCTCGATGACCGCGGCGGGGACCTCGCCGATCGACAGCTGACCGAGCCGGATGTCGCGCAAGGTCACCGGGGCCATGCGCACAACCCCGTTGGCCGTGCTGGCGCGCGCGTCGAAGACAAGCTGGTGCGGGCTGAGGCCGGCGGCGCGGGCGTCGGCCGGGGTCAAGGTGACGAGGCTCGCCCCGCTGTCGACCAGAAACCGCACCGGCGCGCCGTTGATGACGGCGTCGAGCAGCACGTGGCCGCGTGCGTCGGCGGGATAGACCAGCGTGTCGACGGGTGCGGCGGGCGCCGCCTCGGCTTGCGCGGCGCTGGCCGCAGCGAGGTCGGGCCGCGCAGCGCCGAGCGGCGGCAACCACCCGCCGCCGTCGATCACCGCCGCGCACACGACCGCAACGCCGCACCACACCATCATCCAGCGTAGCGCCCAACCGATCATGGCGAAGCTCCGAGACTTTTTCAGCATGGGCCGGTCTTTTTCAGCATGGGCCGGAGCGGTTAATCATCCCTAAAAGGCCGACCCGAGGCTTGCCCCGCCGTTGTCCCCGGCGGAGGTGGGGTTGGGACTGTCGCCTCAATGACGATGCGGTCGACCCAGAACCTCGGGTTCGCGACACTAAAACGCGGCGATTGATTTCGCGCAGCGGGCGGTTACCGTCACGACCGCTGGGAGCGGCGCCGGTTACCTGCCACGGCAGGTGAGGAAATGCTGTCTCTTTCTCCCTTCATTTTTAGGAGGCTAGGATGCCCGAACCCGAACATGTCGATCGGCGGCGGGCGGCGCTGATCGCCTACGACGTCTGCCGGCGAGCGCTAACTCCGTCGGATCACGCACGGCGGGCCGCGATGCGCCCGATGCTCGATGCCTGGGTGCAGATGATCGCGGCTGCGCGCACAGCCGGGGTGCCGGTGATCTACACGACCCCGGTCAGCCGCGCCGACGGCGCCGATGTCGTCATGCTGCCGACCGACCTTTCGGCGGAAACCGGCGTGCCGCCGCTTACCAATGCTGTCGAGGGCACGGCGGAAGCCGGCTTTCCCGACGAAATCATGCCCCGGCCCGAGGATTACGTCTTCCTCAAGCGCCGGCCGAGCGCTTTTTATGGGACAGGCGTCGCCGAGCTTCTGCACATGCTGCGGCGCGACACGATCATCATCGGTGGCGGCGCCACCAATCGCGGCGTCGAGACGAGCGTGCGCGAGGCCTTCAACCTGGACCTCGCGTCGATCGTGGTGCGCGAATGCTGCTGGAGCGGCGACCCGGCCGCCCACGCCTACAGCCTCGACAAGGCGATGAAAATGTATGCGCGCATCCGAAGCATCGCCCAGGTTGCGGCGATGCTGCGGCAATGAGGGCGCAGCACAAGCCATCAGCGAAACGTGTAGGTACTCGGAGAGCCTGCCGGGTGTCGAGGCCTTCGCGCGCGGCGTCCCTTGGCCGTGCAGCGTTATTGTGCCCTGCACCAAACCTAGCCGTTGTCGCGCCTAGCCCAGCGCCACGCTGCGATAGCCGTCCGCCGCCACCCGGTCGCAGTGCTCGCGAAACGCCGGGTGGCCGCCGCTGTAGCGCATGATCTTGCGGGTCTGCTTGCCCTCGACGTTGCGGTTGACGCCGGTCATCCACGAGTCGATCTCGTTCATCAAAAGCCCCTCGCCCATCGCCTTGACGTGGTCGGTCCACTGCGCGACGCCCGCCGGGGTGGCCTCGATCCGGGTCAGGCCGCGGTCGTGCGCAAAGCGGATGAGGCCGGTCACCCACTCGACGCTGTATTCGGCGGCGCGCGGAAAGTTGCCGAGCCCGGCATGCGGGCCCATCACCATCAGCAGGTTCGGGAAACCCTCGACCAGGATGCCGAGAAAGGTCTGCGGTCCGTCCTTCCACTTGTCCTTCAGCCGGCACCCGTCGACGCCCCGGATTTCGATCCGGTCGAAACTGCCGGTGATCGCGTCGAAGCCGGTGGCGTAGACGATGATGTCGAACTCGTAGTCGGCGTCGCTCGTCTTGACGCCGGTCGGGGTGATGCGCTCGATCGGCGTCTCGTTGACGTCGACGAGCGCGACGTTGGGCTGGTTGTAGACCTCGTAGTAGCGGGTCTCGAGCGGCACCCGGCGGGTGCCGAACCCGTGGTTCTTCGGGATCAGCTTCTCGGCCACCGCCGGGTCCTTGACACGCCCGCGGATCTTGCGGGCGATGAAATCCGAGACCAGCGCGTTGGCCTCGCGGTCGGTCAGGATGTCGCGAAAGTTGCCCTGCCAGATCCCAAAGCCCGGCTCGGCGTAGAGCTTTTCCCAAAAGGCCTCGCGTTCCTCCGGCGTCACCTCGTGGGTGGCGCGCGGGTCAGGGGCGTGGATAAAGCAGCCAGGGGTATCGCCGCAGCGCGCGAAGATCTCGGGATAGCGGGCCCGGATCTGGCGCATCTCCGCTTCGCGGATCTTGTCGTTGTGCAGTGGCGCGCACCATTGCGGGGTACGCTGGAACACGGTCAGGTGACCAACGGCCTTGGCGACCTCCTGGATCGTTTGCACACCGGTCGCGCCGGTGCCGATCACCGCGACGCGCTTGCCCTCGAAGCTGACCCTCTCCTTGGGCCAGTAATGGGTGTGGCAGGACTGGCCCTTGAAGGTGTCGATGCCGGGAATGCGTGGCATCGTCGGCGCCGAGAGCACCCCGATCGCGGTGATCAAGAGACGCGCGCCGTAATGCCGGCCATCCTCCAACATCACGTCCCAGCTGCGCGTCTCCTCCTGGTAGTGCGCGGCAGCGACGCGGCTGCTGAACTGGACGTCGCGACGCAGGTCGAACTTGTCGGCGACATAGTTCAGGTAGCGCTCGGTCTCGGGCTGCGGCGCAAAGCGCTCGGCCCAGCTCCACTCCTC
>DATMLF010000059.1:0-22931 GCA_035570595.1 Allostellaceae bacterium
CTGTCGCCGCTGTGGCAAGTGGCCGGATACGCGCTCGGCGCGGCGACCGCGCTGATGGGCGAGCGCGCGGCGATGGCCTGCACGGTCGCGGTCGAGGAGGTCATCGACGAGCACTACCGCGACCAGGCCGCGCGGATCGCCGGCGAGGACCCCGAGCTGACAAGGACGATCCTCGCCTTTCGCGCCGACGAGATCGCCCACCGCGACACGGCGATCGCCCAAGGTGCGGCCGAGACCCCCGGCTACGAGCTGCTGAGTGCCGTGATCAAGGCCGGCTCGCGTCTCGCGATCTGGCTGTCGACGCGAATCTGAGGCCGCGGGCCGAGCCGGAGCGGGCGACGCGGTAGCCGCCGCGTGTCGCGAAACCCTCCAACGGTTGCCGCACCGGCCTGGTCGCCATATATTCACTGGTTCAGCGACTTGCCGCGGGTTTGAAAAATGGCGCGTGTAACCGTCGAAGACTGCGTGATCAAGGTCCCCAACCGCTTTGAGCTGGTTCTGCTCGCCGCCCACCGGGCGCGCGAGATCACCTCCGGCGCGCCGCTGTCGATCGACCGCGACGACGACAAGAACCCGGTCGTCGCCTTGCGCGAGATCGCCGACGAGACGGTCGGCTTGCCGCATCTGCGCGAAGCGGTGGTGCGCGGCATGCAAAAGCATGTCGAGCTCGACGAGGCCGAGGAAACCCAGGAGCTCGAGGTCGACCCGAGCGTGTTCGGGTTTGCGGCGCCGGGCGGCCTCGCCGCCGACGAGCTCGGCAGGCAGGCGCAAGGGTTTGAGGACGCCGACCTCGCCGACGAGCCCGAGATCGAGGAGGAAGAGGCGATCGACCAGGATTTTGCCGGCGACGGGGAGGACGCGATCGACGAGGACCTCGCCGCCGACGTCTTGTCGGTCGACGACGAGGCGGAGGGCGACATTACGATCGTCTCGGATGCCGACCTGCCTGAAGACACCGACCTGCCTGAAGACACCGATGAGGGGCTCTGACCAAGGCGGCGGCAGCGAACACCCCCGGCGCGGTCGCGCGCGCTCGCGGTGACAGGCTGATTGGACGAGATGGCGAGGGTCTCGTCATGATGCGGCAATTCGAGCTCGTCGAGCTCGTGCGCTCGTACGACCCGAACGCCGACGAGGACGCGCTGAACGGCGCCTATGTCTTCTCGATGAAGGCGCACGGCGCCCAGTTGCGCGCGTCGGGCGACCCCTATTTCTCGCACCCGGTCGAGGTCGCCGGCATCCTCGCCCGGATGAAGCTCGACAGCGCCTCGATCGTCACCGGCCTATTGCACGACACCGTCGAGGATACGGTCGCGACCCTCGACGACATCGAGCGGGTGTTCGGCCACGAGATCGCCCGGCTCGTCGACGGCGTGACCAAATTATCGCGGATCGAGCTGCAATCCGACCAGACGAAGCAGGCGGAAAACTTTCGCAAGCTCGTGCTGGCGATGTCCGAGGACATCCGGGTCCTGCTGGTCAAGCTCGCCGACCGTCTGCACAACATGCAGACCCTCCATTTCATCACAAGCGGCGAGAAGCGCCGGCGCATCGCGCGCGAGACGATGGACATCTACGCGCCGCTCGCCGAACGCCTCGGCATGCAGCGCATGAAGGACGAGCTCGAGGATTTGGCGTTTGGCGAACTGCAGCCCGACGCCCGCGGCAGCATCCTCGCCCGCCTCGACTTCCTGCGCGACCAAGGGGCGGCGATGGTGCCGCGCATCGAGGCCGAACTGCAGCGCACCCTCGCCGAGGCCGGGCTTGCCGGCACGGTCGTCTCCGGCCGCGAGAAATCGCCGTGCTCGATCTGGCACAAGATGCAGCGCAAGAACGTCGCGTTCGAGCAGCTCTCGGACGTCATGGCGTTTCGCGTGCTGGTCGGCGATGTCGGCGACTGCTATCACGCGCTCGGCATCATCCACTCGGCCTACCACGTCGTCCCCGGCCGGTTCAAAGACTACATCTCGACGCCAAAGCCGAACAATTACCGCTCATTGCACACCGGCGTGATCGGGCCGGAGCGGCAGCGCATCGAGGTGCAGATCCGCACCCGCGACATGCACGAGATCGCCGAGCTCGGCGTCGCCGCGCACTGGAGCTACAAGCAGGGTGCGGGCAAGACCGAGGGGCCGCAATACCGCTGGCTGCGCGAGCTGCTGGACATTCTCGACCACGCCTCGGGGCCGGAGGAGTTTCTCGAGCATACGAAGCTCGAGATGTTTCAGGACCAGGTCTTTGCCTTCACACCCAAGGGCGACCTGATCGCGCTGCCGCGCGGCGCCACCGCCGTCGACTTTGCCTATGCGGTGCATTCCGAGATCGGCGACACCTGCGTCGGCGCCAAGATCAACGGGCGGCTCGTCCCGTTGCGCAGCCAGCTCGGCAACGGCGACCAGGTCGAGATCATCACCTCGAAGGCGCAGCGCCCGTCGCCGACCTGGGAGCGGTTTGTCGTCACCGGCAAGGCGCGCGCGCGCATCCGCCGCTTTATCCGCACCCAGCAGCGCGCCCAGTATCTCGACCTGGGCAAGGCGATCGTGCAAAAGGCGTTTCGCCAGGAAGGCCACGAATTCTCCGAGCGCCCGCTCGAGCCGGTGCTGAAGACGTTCAACTGCCCGGCGGTCGAGGACCTCTACGTCGCGGTCGGCCAGGGGCTGGTGACCGGGCGCGCGGTGACCAACGCCGTCTTCCCGCAACAGCAGCAGGACCGGGCCAAGGTGGTTTCCTTGGCGCGGGCGCGGCGCAAGATCAACCGCAACGACACCGCGGTCGCGATCCGCGGCCTGATCCCCGGCATGGCGATGCATTTTGCCGGTTGCTGCCATCCGCTGCCCGGCGACCGCATCGTCGGCATCGTGACGACGGGCAAGGGTGTCACCATCCACACGATCGACTGCGACACGCTCGAAAACTTTGCCGACACGCCGGAGCGCTGGCTCGACGTCGCCTGGAGCAACAGCGAGGGCGAAGCAATCCATGTCGGCCGGCTTAACGTGATGATCGCCAACGAACCCGGCAACCTCGGCAGCCTGACGACGGTGATCGGCAAGCAAGGCGGCAACATCACCAACCTGAAGATCACCAACCGCTCCTCCGATTTTTTCGAGATGATGCTCGACGTCGAGGTCGCCGACGTGCGCCACCTGACGACGATCATCGCGGCATTGCGCGCCAACCCGGTCATCAACTCCGTCGAACGGGCGCGCGGGTGAGGCTGCGAGCGGGCCGCATCCGTCGGGCGGCGGCGAGCGCAATCGCGCGAAAGCCGGCGCGGTGATCCTCGGCCTCGGCAGCGACCTGATCGACATTCGCCGCATCGAGCGCATGATCGAGCGCTTTGGCGACCGCTTTATCGACCGCATCTTTACCCCGGCCGAGCGCCGCAAATGCGACGGCCGGGCCAACCGCGCGGCCGGCTACGCCCGTCGCTTCGCCGCCAAGGAGGCGTGCTCGAAGGCACTTGGCACCGGGTTCCGGCGCGGCGTTTTCTGGCGCGACCTCGGGGTCGTCAACCTACCCTCGGGACGGCCGACGATGCGGCTGACCGGCGGCGCGTCGCTGCGGCTGGCGGAGATGACCCCGGCCGGCATGACCGCCCGGCTCGACGTGACCTTGACCGACGAGCCGCCGATCGCCCAGGCGGTGGTCATCATCACTGCGGTCGCGGCGATGCCCGACTGATTGCCGGGCCGTAATTTCAAGCCGCGGCGCGGTTGTCGCGGGCGCCGCGCTTGACTTACCGCCGTACGCTTGGCTTGATCGGCCCGATTTCTCCCCGCCAGGTAGGTCATGAAATCCAATTCCGCGCGCAAGGTCATAGCAAAGAAGAAGTCGTCCGGTGGTGTTGTCGATACGATTAAGACGATTGTCTACGCGGTCCTGATCGCCTTGGTTGTCCGCACCGTCGCCTATGAACCGTTCAATATTCCGTCAGGGTCGATGATCCCGACTTTGCTGGTCGGCGATTATTTGTTCGTATCGAAGTTTTCCTATGGTTATAGCCGATTCTCTTTGCCATTCGGGCTGCCATTGTTCCCGGGGCGAATCTTTTTTCACCCGCCGGACCGCGGCGACGTTGTCGTCTTCAAGCTCCCGACCGACAATTCGACCGACTACATCAAGCGCGTGATCGGCCTGCCCGGCGACACGATCCAGATGAAGCAGGGAGAACTTTACATCAACGACAAAGAAGTCCCGCGCAAACCGATCGAGGACTATCTGTACCAGGAGGGCGACGGCGCGGTCATCCCGATGAAGCAGTACATCGAGACGTTGCCAAACGGGCGCCAGCATCGAATCATCAAGATCGGCGACGACGGGCCGCTCGACAACACGCCCGAATACCACGTGCCGCGGGGCGATTATTTTATGATGGGGGACAACCGCGACAATTCGCAGGACAGCCGGGTGCTGTCGGCGGTCGGCTATGTGCCGGCGGAAAATCTGATCGGCAAGGCGCAATTCATCTTTTTCTCGACCGACGGCTCGGCGCGGCTGTGGGAATTCTGGAAATGGCCGTTCGCGATTCGCTACAACCGTTTGTTCAGGGGGATCGACTGAGCTTGCCGGGCGAGACCGCGTCGGGCGGCCCCGCCCCTGCCCCGCCCGCTGCGCCAGCCGCGGATTTTGCGCGAGCGCTCGGCCACGAATTCGCCCGGCCCGGGCTCTTGACCGAGGCGCTGACCCACCCAAGCGCGCTGGTTCCCGAGCGCGGACGCGGGCGGCGCGCCAAGCCCGCGGGGCACGGATACGAACGGCTCGAATTTCTCGGCGACCGGGTGTTGGGCCTCGTCGTTGCCGACCTCTTGTGGCACCGTTTCGAAGGCGAGGACGAGGGACTGCTGACCCGCCGCCACACCCAGTTCGTGCGGCGCGAGACACTGGCGCGGGTCGCCGAAACCATCGGCCTCGGCCGCCACCTCGTGCTATCGCGGGCGGAAGCGGCCGCCGGGGCCGCCGCCAACCCGGCGATCCTCGCCGACGCCTGCGAGGCGGTCATCGCCGCGATCTATCTCGACGGCGGCTTCGCGGCGGCAGCAGCGTTTGTCCGGCGGCTCTGGGAACCGCTGGTCGCGGAAATGGATGCGCCGCCGCGCGACCCGAAAACGGCGTTGCAGGAGTGGGCCCAGGCGCGCGGGCTGGGTTTGCCGAATTATCGCTTGGTGGCGACAAGCGGGCCCGACCATGCCCCGCTTTTTACGATCGCGGCGAGCATCGCCGGCGGCGACGCCGCGACCGCGACCGCATCGGCGAAACGGGCGGCCGAAGCCGGGGCCGCCGCCGCACTCCTCGCACGCTTGACCAGCCAGGCGCACGGCGACGATCGGCACGGAGGCTCGGATGGCGGCTCCGGTTGCTGCCGCTGACCGTCCCGCTGTCGTGGCTGGTTCAGGAAGGGCCGGCGCAGCGGGGTTGGCATTGTCGCCGCCGCACCCTCAACCGGCGCCAGAGTTCCCCGCTGCTTGAGCGGCGCGGTTCGCCGGGTCAGTGGACGTGGCCGGCGTGGCTTTCAGGCGCCGCCGCGAACCGCGCGACCCGAACCGCGTCGGCGGCGAGCGCCGCGGCGGCGGGAAGGCCCGCCGGGCCGCCGGCGGTCCAGCGCGCCCGCACCCGGCCCGCCCGGTCGAGCATCAAATCGGTCTCGCCGCCGTGGTCCGGGGCGTAAAACGATCTCAGCGCGGCCGTGACCTCGCCGGCGACGGCTACAACAGGCGAGCCGGGCTCGCGCTCCGGCGCCGCGTCTGGGGTGGCTGCGGTAGAGCCGACGTCGATCACCAGAATCCGCAGCTTGGTGTCTGCGAGCCGGGTCTGCGTCGAGGCGAGCTGCGCGATGCGGGCGGGCATCGGGGCCTCGCCGAACAGCGCGAGCAGCACCGGACCGGCGCGCAGGGCCTGGTCCAGGGTCTGCTGGCCGCCGCCCGTTTCAAATGCGAAGTCCGGGACAGCCGGTGCCGCCGCGGTCGACACCTCGCCGCCGATCTGGCGCGACAACACCCCGGCGGCCCGCGCGAGAACAAAATCGATCACATCCCACCGGTCGGCCGGGCGCAGCACCCCGGCGAACCCCGGCATCACGCCTCCTTTGCCGTGGCTGACCCACCAGAACAGGTCGCCCTCGGGGTGCGCGAAGAGATGCGGCGCGGTTAGGTCGGCTGGGCGAACCGTCAGCGCGGCGGCGGCCGGGCCGTCGCCGCGGCCGCCGGCGCCGTGGCAGAGCGCGCAGTTTTCGGCGTAGAGCCGCGCGCCGCGCGCCACTGATGGGGCGGCGTAAGGCTCCGCCGGGGCGAAAAACGTTGTCGGATAGGCGGGCTCGATCGCGGCCCGTACCGCGAGCCAGCCGGCGACGAGGCACACCGCGAGCCCGGCCGATGCCGCGGCGGCGGCGCGATAACGCCCGGCGGCGGCCGTCGCCACGAGGGCGGCGGCGAGAACCGCGGAGAATGCCGCGACAATCGCTAGAAGCACCCGCGACGGCGCGCTCAGCGCCGCCCATTCGAGACGGAACGGCAGCGGCCAGCCGGGCTCGGTGTGCAGACCCGGCGGCAGGATGCCGAGCACGGCAACAATGCCGAGAACGCACAGCCCGAGCCCCGCTTCGACCAGCGCATTGCGCTGCAAATGGCCGAGCGCCGCCACGGTCGGCGACCGGCGCGCGCCCGCGGCCGGCGCGAGACGCGGCGTCATGCGCAGCAGGTTGACCGCGCCGAAGGTCACCATCGCCACAAAGACCGCGATCTTGGCGAGCAGCAGCCGGCCATACTCGGTGCCGATCAACGCCGGCACGCTGCCGGCGAGAAACCAGGTGTTGACGAGCCCCCCGGCAAACAGGAGCGTGACGCTGACCGCCGCCAGGATCGAAAATCGCACGACCGGCGGGCGGGCCGCCACGGCCGGATCGCCGCTGCCATGGCGGGTCTCGGCCAACAGCAGTGCCAGCGGGACGAGCGACCCGACCCAGGCGCCGGCGGCCAGCAGATGGAGCATGTCGGCCGCCAGGTGCAGGTCGCCCGGCGCCCCCGGGGTGGCGCCGCCATGCCCGCCCCAGGCGAGCATCGCCAGCACGCCGGCGCCGAGTGCGAGCCCGGCCCAGCGCCACAGCCACCCGCGCCAGCCCCGCGGCGCCAGCAGCAAGATTGCGAGCGCCACGGCGAGGGTCAGCCGCAAACCCCAGACTTGGCCAAAGCGGGTGCTGCTCAGCACGGTTGCGACGACCCCCTGCCCCAGGGTCTCGACGAGCGGCTCGCCGCTCATTTGCGCCGCAACAAACACTAGCCACGCGCCGCCCGACACGAGCGCCAGCCCGAGGCTCGCCCAGGCGAGCAGCAAAAGTCGCCGGCCAAGCCGCGGCGGCGGCTCGGGTCCGGAGACAAAGCACAGAAAGGCGAAGACCCCGCCGAGCGATATCGTCGAGGCGTAGTGGACAGCCCGCGCCGCGATCAGAAAGTCTTCCATCACGCCGCGCGCCCGGTTGTCTTGCCAAGCCGCGCGCTCATCGGCCGCCGACCGCGAAGGTGAAGTGGCCTTGCGTCGTATGAGTGTCGACCGAGAGGGCGTGCCACGCGACGGTGTACGTGCCGGGCGGCAGCGGCTTTAGCGGCACCTGCAGCTCGGTCGGGTCTTGCGGGTCGACCCGGGCGACGGCGCTGTCGACGCTGTTGCCCGACTGGTCGGTGACCGTCGCGGTGGTGAAGGCCGGCTCGAGCTGCTGGGTGAACCACATCTTCACCGCCGCGGGCGGGCTCGGCACCGAGCTGCCGACAGCCGGGCTCGCGTGGTCGAGAAAGGCGTGCGCGAGCGCGCCATGCGCCGTCAGGGCGAGCGCGACGGCGAAGACCGGCGCGCCCGCAATGATCCGCCGGTTCACCATTGCGAGATCGGCCGGCCGATGCTGTTCGGGAACAGGTCGTCGAGGTAGAAATGCAGTTGCACGACCCCGCCGATCCCGTGCCCAGACAGGCTGTTGGTCGGGATGATCATCTCAGCGCCGACCTGGAAATACTGCCCGGCCCAGATAACGCCGGGTTGCACCGTGCCGGTCGTCGTCCCGCTGTAGCCGCGGTTGAACGGTGAGGTCAGCGCGAACTCGACGAGCGGAATCATTCGGTTGAACGGCGGCCCCAAGCCGATGTCGCGGACTTCGTCCTGCAGATAGGGGATGCTGTATTCGATCGCGAAGCCGTAAAAGACACTGTCGGGGTTGAGCAGCCCCATGCTTTCGGTCTTGGTCGGAAGGTTGAGGCTAAGATTGCCGGTCAGCGCAAACGGGCGCAGCCACGGCAGCGAATCGGGCAGATCGCCAAAGCCTTTGCCAAAATCGAAGGTCGGCGACACGGTCGTGAAGTCGGGGGCGCCGACCGACAGGTTGCCGGTGTTGGCCCAGGTCACGTCGAGTGCCGCGAGCGCCATCGCCTCGTGCGGCGCGTTGATGAACAGCTGGTATTGCGTTCCGGTGGTGAGGCCCCCCCAGCCGGTGACGGTCGGCATACCGGGCGTGCGCAGATGCTGCCATTGGCTGCTCAGCGTGAAGTCCCAGCTCGGCGTGATCAGCATCGACAGATCGCTGCCGAGGTCCAACGCGCGCGAGCCGTCGCTTTGGGTCGGGTTGAGGACGACGGTCGGCAGCGAGGCTTCGTCGGCGACAAACGGATCGTCGGTCAGGATCGTGGCGGGAAAAAATCGGTCGCCGGCAAAGCCGTGCGCCAATGCCTCGGCGCCCGGAAGGAGCGCCATCACCGCCGCGGCCGAGAGGCCACGGCAAAATTTGCGTCGCATCGAAATCGTGCTCCACGGTCAGTCGCGCGTCGCCGCGACGCGCGAACAGCGCCGGGCGGGTTCGGATGAATGATCGGCGAACCTAGGCGACGGGTGGCGCGCGCGAGCGGTAGGCGGCGGGAGCGAGGGCGTGCGGCACCTCGACGACCGGCGGCGGGACCGCCGTGACGTAGCTGTCGACCGGAACCGCCAGGAGCACGGCCGGGGCCGGCGCAAAGCCGGCGAGCGTGCCGACCGCGCCGCACACCGCGCACTCGGTGTGGTGGTGTCCGTTATGCGAGGGGGATTGGCCCTCGTCCTCGTCGTGATGGCCGATGACGAGCGTCAGCAGGCAGCGGACAAAATCGCGGTCGGCGGCGGCGTCTTCGCGATGGTGGTTGGGGGCCAGCGCATGGGCGAGGTCAAAGGCAAGGTGAACCGGCACGAGGGCGTTCAGAGCGAGCGCGGTCACGCCGAGCCATGCGGCGATGGACCCGAGCCTCAACCGATTTGGCAGCGTCAACCGATTTGGCAGCATTGCCGGTCGTCCCGCAGGCACCGTGCCAAAAATCCCAAACCTAACCCTAGAGCGGGGGCCGGGGCTTGTCTACCGAGCCGCTGGTTGCGCCTCACGGTTGCAGCGGTGCACGGTGGCGCTGTACGATCGGAGCGCCGGTCATTGCCGGATGGGGTGCCGACGATCGTGGGACCGCAGGACATCGAGCGTGCGCTGGGGCGGGCGCAACGGCTGTGCGCGGCGCACGGCGGGCGGCTGACGCCGGTGCGGCGGCGGGTCCTCGAGCTGATCCTGGGCGCCGACCAGCCGATTGGCGCCTACGCGCTGCTCGCCGCGTTGCACGGCGAGCGTGGCAAGCTCGGGCCGCCGACCGTCTATCGCGCGCTCGACTTTTTGTTGGCTCACAAGCTGATCCACAAGATCGAGAGCGTCAGCGCGTTTGTCGCGTGCGACGACGTCGAGCACCCGCACGAGAGCCAGTTCATGATCTGCGACGATTGCGGGGCCACCGCCGAGATCCAGGACGACGCGATCGTCGCGAGCCTGCGCCGCCTCGGCGAGGACCGCGGGTTTGCCGTGGCGCGGCAGGTCATCGAGGCGCGCGGGCTGTGCCCGGCCTGCCGCGCCGCCCATCGCTGAGCCGCGATCCCGGCTCGACGACGCCGCCCGCGAGGGTTTTCGTGTGTGTGAACCGCCTCACACATAAGTAAAGTAGCATAACATATCCTTTTGCGAGCAGACCTGCACCCCGCGGGGATGCCCGTCAGGAGGATCACATGTTCCAGGCCTACCACGGCGTCAGCGCCGCCCAGCACCAGGCCAACGTCGACCGTCTTTCCGGCCAGGGCTACCGGATGATCTCGCTGAGCGTCTACGGCGACCCGGGCGGGGCGCAATATGCCGCGGTCTGGGTCGAGCGCACCGGGCCGGCCTGGGTTGCGGTGCACGGCGTCGACGCCGCCGGCTACCAAGCTTTTTTCAATACCCAGACCGCGCGCGGCTTTGTGCCGGTGCTGGTGTCGGCGACCGGCCCGGTTGGCAGCGCGGTCTTCGCCGCGGTGTTCGAGCAAGGGGTCAGCGGGCCATGGTTCGCGCGCCACGGCATGACCGCCGGACCCGAGGCGAACGCCGGGACGTTCCAGAACCAGAACCTGGCGGCGCGCAACGGCAAGATGGCGCTGCGCTCGATGGCTATCTACGGCGCCGCCGGCGACCGCCGCTACATCGGCGTGTGGCACGCCAACCCCGGCTACACCAAATGGCACGTCCACTATTCCGACACCGCCGATTCCTACCAGACAGCGTTCAATGCCGAGACCTCCAACCCGTTCTACCGCCCGACCGAGGTCGCGGTCTCGGGCGACCAGACCTATTGCTCGCTGTTCAAGGACGACATGGTCGGGCCGTGGCTGGCGCGGCACAACATGACCTCGGAAGAATACCAGGCGGTGTTCGACCAAGAGGTCGCCAATGGGTTCTACCCGATTTCGGTGCAGGGCGGCGGCTCGGGTGCGGCGACGCGTTATGCCGCGGTCTTTGCCCAGCGCGACATCCCGCTGGCGCGCCAGTGGACCGCGACCGGGGCGGCGGTGCCGTTGCTTGCCGGCTTCGACCACGCGATGCAGAGCTTTATGCAGGCGAACGCGGTGCGTGCCGCCCAGCTGACGCTCGCCAAGAACGGGGTCACCAAGCTCGCCCGCGCCTACACCTGGGCCGAGCCGGGCTATCGCGTCACCCAGCCCTCCGACCGGTTCTTGCTGGCGAGTTGCAGCAAGATGTTTCTGGAGGCGGCGGTGCAGGCGCTTTACGACGCGCACCAGCTGCAGCCTTCGACCAAGGTTTATCCGCTGCTCGGCTTTGTGCACGCCGCCGACCCGCGCAGCGACACGATTACGGTCCAGCAATTGCTCGACCACCAGGGCGGCTACGACGACAGCGCGACCGGTTCGGGCTTCGACCCGACCTACGCGATGCGCCAGATCGCTCTCGACGAGCATCTCGGCCACCAGGTCGACAAGCTCGACGTGTGCCGATACATGTACGCTCGGCCGCTCGACTTCGCGCCGGGGAGCAACACCAAGTATTCGAATTTCGGATACCTGCTGGCGAGCGCGGTGGTCGAGAAGGTGACCGGCACCGATTATTTCCAATACGTGCGCGCGGCGGTGCTGTTGCCGGCTGGGATCAACGAAGTCGAGATACGGCCGACCGCCGCGAACCAGCAGCCGCCGGCCGAGGCGATGATCGAGGACCAGGGGCTCGGGCTGTCGGCTCTCGACCCGGCCTCGCCGCTCTTGACCCCGGCGATCTTTGGTGGCGACGGCCAGGTCAAGGAAGTGGCGGCAGCCTGCGCCGGGACCTCGGCCTCGGCGACGGCGCTAACCCAGTTCATCCACACGCATGCGGTCTGGGGCAATGGCGGGCGGGCGCCGAACTCGGCTCGCTCGGGCAGCACGCCCGGCTCCTCGACCCTGGCGTGGTCGCGCGGCGACGGGGTCGACTGGGCTTACGTGATCAACACCCGCGACTGCCCGCCGAACACCGCGCCGACGTTCGACGACCTTGGCAACACAATCAACCAGTTGCTCGACACAACCCCGCTGCCGTAGCGGTCACCCCCCGCCCGCGGCCGGAGTTCCCCAGCCCCCGTCCCGCCCGCTCTTTGACTGATGGGCCGTCGGGATTGCGCGAGGTTTTCCCTTCCGCAGCGCGGGAGCAGGTGTCGGGTGGGACCGGCGGCAATGGAGGCGAAAGATGCCGCGGCTCGGCAGGGCCGCGGTGCCTTATATTTCCGAGGATATGGCGCGCGCCTTGCAACCCGCGTTGATTTTCTACAAGCCGGCACGAAACGAGACAATGGCGCGGCCAAACAAAGCGCCGACAAACGTTAACCAATCCGACTGATAAAAATTGGCTTGTTTTTAATGCGGCACTACGCCGTCTTGACGCCGCCAAGACGTTGACGGAGAAATGACGCTTCTACCTCCGTATCCTTGGCCAAAAGTCGATCTTCCGCAACAATGCAAAACCAATGGGAGAAGCGCCATGCTGGGCAAACGATTTGGGTTTGCCAAGCGCGTGCCGGGGACGCTCGACGGCAGCTGTTGCCGGCCGCTCGCCTCGCCTCCCGACATCACGCTCGTCACAGCCGCCCGGCGGCGCCGATGGTCCGCCGCAACCCGGTCCTTGCGTCCTCGCCTGATAACGTCACCATAAAAGTCCTGACAACTGCACCATAAAGTTTCGAGACCTGTCCAGATGGCGCACCTCAAAATCATCCTCGCGGCTGCCTTCGTCTTCGCGCTGACTTGCTGCGCCGTCGCGGCCGAGGCGGCGCGCTATGCCGCGACACCGTCGCCGCAGGCGGCGGTCAACCGCGGCGTCGTCGAGCTCGAAACCGGCCGCGCCAGCGGCATATCGGTGCAGATCGCCGAGGATCTCGCCAATGTCATCGACGACGGCGCCACCCGGCGGGTGCTGCCGGTTGTCGGCAAAGGCGGGGTGACCAACATCACCGACCTCGATCTGTTGCACGGAATCGACCTGGCGATCGTGCAGGACGACGTGCTCAACTACGCGCGCCAGCAAAACCTGTTTCCCGGTCTCGAATACCGCATCACCTATATCGCCAAGCTCTACAACGAGGAATTTCATCTGCTGGCACGCAGCGACATCAAGACCGTCGCCGGCCTCGCCAACCAAAAGGTCAATGTCGACCTGCGCGGCGGCGGCACCGAGGTCACCGCGGCGCGCCTGTTCGGGCTGCTCAACATCCCGATCGTGGCGACCAACGACGACCAGGGCGTGGCGCTCGATAAACTGCGGCGCGGCGAGATCGCGGCCGTCGCGTTTGTCGCCGGCAAGCCGGCCCCGATCTTTCGCGGGCTGATCGGCGAGAACAACCTGCATTTTCTCCCGATCCCGCTCAATCCGACGGTCACCGCCGCCTATGCGCCGACACGGCTGACCGCGGACGACTACCCGGCATTGATCCAGTACAACCAGCCGGTCGACACGGTCGCGGTCGCGACGGTGCTGACCGTCGCCAACCTGCAGCCGGATTCGGACCGCTACCGCAATGTCGTCAACTTTGTCGACGCCTTCTTCACCGGCTTTCAGTCGCTGCTGGCGCCCGGGCATCAGCCGAAATGGACCGAGGTCAACCTCGCCGCCGACCTGCCGGGTTGGCGGCGGTTCCCGCCAGCTGCGGACTGGCTCCAGCGCAATGCGCCGAGTGCCGGCGCCCCGACCGAAGATGCGCTGAAGGCGATCTTTGCCCGCTTTGTCGAGGAGCGGCAGCAGGCGACCGGCGGCGCCCCGCTGACCCAGCAGCAAAAGGATGATTTGTTCACCCAGTTCGAGCGCTGGGAGAAAGGCCAGGTCCATTAGCGCCCGGCGCGCAGCCGCCGCTGCCCTGACGAGCTGGACCCTCCAGGTGCCGATTGGTCGCTCAGACCCGTCGCGGGCGCGCGGGCGAACCCCGGGTCGCAGGCTCGCAAGCGCGTTCGCGGGCCTCCTCGCCCTCTTGGCATTGTCTGGCGGCGGCGCGCATGCGCAGCAGCCGACGCCGCGGCGCGGCGGCGTCCTCGAGTTCGCGGTCACCGTGGAGCCCAAAGACTACGACTGCTATTCCAACACGTCCTTCGCCTTTTTGCATCCGGTGGCGCCGCACTACTCGACCCTGCTCAAGTTCAACGCGGCCAACTACCCGCAGATCATCGGCGATCTGGCGCAATCCTGGACCGTGTCACCCGACCGGATGACCTACACCTTCAAGCTGCGGCCGAACGTCTTGTTTCACGACGGCTCGCCGCTGACCGCGGCCGACGTGAAGGCAAGCTACGAGCGGCTGATCCGGCCGCCGCCTGGGGTGGTCTCGGCGCGGCGCGTCGATTACGGCGCGATTTCCGCGATCGACACGCCCGACGCGCTGACCCTCGTCTTTCACCTGCAATGGCCGGAAGCGGCGATGCTGGCCAATTTCGCCTCGCCGTGGAATTGCATCTACAGCGCCGCCAAGCTTGCCGCCGACCCGCAGTTCCCCAAAACTCATGTGCTCGGAACCGGCGCCTTTGTCTTTGTCGAGCACGCCAAAGGAAAATATTGGCGGGGTAAGCGCTGGGACAAATACTTCCTGCCGGGGAAGCCTTACCTCGACGGGTTCCAGGCGGATTTCATGACCGGCGCGGCGGTCATGCCCGCCTACAAGAGCGGCAAGATCGCCGCGGAGTTTCGCGGCGTGACGCCGCCGCAGCGCGACGAGCTGGTGGCCGCTCTCGGCGACCGCGTCACGGTCAGCGAGAGCCCGTGGCTGTCGAATCTCTTGGTCGTGTTCAACGTCAAGCGGCCGCCGTTCAACGACGCGCGCGTGCGGCGCGCGCTGTCGCTCGCCATCGACCGCTGGGGAGCCGCCGCGAAATTGCAGCAGACGACGTTTTTGAAATACGTCGGCGGGCTGATGCGGCCGGGCTCGAGCATGGCGACCCCGGAGGCGGAGCTGGTCGAGCTGCCCGGTTTCAGCCGCGACATCGCCGCGTCGCGCGCCGAGGCGCGGGCGCTGCTCGCCGCCGCCGGCGTGCGCGACCTGAAGCTGACCCTGCTGGTCCGCGACATTCCGATGCCGCATTATGCCGGCGCCGACCTGCTGGTCGACAGCTGGCGGCAGATCGGCGTTGCGGCCACCGAGCAAAAGCTCGGGATTTTCGATTGGCAAAAGCAGGTCGACGCCGGCAACTTCGACGCGGCGCTCGATTTTTCCGGCGACTATTACGACGACCCGACGATCCAGCTGACAAAATACGTCTCGCGCGACCTGTCGCCGGTCAACAACGCCGGGTCGACCGACCGGTTTCTCGACGCGCTCTATATCGGCCAGGCGGTCACTACCGACCCGCAACAGCGCGCCAAGATCGTCCACGCCTTTGAACAGCATGCGCTGACCGAGGCCGACACGGTGCCGCTCTTGTGGTGGAACCGCATCGTCGTGACCTCCTCGAAGCTCAAGGGCTGGTATATCACGCCGAGCCATTTCATCGGACAGGACCTTACGGATGTGTGGCTCGACCAGTGACGGCGGCTGAGCGCGAAAGGCGAGCCGCGGAAGGGGGGCAGGATGGCGAACACGACAGCGATGGGCCGCCGGTCCATTCCATCCGGGGCAAAACCCGGCGGCGCGCCATTGCGCCGGCTTTACGTGCAACTCCTGATCGCGATCGCGGTCGGCATCTTGCTCGGCCATTTTTTCCCCAACCTCGCGGTCAAGATGAAGCCGTTCAGCGACGGGTTCATCATGCTGATCCGCGCCGTCGTGCCGCTCGTCATCTTTGCCACGGTCGCGGTCGGCATCGCCAAGATGGGCGACCTGCGCCGCGTTGGCGCGGTCGGCGTGCGCGCGATCATTTATTTCGAGGTCGTCTCGACTCTGGCGCTGTTTATCGGCCTGCTCGTCGGTAACCTTTTGCAGCCGGGAGCCGGCCTGCACATCAACCCGGCCTCGCTCGACAGCAAACCGGTCGCGGGCTACGTCGCCGGCGCCAAGTCGCTGACGGTCGTCGAGCTGTTGATGAAGATGATCCCGCACAACGTCGTGGGCGCGCTTGCCGAAGGCGAGATCCTCCCCGTGCTGGTGATCGGGGTGCTGTTCGGCTTTGCGCTGATCCAGATGGGGCCGCGCGCCGAGCGGCTGGTGTCGCTGATCGACGATTTCACCCACGCGTTGTTCGGGATCGTGCGGATCGTCATGTACGTGGCGCCGCTTGCCGCCTTTGGCGCGATGGCGTTCACCGTCGGCAAGTTCGGCTTTCATGCGCTGACCAGCCTCGGCTGGCTCCTGCTCAGCGTCTATGTGACCTCGATCCTCTTCGTGCTGGTCGTGTTCGGGCTTATCGCGCGGCTTTTCGAGCTGCGGGTGTGGAAGATCGTGCGCTATTTCAGGGACGAGCTGCTGATCGCGTTCAGCGCCACCTCGGGCGAGGCGATGATCCCGCGGGCGATCGTCAAGCTCGAGCGGATGGGGTGCTCGCAGGAGGTGGTCGGGCTGGTTCTGCCGACCGGCTTTTCGTTCAACACCGACGGCACGGCGATTTACATGACGATGGCGGTGCTGTTCATCGCCCAGGCGACCGACATCCATCTGAGTTTCGGCCAGCAGCTGACGATGCTGTTCGTCATGCTGTTCACCTCGAAGGGCGCAGCGGGCGTCGCCGGCGCCGGTTTTGTGGCGCTCGCCGCGACGATGCCGGCGCTCGGGATTCTGCCGGTCGGCGGCCTCGCCCTGCTGCTCGGGGTCGAGCGGTTCATGTCCGAGATCCGCGCCGTCACCAATCTGTTCAGCAACATCTTCGCGACCGTGGTGATCGCGCGCTGGATGGGCGAGCTCGACGACCGCCGGCTCGACGCCGTTCTCGACGGCGACCCCGAGGCCGATCTCGAGCCCGACGCGGCGCCGGCGCTCGCCGCCCGCGAGGCCGACTGACCGAGCCGGCGCCCGCGGCTGCACCGGCGAATAATGCCGGTGCAGTTCTTCGCGGCCCTTCAGCGGGCCCCGCCGCGCGACCGCCGCCGGCGCGCGAGACCAAAGCCGAACAGCCCGGCGCCGAGCACGGCGAGGCTCGTCGGCTCCGGCACCCCCGCTACCGGCTGCGACACCGCGACGATCACAGTGTCCGAGGTCGAGTCGCGGCGATCTGAATTGTGCAGTCCGACCACCCCGATCTCGTCGGTCGAAAACCCGGAGACCACACACGTCGCGGCGTCGCCGTCGAATTCGGTGCAAGAGCCACCGGTCACCGTCGTGAATAAGCTCAGGCCATGTCCGCTATCGATGTAGATCGCCGCGGTCTCGCCCGATTGAGCCGAGCCGATGACCACGTCGGTCATCGGGTTGTTGCTGGTGACCGTGACCGCGGCACCCTGACCGATCTCGCAGTCGGCCGGACTGGAGATGTCGGTGCACGAGTGTCCCGGACCCCTGCCGTTCTCGCCAAGGCCGCTCTCGTCGAGGGCGTTGAACGGGGGGCCGAGCGGGCTTCCGGTCAACGGTTTCAAGGTCAGCGCCGAGGGCGTCCTGAACGTGTCGCTGTAGCCGGTTGCGGTAAACGTGCTGCCGTTGGCCGTAAAGGTTTGCGAGTTGGCGCAGACAAGGCCCTCGTCGCTGCCGCTGTGCGTGCACCCGCCAGGGGTCGACGAGAGGGCTCCGAACTCGATCTCGACCGGCGTTGCCTTGGCCGACCCTGCGGCGGCGAATGTAACCGCCACGAGCGCGGCGGCGAAAACGAGGCGCGGCGGAGCGCCGGCAAGCGACATCAGCGGCGTTCGCGATGGGTAGTGCTCGTTCGATCGCAATTTCCGTGTCATGGGCGCGTCTTTCATTGCGGAACCATCCGGGGAATGAAAGAGCAAGCGCCATGCCAGCGTCGCCAGACCTTTCGTAATGTTATAAATACATAGTTAACTCTAGGAAAGGTTCTCATTTTGCTGTAAAATTTATCGACAATTTTAACGAGATTGTATCTCGGAAAAACCCGCTTTGCGGATAACCGGCGGGTGGCGCAACCATCCAATACGACAGGGTTCGCAACGGGTGTTTGTTAACGCCGCTCTGGGCGGCGGCAGAAACAGCCTTCCGGCCGACGCTGTAAGAGAAACCGACAGAACCTACTGACCGGTCGCCGGCCGGTGCCGGCGTGACCGGGAGAAGGTGCGCCGACCGGGTTTTGGCGAGCTTCACGCCCGCCGTAATTCACATCAGGCAGGGGCGTCCGGGCCGGGCGCGCGAAAACGGCCTGCCGACCTGGCCTGTGCCCGCAACGCCTCGGCGGCGCGGTCACGCGGCGCCGCGTTGGTCACGAGAGACCGGAGCAGCTCGTGCGCCGCATCGGCCACGCTGTTGATGGCTCGGTCGAACGCGAGCTGGTTTGCCTTGGAAGGCCGCGTGAAACCGCTCAGCTTGCGGACAAACTGCAAGGAAGCCGCGCGGATTTCGTCTTCCGTGGCGGGCGGCTTGAAATTGTGCAAGGTCTTGATGTTACGGCACATCGCAGGTCTCCCAGCGCGGGCCTCGGCAGCGCTGCGCCCGGCTCACCAAAGCTCTTATAATCGCCGCCGGTGGCGATCAAGACCGGCGATCAAGACCGGTCCGCGCAGAGAGGAGCGAGCAATGCCCGATAATGCGCAGAGTCATCCGGTGCCGGGCGCCGTCGAACGCCTGTTTGGCCGCGTCCTCGTTGTTCTCGTTCGGATCGGCGTCGTGCGCGGCCATTTCTACGTTCTCGAGGTCCGCGGGCGAAACACCGGCCGAAGGATATCGCTGCCGGTGGACGCGATCGAGCTCGGCGGGCGCCGTTATCTCGTCTCTGCCCGCGGCAACACCAACTGGGTGCGCAATGCTCGCACAGCCGGCGAGGTCGTGCTCGCCCGCGCGGGGCGGCGGCGCCGCTACGCCGTCCGCGAGCTTCCCGCCGACGAGCGCCCGCCGGTGCTCAAGGCCTATCTCGACCGGTTCGCCGCCGAGGTCCAGCGCTTTTTCCCGGTGCCAAAGGGGTCGCCGGTCGAAGCCTTCGCCGAGCTGGCGCGGCGTTACCCGGTTTTCGAATTGCAGCAGCCGCCCGGCGATGCCGCCGCGCCGGCGCCCCGAAAAGCGCTGCCGTGACCACGCCGCGGCTGGCGTCGATCACCCTTGTCGGGACCCTCGCCTATCTCGGCCTCGCCGTCCTCGGCTGGGGAGGTATCGCGCGCTTCTTTTCCCATCCGGCGCTGACCGCGCTCGCGATCGCGCTGCTCGCGATGTCGGGTGCTGCCCTCTTTACCCGCGGCAACGTCAGCCCCGGCGAGCGTGAGGACCGCGCCAACCGCTGGGTGCTGGTCGCTTTTGGCGTGCTTGGGCTGGCGGCCGCTTACCTGCCGGCCTACACCGACCGCATCGGGTTCTGGACTATCGACGGCAACGCGGCCCGCTGGCTCGGTGTCGTCCTCTTTGCCGCCGGCGGCGCGCTGCGGCTGTGGCCGGTCTTTGTGTTGGGCAACCGGTTCAGCGGGCTCGTCGCGATTCAGCCCGGGCACGCCCTCGTCACTCGCGGCGTCTACGGCGTGATCCGTCACCCGAGCTATCTCGGGCTATTGGTCAACGCCTGCGGCTGGGCGCTGGCGTTTCGTTCGGGGGTCGGGCTGCTGCTTGCGGCACTCCTCGTCCCGCCGCTCGTGGCGCGGATCAACGCCGAGGAGCGGCTGCTGAAGGCGCAGTTCGGCGCGCAATACGACGCCTACCGCGCCCGCACCTCGCGCCTGCTCCCCTGGATTTATTGAGCCGGCCCCGGTTTTGCCGAGGCTATTGGTTTAGCCGCGGCTATTTGTTGCAGGCGCTGGCGCGCACGACGCAGTCGCCGGCCTTGCGCTTTTGGCACTGCGTCAACGCCGCCAGACGCGCCGCGTCCTGGGTGCCGCGCGCCGCGGCGCCGGCCGCCTTGCCGTCCGGGATCGTCGCGATCGCAGCGCATCGCTTCGGGTCGGTATGGATGATCACCTTGCAGCCGCTGGCGCCGCATTTGCTCAGCGCCATCTCGGCGGCCTTGGGCGCGGTCGGCTGATCCCAGATCCAGCCGGCCTTGCCGCTCTGCTGATCCCAGGCGATCGCACCGTAGCCGGCGACCGCCGGCATCGCCGGGAGCCCCGCCGAGCCGAAAGCCAGCAGCGCCGCCGCAATCCACATTGCGCCGCGCCTGGGGCGGCTGCCCGACAGAATTTTCATGCTGCAACGCGCCTTTGCCGCAGGTTGAATGTCGCGCCCGGAGATAAGCCCGCCTCGTTCGATGCGCAACCCTGGCGTCGCCCACGGCTGTCGTACACCGTCGCTACCGCGCCGGTCGCAATCGCATATGCCAGGTCGCGGAGCCATGACCCGACAACGGCGTTAGCGGGCAGGCTGTGAGGGCTCTTCGATGAATGCCAACGCGAAGGCGCTGTTCCCTTTGCGGCTGGGCGCCGCTCTGCTGCTGGCGCTGACGATTGCCGCACCCTGCTGGGGGCAGTCGGTGACGACCTATCACGGCAGCCTCGACCGCAGCGGCAATTTTGTCATGCCGGGGCTGAGCTGGGCGCGGGCGCGGGCGATCCGCCTCGACCCGGGCTTCGACCCGCGCTTTGCCGGGCATCTCTACGCCCAGCCGCTCTACTGGCAGCCGCCGGGGGCCACTTCGGGCGAGCTGATCGTCGCGACCGAGAGCAACACCGTGCACGCGGTCGACGCGCGGACCGGACGTATCCTTTGGACCCGCGCGCTCGGGCGGCCGCCGCAGCTCGCGACCCAGCCCTGCGGCAACATCGACCCGCTCGGCATCACCGGGACGCCGGTCATCGACCCGCGCTCGCAGACCCTCTATCTCGACGCGATGGTCGCCGAGGCGGGCGGCGCGCATCACCTGATCTTTGCGCTGGCGCTGACGGACGGCGCGACCCGCCCGGGCTGGCCGCTCGACTTAGCGGCCGCGCTCGCGGCGCGAGGGCAAAAGTTCAACGCCGCGGACCAGAACCAGCGCGGCGCCCTGACCATTCTCGGCGACCGGGTCTTTGTCCCCTACGGCGGACATTTCGGCGATTGCGGCGACTATCGCGGCTGGGTCGTCGGTGTCGGCCTCGCCAGGCCGGCAGACCTCGTCAGCTGGGCGACGCGGGCGCGCGGCGGCGGCATCTGGGCGCCGGGCGGCATCGCCAGCGACGGGCGGTCGCTGATCTTCGCGACCGGCAACACCTTTGGCGCGCGCCAGTGGAGCGACGGCGAGGCGGTGTTCCGGCTGACGCCCACCCTCGCCCGCAGCGACCGGCCGCAGGATTTCTTTGCGCCCGCCGACTGGCATGCCCTCGACGAGCGCGACGCCGACCTAGGCGGCACGAACCCATTGCCCTTGACGGTGCCGAGCGCGGGCGGCGCGCGGGCGTTGGTGCTGGCGCTCGGCAAGGACCAGCACGCCTATCTGCTCGACGCCGCCAATTTCGGCGGGATCGGCGGGGCGCTCGTCAACGAGGCTGTCTCGACGCGGCCGATCCGCACCGCGCCGGCGGCGTTCCCGGCGCAAGACGGCGTCTTTGTCGCCTTTGCAGGCCCAGGCACACACTGCCCCGTCGCCGGCGCCGGCGACGCGCTGAGCGTGCTCGACATTCGCGGCGGGCGGCCGCCCGCGCTCGCGACGGCGTGGTGCGGCGCCTTCGAGGGCGCCGGCTCGCCGGTGGTGACGACGACCGACGGCCATTCGAACCCGATCGTCTGGATCCTCGGCGCCGAGGGCGACGACCGGCTGCACGGCTTTCGCGGCGACACCGGCGAGGTGCTGTTCGCCGGCGGCGGCCCCGGCGACGCGATGACCGGCCTGCATCATTTCCAGGACCTGCTGCCCGCCGGCGGCCGGCTCTACGTCGCGGCCGACAACCGCCTTTACGCGTTTTCCTACTGACCCGCCACGCTCGAGCAAGCAAAACAGCCGAAGGGCCGTCTCCGGCCGGCGAGGTCGCACAGGCGAGCGATCATGGCCGAGACGGAGCGGCTCCGAGCAACCGCCGAGACGCGGGTCGCGCCATAACCCTGGGGTGCGCGTCAACGGATCGCAAAGAAAGTTTCAGTAGAACCGCGGGATGGAGGTGCGCCGATGATCCCGCCAATTTCGATCCGTATCCGAGCATTTGTCGTTCCGGGGCTCGCGGTCATCGCCGCCGTGTCTGGCAGCGTCGCGGCCCAGGCCGACGATCCGACCGCGAGCGCCACGGTGACGATCTCGCCGACCGTCATCGTCCTCGATAACCCGGCCACGCGCGGCGGCCGCACCGAGAGGCAGCGCATCCCGATCTCGGTCACGGTCACCGACCGTCGCGGCCGGGCCATCCTTCCCTCCCGCAGACAGCCGATCATCCTCGACATTTACCAGCCGTGGGGCGGCCCGCTGCGCCCGGCCGGCGCGAGGATCACGTCGTCCGGCGACGCGGGTGCGACCTTCACCTACGACGGCGGCTATTTCGCCAATCCGATGATCCTGACCGCGACGATCGGGGATGCCAGCGCCAGCACGTCGATCGTCCCGAAGAACCGGCTCGATCCGGACGACTGCCCGCCTGGCGCCGGCCATGTCACGCTACCCTACAGTAATCCGATGCGCACCCTCGAACGCGGCTTTACGGTCGACGTTTCAGTGGGCGGCGGGCGATTGCACACCGGGGTCGAGCTCGACACCGGCTCGACGGGCTTGGTGCTCGACCGGCGGTCGATCGGGCCGCAGGCGATCGGCCCTGGGGAGCCGGGCACCCGCGAATATTACCCGAGCGGCTACAAGATCGTCGGAAACTACTGGCTGACGCCGGTAACGATCGCGACCTCCGACACGAACGGGCGGCCGAGAGCGGTTGCGAGGACGGTGCCGATCGAGGTCTTCGGGATCGACAGGGTCGAATGCGGTACAAACGTCAAAACCTGCACGCCGCCGTCCGATCAAGAAAAGGCGATCGCCAGCTTCAGCCTGATGGGCATCGGCTTTGACCGCGGCGGCGCGCCGCCGTCAAACAATCCCTTCCTGCAGCTCGAAGACGTCGTCTACGGGCATATGCGGCCGGGTTACGTGATCTCCCCCGACCGGATCGATATCGGGCTGGACGACACCGACACGGCCGAAAAATTCCAGTA
>DATMLF010000060.1:0-15492 GCA_035570595.1 Allostellaceae bacterium
GTCGCCTGCCGCGGCGAGCAAATCCTCGCGCGTCGCGGTGTAGGTGTTGAGGGTCGGGCGGGTCAGGAACAGCGATCCCTTTGCCGCCAATATCCCGATGTCGACCGGGCCGATCGCCCCCGAGGACTGCCCGAACGACGCCATCAGCCCGAGTGGTGCGAGGCAATCGAGCGACTTGTAAAACGTGTCCTTGCCGACCGAGTCGTAGACGACCGGCAGCTTTTTGCCGTCGGTGATGTCATTGACGCGGGCGACGAAATCCTCGCGCCGGTAGACGACCGGATAGTCGCAACCGTGTTTTTTCACCAATGCCGCCTTCTCGTCGTCGCCGACGGTGCCGATGACGGTGGCGCCCAAATGCTTTGCCCATTGGCACACGATCAGCCCGACGCCCCCGGCCGCGGCGTGGATCAGGATCGTCTCGCCGGGTTTCACCGGATGGGTGCGGCGCACGAGATACCACGCGGTCATCCCCTTCAGCATCATCGCCGCGGCTTGGGCATCGGTGATGCCGGCGGGCACCGGCACGAGGCGGTCGGCCGGCATGACCCGTGCTTCGGCATAGGCGCCGATCGGCCCGCCGGCATAGGCCACCCGGTCGCCCGGTTTGAGCCCGCTGACCCCCGGCCCGACGTCCTCGACGACCCCGGCCGCCTCGGACCCGAGCCCGCTCGGCATCGGCATCGAGTAGAGCCCGCTGCGCTGATAGGTGTCGATGTAGTTGAGCCCAACCGCGGTGTGGCGCAGCCGCACCTGGCCCTGTCCCGGCTTGCCGACATCGACGTCCTGCCACGACAGCACCTCGGGGCCGCCGGCCTTCTCGAAGCGGATTGCATGCACCATGACGGTTTCCCTCCCGGTTTTCAGATCGGATGCGCGGTCGCAGCCGCGGCCCTCCGCTGCTCGGCATTGAGCGGCAACAATAGACCTTGCGGCTCGGGGCATTCCAGTTCCAGGAGGCTGCGCTTGGTCGCGAGACCGGCCCCGCCGCTGTAGCCGCCGAGCCCGGCGCGCGCCAGCACGCGGTGGCACGGGATCACGATCGGGATCGGGTTGTGGCCGCAGGCGCGGCCGATCGCCCGCGGGGCCGAGCCGACTTCCATCGCCAGCTCTCCATAGGTGCGCGTCTGGCCGTGCGGGATCTGCTGCATCCCGTGCCATACCCGCCGCTCGAACGGCGAGCCGGCGGGCAGCAGAGGCAGGTCGAAACGGGTCAGCCGGCGCTCGAAATAGGCCTCGAGCTGGCGGCGGGCCTCGGCGAGTAAGGCGGTCGGCTCGCCTTGCGGGTCGTCGGTCCAGGCGATCGCAATGATCGCATAAGGTGTGGCCGAGATCGTGAGCCGGCCGACCGGGCTGTCGATCGCCATGGCAGACAACATCGCGAAAACCTCCAGGTCAGTACATAGCAAGAACATTAGCGAATGTCGGCGAGCTGCGCGACCAGTTTTTCGGGATCGGTTAATGGTAGCGAGCAGACCGGCCCGACGCACACATAGGCAGCAGCATGGCCGTCGACGAGCCCCTTGCCGTGCGCCGGGTGGCTGGCCGGGAGGTCGCGGCCGGCGCCCAGCGGCTGCATCACGCGGTTGGGCAGCGAGACCGCGTAGGCCGCCCGCCGCAGACCCTCGAACGCCACGTCGCCCGGCTCGCCGAGAATCACGACCTGCACCGGCTCGGCCAAGAGCTCGGCGTTGTTCAGCAGCGTCGCGAGCGGGAAGAAATTGCGCCCGAGCTCGCCCGAGAAGGTGCCGACAATGGCTTCGGCGCGGCGCCGGCAGTCTTCGTCGCCGGTCAACAGAGCGAGCCGCGCCATGACGCCGACAAGCGTGCCGTTGCCGGCGGGGGTGGCGGCGTCCGCCGCGGTCTTGGCGCGCGCGATCAGGGCCGGCGTGTCGTCGGCCGAGAAGAAATAGGCGCCGCCCGCCGGGTCGCGGTAATGCGCGTCGAGCACCGCGATCCACTCTCGGGCCTGGGCGACGAGGTCGTCCTCGCCCGTGGCTTCGTGCAAGGCCAATGCGGCGCGGCAGAGATTGGCGTAGTCGTCGACCGTGGCCGGGTGGCGCGCCCGGCCGTCGCGCCAGCTGTGCGACAGCCGCCCGTCCGGCGCGGTCATCTCGCGGCGGACAAAGTCGAAGGCGGCGCGCGCCACAGCGATCCAGTCGGCCCGCTCGAAGACGACGCCGGCATTCGCCGTCGCCGCGATCATCAGCCCGTTCCAGTCGGCCAGCACCTTGTCGTCCCACCCCGGCCGCACCCGCGCGGCACGGGCCTGCAGCAGCAATTCGCGGCACTCCGCCAATTCGCGCTCGGTCGCCGCGTCGGCGAGGTCCGGGGTGGCGATGCGGTTGAGAATGGTGCGGCCTTCCCAATTCCCTTGCGGCGTCACGTCGTAAAAGCGCTTGAATAGGGCCGCGCGCGGGCCCAGCACCGCGTCGATTTCAGCCTCCGACCAGACGTAGAATTTTCCTTCCACGTGCTCGCTGTCGGCGTCGAGGCTGCTGGCAAACCCGCCGCCGGGCGCCCGCATCTCGCGTGCCACCCAGCCGAGCGTCTCCGCGACGCGCTGCCGGTAGAGCGGGTTTCGCGTCTCCTGCCAGACCAGAGTCAACAGGTCGACGAGCTCGGCGTTGTCGTACAGCATTTTCTCGAAATGCGGCGCGAGCCAGCGCGCATCGGTCGAATAGCGCGCAAACCCGCCGCCCAGATGGTCGTAGATGCCGCCCTGGCACATCGCGTCGAGCGCCTTCAGCACAGCGTCGCGATAGGGGGGCTGGCGGGTGCGCTTCCACGCCCGCCACAACAACTCGAAGATCCCCGATTGCGGGAATTTGGGTGCCGTACCGATGCCGCCGTTGATCTGGTCGGTCTCGCGCAGCAGCCGCTCGGCGATCGGGTCGAGCTGGGGCCGCGAAATCTCGCCGCCCGCCTGCGGCGCGGCCAGCCGCTGCAACGCGTCACGCAGCACCGCGACGTTCTTGGCGACGTCGTCGCGCTTTTGCGCATAGGCCTCGCTGATCGCCTCGAGCACCTGGCCGAACCCCGGCCGCCCCCAGCGCGCATCGGGCGGGAAATAGGTGCCGCCCCAGAACGGCTCGCCGTCGGGGGTCAGGAACATCGTCAACGGCCAGCCGCCCTGCTCGCCCATCAAGGCGAGCGCGTGCTGGTAGACCTGGTCGAGGTCCGGCCGCTCCTCGCGGTCGACCTTGATGTTGACAAACCGCTCGTTCATCCGCGCCGCGATCGCCGGGTCCTCGAAGCTTTCATGCGCCATCACATGGCACCAGTGGCACGCGGCGTAGCCGATCGACAACAGGATCGGCTTGTCGGCGGCCTTCGCGGCGGCCAACGTCGCCTCGCCCCAGGGCTGCCAGTGGACCGGGTTGTCGCGATGCTGGAGGAGGTAGGGGCTCGTCTCTTCGCCGAGGCGGTTCTTGTCCATGGCGGCTCCTGCCGTGCGGATTTGTCGGGTGTGGCGAGCGGCGCCGCGCATTGCCCTGCGCGCCGTGAGGGTTTAGGTTTTCCACTCTACTCGCAGAACGGCGGTCTGCGTCATTCGCTCCGCCGTCCCCCACCAGCGGAGAAACAACAATGGCTGACGCACCCGCCGACCCGCCGCTCTTTTACGCGCGCCATATCTTCATGTGCACCAACGTCCGGCCGGAGGGCCATCCCCGCGGCTGCTGCATGGCCCGCGCCGAAGTCGCCGGAGGGGTCGAGAAGGTGCGCGGCTACATGCGGGAGAAGGCGCGCGCGGCCGGTGTCGAGAATATCCGGGTCAACGCCGCGGGCTGTCTCGACCGCTGCGAGTTCGGTCCGAACATGGTCATCTACCCGGAGGGGGTGTGGTATCGTTACGAGTCGACCCAAGACGTCGACGAGATCGTGCAAAAGCATCTGGTCGAGGGCGGCCGCGTCGAGCGGCTGATGCTGCAGCCCGACCAGTTGCCGCCAAAGCACTGATCGCGGCTGCTCCGTTCGAATCATCTCGATCCTTCCACTCTATCCCCGTGGCCGGGCTTGACCCGGCCATCCACGCGTTTCAATGAGCGCGCCGGCTCGCCCCGAGACGCGGATGCCCGGATCAAGTCCGGGCAAGGGGTGCTAGGGAATGCTGGCGGGCGCGGACACCATCTTCGCCCCGGCGACGGCGGCCGGGCGTGCCGCCATCGCGGTCTTGCGGCTCTCCGGCCCCGATGCGGCGCGCGCCGTCACAGCACTCGCCGGCGAGTTGCCGCCGCCCCGATCGGTACGCCGCCGGCGGCTCGCCGACCCCGAGACCCGCGATCCGCTCGACGACGCGCTCGTTCTGTGGTTTCCCGCACCGGCGAGCTTTACCGGCGAGGATGTCGCCGAGCTGCACCTGCACGGCAGCCGCGCCGTGTTGTCCGCCGTCACGGATGTGCTCCGGGGCCTCGGTTTGCGGCTCGCCGAGCCCGGCGAGTTCACCCGCCGCGCCTTTCTGAACGGCAAGCTCGACCTGACCCAGGCCGAGGCGATCGCCGACCTGACAGCCGCCGAGACCGAGGCCCAACGGCGCCAGGCGCTGCGCCAGCTCGACGGCGAGCTCGGCCTGCTTTACTGCGGCTGGGCGCACCGCCTGACCCGTATCCTCGCCCATCTCGAAGCCGCGATCGACTTCCCCGATGAGGATTTGCCGGCGACAATCGAGGGCACGATTGTTGCCGAGACCCGCGCGCTTGCCGGCGAAATCAGCCGGCACCTCGCCGACGGGCGGCGCGGCGAGCGGCTGCGCGACGGCATCACGGTGGCGATCGTCGGCCCGCCCAACGCCGGCAAGTCGAGCCTGTTGAACCGCATCGCCGGGCGCGAGGCGGCGATCACCTCGCCCCACCCCGGCACGACGCGCGACATCGTCGAGGTCGCGATCGACCTTGCCGGCTACCCGGTCGTCCTCGCCGACACCGCGGGCCTGCGCGACAGCACCGACCCGGTCGAGCAGGAAGGAGTGCGCCGGGCCCGCCGCCGTGCCGCCGACGCCGAAATCCGCCTCTTCGTCTTCGACGCGCGCCACCCCGCCGATGCCGCCGGTGCCGCGGCCTGGCCCGGCCCCGACACTCTCCTCCTCGCCAACAAAACCGACCTTCTCAGCGCCCTCGATCCCGACGGCGTCCATGCCGCCGCCGAGTTATCCGGGTCAGCCCCGAGGGAGAGATGCCCGCGACCGGACATCGTCATGCCCGGACTTGATCCGGGCATCCGCGAGACTGGGACGGACGCTGCGGACGGCGATCAAGACGTGGATGCCCGCGGATCATGTCGGTGGGCTGAAGGCCCACGGGACAAGCCGGGCCACGACGATCGCGGAGGGCCGTTGACCGCACTCCCGGTCTGCGCGCTGACCGGCGACGGCCTCGACGCGCTGCTGAAGGCGCTCGGCGCCCGCATCGCCGCAGCCTACCGCAGCGAGGCGCCGCTCCTGACCCGCGCTCGCCACCGCCAGGCGCTCGAAGACGCCGCAGCGGCGCTCGGCCGCGCCCTTGCCGCCGACCTCCCGGAATTGCGCGCCGAAGACCTCCGCCTCGCCCTGCGCAGCCTGGGCCACATCACCGGCGCCGTCGATGTCGACGACCTCCTTGACATCATCTTCCGCGACTTCTGCCTCGGCAAGTAACCAGAGTCCATATTCGTTCGGAGACAAAATGACCACGCGCACGATTGGGGTTGTCGTCGAGGGGGCGACGGGGCGGTTGGGGACGACGCAGCATCTGCGCTCGCTGATGGCGATCCGCGGCGAGGGCGGCCTCGTGCTGGGAAATGGCGAGCGGGTGATGCCGCAGCCGCTGCTGCTCGGCCGCAACCCGGAGAAGCTCACGGTATTGGCGGCGGCCCAGGGCGGGCTGAAATGGAGCACCGACCGCGACGCGTGCGTCGGCGACCCTGCCATCGCGATTTATTTCGACGCGACCGCGACCGGCGGCCGGCCGCAACGCGCCGCCGCGGCGATCGCCGCCGGCAAGCACGTCTATCTCGAAAAGCCGATCGCCGGGACTTTGGGCGAGGCGCTCGACCTGGCGCGCCGCGCGCACGCCGCCGGGCTCAAGAACGGGGTCGTCCAGGATAAATTGTTTCTGCCCGGCCTGCGGAAGATGAAAAAGCTCTACGACAGCGGCTTTTTCGGGCGGGTGCTGTCGGTGCGGCTCGATTTCGGCTGGTGGGTGTTCGACGGCGAGCATTACCCGGCGCTGCGGCCGAGCTGGAACTACCGCAAGGAAGCCGGCGGCGGGCTCGTCCTCGACATGTTCGCGCATTGGCGCTACATCTTCGACCGCCTGCTGGGCCCGATCCGTTCGGTGTCGTGCCATTGCACGACCGCAATCCCGACCCGCCGCGACGAGAGCGGCCACCCCTACGGGGTCGATGTCGAGGACCACGCGTTCGCGCTGTTCGAGCTCGCGGGCGGGATCCCGGCGCAGGTCAGCTCGTCCTGGGCAAGCCGCGTCAAACGCGACGACCTGCTGCAGGTCCAGGTCGACGGCAGCCTCGGCTCGGCGGTGTGCGGTCTGCACCGCTGCTTCATCCAGCCGCTGATCGCGACGCCAAAGCCGTTTTTCGACCCCGAGCGGCCGCAGGCGATGGTGTTCGACGAGCAGTGGCAGGAAATGCCCGACATCGAGCCGTTCCGTTCGAGCTATCGCGCCGGCTGGGAATTGTTCCTGCGCCATGTCGCCGAGGACGGCCCGTTCCCGTCGCCGCTGATCGAGGGCGCCAAGGGCGTCCAGCTCGCCGAGGCCTGCCACCAAAGCAACCGTGAGCGGCGCTGGGTCGAGCTGCCGCCGCTGAGCCTCTGACGCACCGCGGGCGGTGGAGCGGGCTGGACGCGGCGGCGTTCGCGATTCACACTCGGCGGGCGTTCCACAATTATAGCCTGGCATCGGCACGGGAGGTCGGCGATGGAGTTGGGCAGGCTCGGGGTTTGGGTCCCGATGGACCGGATGAGCGCCGCGGCGGGTGCAGCGTTTGCCAAGCGCGTCGAGGAATGGGGCTACGGCGCCCTGTGGCTGCCCGAGAGCCGCGGGCGCAATGCGCTCGTCCATTCCGCGTGGCTCCTCGCCAACACGCAGCGGCTCGTCGTCGCGACCGGCATCGCCAACATCTACGCGCGCGACCCGATGGCGATGGCGAACGGCCAGCGGGCACTCGCCGAGCAGTCGGACGGGCGCTTTCTGCTCGGCGTCGGGGTGTCGCACCGGCCGATGGTGGAGGGGCTGCGCGGCCACAATTACGGCCGGCCGGTGGCGACGATGCGCGCCTACCTGCAAGCGATGCGCGAGGCGCCCTATCAGGCGCCGCCGCCGCGCGCGGCCCCGCCGACCGTGGTCGCGGCACTCGCCCCGCGGATGATGGCGTTGTCGGGCGAGCTTGCCGACGGTGCCCACCCCTACAACACGACCCCGGCGCACACCGCGCGCGCCCGCGAGATCCTCGGCCCCGGCAAGATCCTGGCACCCGAGGTTTGGGTGTTGCTCGAAACCGACCAGGCGGCGGCGCGGCGGGCGGCGCGCGCCGCGTTGTCGCACTATTTGCAGCTCGAGAACTACGTCAACGCATGGCGGCTGCAGGGCTTTTCCGACGACGAGATGGCCGGGGGCGGCGCCGACCGGTTTGTCGACGCGATCGTCGGCTGGGGCGACGAGCGCGCGGTCCGCGCCCGCATCCAAGAGCATTGGGACGCCGGCGCCGACCATGTCTGCATCCAGCCGATCGGCGCCGCTGGCGGGCGGGACGTCGACGAGCGGGTGCTGGAACTGTTGGCCCCCCGCCGATCTTGACCTTTGGCGATCTTGACGTTGTGGGCGCTCGCCCGACATTGTTCGCGCCGACCTTGGCAGCCGCCCCGGCGGCCGGCGCGCCGGCCCGCAGAGCGAGGACACTCGGCCATGTACTCGGAAACCACGCGATCGATCAGCATCACCGTCAAGCCGTTCTACCTGGAGGACCAATCCTCCCCCGCCGAAGGGCATTACGTGTGGGCCTACCACGTGCGCATCGAAAACCGCGGCGACGAAACCGTCCAGCTGCGCCGCCGCCACTGGAAGATCACCGACGGCCGCGGCCAGGTGCAGGAGGTGCGCGGCCCCGGGGTCGTCGGCGAGCAGCCGGTGCTCGGGCCGGGCGAAAGCTTTGAGTACACGAGCGGCACGCCGCTGCCGACGCCGTCCGGGATCATGGTCGGCAGCTACGAGATGGAAACGCGCACCGGCGAGAGCTTTTCGGTGCGCATCCCGGCGTTTTCGCTCGACAGCCCGCACCAGCCGGTGCGGCTGAACTAGGCCCGGCGGCCGGCGCCCGCCGGCCAAATCTCTGTCAACCAAAACGAGAAAAACCGATGCCGCGTGCTTTTGCTCCGTCCTTGTCCGTCCCCCAGCCGCTCGCCCGCGGTGACGCTCCGGCGCGGCCGAGCCGTGCCGACGCCGAGGAGGCGGTGCGCACCTTGATCCGCTGGGCCGGCGACGACCCGTCGCGCGAAGGATTGCTCGGCACCCCCGACCGCGTCGTCCGCGCCTTTCGCGAGTTTTTCAGCGGCTATGACGAGGACCCGGTGGCGCTGCTGCAGCGCACCTTTGAGGAGACCGGGGGCTATGACGAGATCGTCATGCTGAAGGACATCCGGTTCGAGTCGCATTGCGAGCACCACATCGCCCCGATCATCGGCAAGGTCCACGTCGCCTACCTGCCGAACAACCGGGTCGTCGGCATCTCAAAGCTGGCGCGGCTTGTCGACGTCTATGCCAAGCGGCTGCAGATCCAGGAAAAGATGACCTCGCAAATCGCCAACACCCTGGACGAGGTGTTGCAGCCCAAGGGGGTCGGCGTCGTCATCGAAGCGGCCCACCAATGCATGACGACCCGCGGCACGCACAAGCCCGGCGTGACCATGGTGACAAGCCGCATGCTCGGCGTGTTCCGCAGCGACCCGACGACCCGGCGCGAGGTATTGGCGATGGTCGGGACGCCGGGCACCGCCAAGCTCGACAACGTCTGACCGGCGGGCGGGCATAACTTCGCGAGCATAGCTCAGCGCGATGGCCCTCGACGCGGTCGCGATCCTCGAACGGCTGGTCGGGTTCGACACGGTGTCGGCAAACTCGAACCTCGCGCTGATCGACTGGGTTGCCGACTATCTCGACGGCTTAGGCATCGCGAGCACGCTGACCCGCAGCCCCGACGGCGGCAAGGCCAACCTGTTCGCCACGGTCGGCCCGCCCGAGCGCGGCGGGGTCATCCTGTCGGGACATACCGATGTCGTGCCGGTCGCGGGCCAGGCCTGGGACACCGACCCGTTCCGCCTTGTGGCCCGCGACGACCGGCTTTACGGCCGCGGCGCCGCCGACATGAAGGGGTTTATCGCGCTGGCATTGGCATTGGTGCCCGAGGCGGTGGCGCTGCCGCTCCAAACCCCGCTGCATCTGGCGCTGAGCTATGACGAGGAAGTCGGCTGCCTCGGCGTGCCGGCGCTGATCCGCGCGTTGCCGCAAGGCCTGGCGCGGCCGCGTCTCGCGATCATCGGCGAGCCGACCGAGATGCGCGTCGCCAATGCGCATAAAGGCATCCAATTCCTGCGCACGCGGGTCACCGGGCACGAGGCGCATTCGAGCGCGCCCAAGCATGGCGTCAACGCGATCGCCGCCGCCGCCGAAATCATCGGCGAGATCGGCCGGATCGCCGCCGAACGCCGCGCCGCCGCCGGGCCGGACAGCCGCTTCGACCCGCCCTACACCAGTTTCAACATCGGGCGGATCGAGGGCGGCTCGGCGGTCAACATCATCGCCCGCGACTGCGTCTTCGAATGGGAATTTCGCGCGATCCCGGGCGATGACGACGCGGCCTTGCGGGAGCGGGTCGACAAGTTTGTCGAAGCGGATTTGCTGCCGCGCCTGCGCGCCGTGCATCCCGATGCCGCGGTCGAGACCGAGAGTGCAGCGTTGGTCCCGCCGCTCGTGCCCGACCCCGCCTCGCCGGCCGAAGCGCTGGCCCGCGGGCTGACCCATGCCAACGAGACGACGACGATCGCGTTCGCCACCGAGGCCGGGCTGTTTCAGATGGCCGGCATCCCGGCGGTGATTTGCGGCCCCGGCTCGATCGACGTGGCGCACCAGCCGAACGAGCACATCAGCCGCGCCCAGCTTGCCGCCGGCGGCGAGTTTCTCGACCGGCTGCTGACCTGGGCGCGCCGCGGCGGCCGATAGGTCGCGGGCGCCGCGCGAGCCCGCTCGATCGCGTGAACCGCGGCTAGGTCGGCAATGCCAGGCGTCGCGGCACAAGGAGCACCGGTGGGGCCGCCTCGCAGGTCACAAAGAGCCGATGCGACGTCATGCCGAGATCCTGGTTGCGCGCGGAATCGGGCGGCCGCGGGCGGTGGACCCGCAGGTTGCCAAAGCCCGCGCCCGCCAGCAGCGCCTCTAGCCGCTCTTCCGAATAGAGCCGCTCGGCATAGAACTGGTCGGCGATGACGCCGCGCTCCGCGTCGACGACGACCTCGCGGCTGATCAGCCGGTCGCAATCCTCGGCGAGGCTGCGCTCGCGGCAGACAAGATGGTGGCGGTCGATCCACTCCCACGAGCGCGGCTCGAAATGGCGGCGCATCCAATCGCCGTCCATCAGGTCCATGACCAGCCTGCCACCGCACGCCAATGCCCGCCGGACCGCTTCGAGAACCGCGAGGTCGTCTTCCGGCCGCTCGAAATAGCCGAACGAATTGCCGAGGATGCAAACGCAGTGATATTCATGGTCGCCGAGCCGGAAACTGCGGGCGTCGCCCTCGTGCAGCGAGACCTGCAGGCCGCACTGCCGCGCCCGTTTGCGCGCGAGGCGGATCAGGTAGCGCGAGCGGTCGAGCCCGGTCACGTGCCGAAATCCGCGACGCGCCAATTCGAGCGAATGACGCCCCTGCCCGCAGCACAAATCGAGAATGCGGTGCTCCAGCTCAAGCCCGGCGCTACGGATCAACAGGTCGATCTCGTCGGTCGTATTGCGCTCGTTTTCAAACACGTCGCCGTCGGTTTCGAGATAGAGCGCGTTGAAGAGGGTGCGCCACCAATCGGAATCGAGGTGGCGTTCGAGATCGGGAACCGGGCCCAAGGTTCGAAAGCCGTTGCGCTGCCGCCGCCCGCCGGCCCCAGCGCTGAGCGTCGGAGCGGCCGCGGCCGGCTCGGGTCGCGCAGCGCCGCCTTTCCTGCTCATGCCCCAGTCCCCCCGAAGTTGCTGAACATCAAAAAGGCGGCTTCCCAGTGCGGGAAACCGCCAAAAGCCGTGCCTCGCGGCAAGTGGTCCGCACCCGTCGGAGGCGTTCGGCAATCCGCATGAGAGGCAGCATCGGTCGCGGCTCAGCGCATGCACGAGCGCCGCAGGAGGTCGAAAAAACAGGCACGCAATCGCCGATCATTCAATTCCGCATGCGCGAACGGCGACAGCGGGTGAGAAGTTCGGCAGGATCGGATACGGTCCGCGATCAGATTGGGGCGGTGCTGCCGGGCAATCGCCCGGCCGGCCTCGGGCGTCATGGCTTCGGACGCAACTCGATGGTGCCGAGGCGCGCGCCCGACCCCAAATCGAGGACGACGAGCCGGCGCTCGCCATCAGGCAAGACCAGGTCGAGGATGAGGCGATTTGGCGCGGTCGTCATCGCTTCGACCCACGCGCCGCGCGGGATTTCGACCGCCGTGGTCGGGAACGGGTGGTCGGCGCTCGCCGTGGGCGCGCCACGCGACATCCGGCCGGCGATGACCGCGACCACCGCCCCGAAACCAACGACGAGGACGATGCCCATCGCCACCACGAAGATCGTCAGCGCGCGCAACGGCGTCGTCCGATGGGCTTGGCACGGGTGAGCGCCCGCGCGCCCGCGGCCGCGGTCAGCGCCGGCCCCGAGGAAAGCGGGATGCGGCTCGACCGCATGCTCGCCGGCCGGTTTCCCCAGCTGTCGCGCACCCGGCTCAAGCGGCTGATCGCGGAGGGCCGGGTCGTGCAGGACGGCGCCGCGGCGCGTGATCCGTCCCGACGGGTGCGGCCAGGCCAGAACTTTGTCGTGGTCTTCCCCGATGTCGAGGACGCGACGCCCGCGGCGCAGCCGCTGGCGCTCGACATCCGCTTTGAGGATGCACATCTGATCGTCATCGACAAGCCCGCCGGCCTGGTGGTCCATCCCGCCCCCGGCAATCCCGACGGCACCCTCGTCAACGCGCTGATCGCGCATTGCGGTGCCAGCCTTGCCGGCATCGGCGGATCGCGCCGCCCGGGCATCGTCCACCGCCTCGACAAGGATACCAGCGGGCTGATGGTTGTCGCCAAGACCGAGATGGCGCACCACGCGCTGTCGCGCGATTTTGCTCGGCGCGAGATCGACCGCGCCTACGCCGCCCTGGTCTGGGGGGTGCCGCGCCCGGCGGTCGGCGAGATTGCCGGGAATATCGGCCGCAGCCCGGTCAACCGCAAAAAGATGGCGGTTGTCGGCGAAACGCGGGGGCGCCCGGCATTGACCAGGTACCGCGTCGAGCGGGTGTTCAAGACCGAGGCGGCTCTGGTCGAGTGCCGGCTCGCCACCGGTCGCACCCACCAGATCCGGGTTCACCTGGCGCACGCCGGACACCCGTTGATCGGCGACCCGGTCTACGGCACCCGCGCCGGGCGCGCGGTCGCCCGGTCCGGCGAGCTTGGCGCGCGAACCGCGGCCTTTCCGCGCCAGGCGCTGCATGCCCGCCGGCTCGGCTTCGCCCATCCCGCCGACGGCAGCCCGATGGTGTTCGACAGTCCGCTGCCAGCCGACCTTCACGAGCTGTTTACCGATTTAGAGCGGTTTTAAACTGGACAAAACCTTACTATATTACTAGGGTATGCGCGTCGGTCCCGAGGGGCGGGATAAGAGCGCGCGCAACAGCGTTTACCGACGACTAAGTCACCTATCGGAGCAACGAACCTAAAATGGCCACTCTTTCGGTCCCTTCCATCTCCTCAGAAGGAAACCTGACGCGGTATCTCCAGGAGATCCGCAAGTTTCCGATGCTGGAGCCGGAAGAGGAGTACATGCTCGCCAAAAGCTGGAAGGAGCATGAGGATCCGCAGGCCGCGCACCGCCTCGTCACCAGCCATCTGCGGCTGGTCGCCAAGATCGCGATGGGCTACCGCGGCTACGGGCTGCCGCTGTCCGAGCTGATCTCGGAGGGCAACGTCGGGATGATGCAGGCGGTCAAGCGGTTCGATCCCGACCGCGGATTTCGCCTGGCGACCTATGCGATGTGGTGGATCAGGGCCGCGATCCAGGAATACATCCTGCATTCCTGGTCGCTCGTCAAAATGGGCACGACCGCGGCGCAGAAAAAGCTGTTCTTCAACCTGCGCAAGTTGAAGGGCCAGCTGCAGGCGATGGAAGAGGGCGACCTGTCGCCCGAGAACCTGAAAAAGATCGCGACCGAGCTCGACGTGCCGGAGGCCGACGTCGTCAGCATGAACCGGCGGCTGGCAAGCCCCGACCATTCGCTGAACGCGCCGTTGCGCAGCGACAGCGAGGGCGAATGGCAGGATTGGCTCGTCGACGAAAGCGAAAGCCAGGAAACCCGGCTCGCCGACCGGCAGGAGCTGGGGCTGCGCCGCGACCTCCTCGAAAAGGCGATGACGCATCTGAACGACCGCGAGCGCCACATCCTCGCCGAGCGCCGGCTGCGCGACAACCCGACGACGCTCGAGGACTTGTCGCAGCAATACGGGATCTCGCGCGAGCGGGTGCGCCAGATCGAGGTGCGCGCCTTCGAGAAATTGCAAAAGGCGATCAAGGCGGCCGCCGTCGAACGCCGCCTCGTCGCGCACTAAGGCACCGTTGCCGGCCCCGCATGGCGGGTGGGAACCCGGTGATCACGGATTCGTGACCTTCATCCGCTCTCAAGTGCGCTTTGCCTGGACTTGATCCACGGCTGTCCGGGCCGGGACCGCATGCAAGTTTGCCCGAGTATTCAATAGCACAGTTGTCATGACCGGACTTGTTCCGGTCATCCGCGTACCCGCGTTCCAGCCGAAAAAGGCGTGGATCACCGGGACGGACGAGCCCGGTGACGACGACTGAGAGTGGAGGTTTTAGGCTCTCCTGCAACCCGGTTCGCTCAACCGGGCAGCTGTGGGTCAAGTCCCGGCACAGTGTCCCTTGTGCGGCGCAGCTGGGTTCATGAAGCGTCCGGCGTAGCGGCAAGCTGGAGCACGCTTTTCAATGCGCCGGCAACCCCTGCGACGCTATAGCGTTGCCGCATCCGTGAATTGTTACGGTTTGAGGACGGTTTCGTGTTTTACCCGATTTTCGTGGATGCGGTTGCTGCTTATGGCGGCATTGTGGCTGGCCTCTTTTTTCTGCAACGGCGGCTGCTTTATCACCCGGGTTCGATACGGCCGGCGTTGGCCGATCTCGCGGTCTTGGGCGTGCGCGAGATCGAGCTTACGACCGAAGACGGTCTGACCCTCTTTTCGTGGTACCTGCCGCCGCGCGCCGGGCGACCGGTGATTGCGTATTTTCACGGCAATGGCGGCCATGTCGGCTATCGCGCCGAGCGGCTGCGGCGCTTTGCCCGCGAGGGCTACGGCGTGCTGCTGGCGGAATATCGCGGCTATGCCGGCAATCCGGGCCTGCCTTGCGAGGACGGCCTGTTCGCCGACGGGGAGGCGGCGCTCGATTTTCTGGCGGACGCGGGGATCGATCCGGCCGAGATCGTGGTGTGGGGCGAGTCGCTTGGCTCGGGCGTCGCCGTTTATTTGGCTGCGCGACATAAGGTCGCCGCCGTTATCCTCGAAGCCCCCTATACCAGCGTCGCCGCCGCCGCCCAGCGCCACTACCCGTTTGTCCCGGCGGCGCTCCTGGTGCGCGACCGGTTCGATTCGTTGTCCCGCGTCGGCCGGGTCACGGCGCCGCTGCTGGTCCTGCACGGCGAGCGCGACATGGTTGTGCCGGCGCGCCACGGCCGCGCCCTGCTCGCCGCCGCGACGGCGCCCAAGGAGGGCTGGTTTTCACCCGAGGCCAGCCACGAAAACCTCGCCCGGTTCGGCGCCCTCGAAGCCGCGATCGCCTTTATCGACCGCCGGGTCCGCCCGGTGCAACCCGAACCCGTTGCCGCCGCCGCCAATTTCGACTAGGGCCACGCGATCGGCGCAGCGAGGGCACGGGTCATGGCTGATATGGTCAAGAAGGTGGTGCTGGCTTATTCCGGCGGGCTCGATACGTCGGTGATCCTGCGCTGGCTGCAGGAGACTTATCGCTGCCAAGTCGTGACCTTCACCGCCGACCTCGGCCAGGGCGAGGAGCTGGAGCCGGCGCGCCGGAAAGCCGAATTGCTCGGCGCGGCGGAGATCTTTGTCGACGATCTGCGCGAGGAGTTCGTCCGCGACTTTGTCTTTCCGCTGTTCCGCGCCAACGCGCTCTACGAGGGCGCCTATCTGCTCGGCACCTCGATCGCGCGGCCGTTGATCGCCAAGCGCCAGGTCGAGATCGCGCGCGCG
>DATMLF010000061.1:0-21460 GCA_035570595.1 Allostellaceae bacterium
CATGAACGCAGAGCCACCATCAAAATCGGCGCGGCTGCAGGAACTGACTGGGCAATGGACGCCGAGCGCAAGCGCAAGCTGCTGTGGGACAACGCCGTGCGGTTCTACGCGCGAGCGGAAATTTGACTTCCAATCTGTTAAACATGGGCAACGACCAAGGTGATCAGGCCGGGAGGAGCAGGATGCTGAGAAATCTCGTGACCGAACTCATCGGTGTGGTCTTGCGGCGAGTGCTCCGGTGACGCCTTCAGCAAGTTCGGCGGATTCCGAACTGATCGATGATCTCGTCGCTGCCAATCGCGTCCTCGCCGGCCAGGGTGTGCTCGACGGCTTTGGTCATGTCAGTGCCCGGCACGACAAGGACCCAAGCCGCTTCTTGTTGGCGCGAAGCATGGCGCCGGCGCTGGTCACTGCGGCCGATATCATGGAATTCGATCTCGACAGCAACGCCGTCGACGCGCGCGGCCGCACCGGCTACCTGGAGCGCTTTATCCACGGGGAGATCTACAAGGCGCGCCCGGAGGTGCAGGCGGTCGTGCACAGCCACTCGCCGGCGGTGATCCCGTTCGGTGTCGTCGGCGTGGCATTGCGGCCGATCTTTCATCTCGGCGGGTTTCTCGGCGCCGGGGTGCCGGTTTTCGAGATCCGCGACAGCGGCGGCCCGGCGACCGACATGCTGATCCGCAACCCGGCGCTAGGCGCCGCATTGGCAAGCGCCCTTGGGGGCATGCCGGTGGCGTTGATGCGCGGCCACGGCAACGTGGTTGTCGGCGGCTCGGTCCGGGAAGCGGTGTTCCGCGCCGTCTACACCGAGGTCAACGCGCGGCTCGAAAGCGAGGCGCTGCGGCTCGGAGGAGGGCAGGTCGCCTTTCTCAACGGGGAGGAAGCCAAGGCCGCGGCCGAAACCAACAGCGCGCAGATTGGCCGGCCCTGGGAATTGTGGAAGGCGCAGGCGCTCGCCAAGGGCGGCTGAGCGGAGGTCTATCATCGTGTAGGGTGGGCGACGGTGCCGTGGGCCGCTCCCGAAAACCATCGGGACGGCTGAGCCCGGAGACGATCCAGGTTGTCGCAATGCCAAAAGAAATCCGCCTGAACGCCTTCGACATGAACTGCGTAGGCCATCAGTCGCCGGGGCTGTGGACCCATCCGCGCGACCAGGCGGACACCTACAACACGCTGGACTACTGGGTGCAGCTCGCCGGCATCCTGGAGCGCGGCAAGTTCGACGCGGTGTTTCTGGCCGACGTGCTCGGTATTTACGATGTCTACCAGGACTCGCCGCGCGCCGCGCTGGAAAACGCGGTGCAGGTCCCGGTCAACGACCCGCTGATGGTGATCCCGGCGATGGCCTATGTCACCCGCGATCTCGGCTTTGGCGTGACCTCTGCCTTGACCTACGAGCACCCCTACGTGTTCGCTCGCCGGATGTCGACCCTGGACCACCTGACCAGGGGCCGCGTCGGCTGGAATATCGTGACCGGCTATCTCGAAAGCGCGGCGCGCGGCATCGGGTCGAGACAGGAGAGCCACGATACCCGCTACGAGATCGCCGAAGACTACATGCAGGCGGTCTACAAGCTTTGGGAGGCGAGCTGGGAGGAGGGTGCAGTCTTGCGCGACCGGGGCGGCCGCCGATTTGCCGATGCCGGGCGCATCCACCGCATCACGCATGACGGCCCGTATTTTCAGGTCGACGCGATCCACCTGTGCGAGCCTTCGCCGCAGCGCACCCCGGTGTTGTATCAGGCGGGCGCCTCAAGCCGCGGGCGGCAGTTCGCGGCGCAGCACGCGGAGTGCGTGTTCATCAACGGCCCTTCCAAGAAAATCGTCGGAAACATCGTCGCCGATATCCGGCGCCGCGCCGCCGAGTGCGGCCGCGACCCGGCGCAGGTCCTGATCTTCACGATGTTGACTGTCATTACCGCGGCGACGCATGACGCCGCACACGACAAGCTCGGCGACTATTTGGATTATGTCAGCGAGGAGGGCGCGCTCGCCCTGATGTCGGGCTGGACCGGGGTCGATTTCTCGGCGCTGCCGCCCGACGAGCCGGTACGGTTCGACGGCGGGCAGGCGATGACCTCGGCGCTCGAGGCCTTCACGATCGCCGACCCGGAGCGCAGCTGGACGGTGCGCGAGATTGCCCGGCATGCGGCAATCGGCGGCCGCGGGCCGGTCCTCGTCGGCGCGCCCACCGAGGTTGCCGACGAGCTCCAAGCCTGGGTCGCGGAGACCGACGTCGACGGCTTTAACCTCGCTTATGCGGTAACCCCGGAGACCTTTACCGACATCGTCGACCTTGTCGTGCCGGAATTGCAGCGGCGCGGCGTCTACAAGCTCGACTATGCGCCCGGCACGCTGCGCGAAAAGCTGTTTCGCGCCGGCCACGCACGCCTGCCGGCAAGCCATCCGGCGGCGAGGGTCCGGCCCGCCACCCGCTGACGAGCGCGGCCGCAGCGGCCGCGCCGCGCCTCAGCGCATCCGCGGGCCCGGGTCCATCCCGAGGTAGACGCGGCCGCCGATCGGATACCACTCCGGTGCGAGCGTCACCGTCTGGCCGACGGTGTGCAGGTCGCGCCAGCACTCGGCGAGGCGGCTTTCGCGCTTGAACGACGTGCTGCCGCCGTGCCGGTACACCAAATCCATCGCCTGGCGCGCGCTGTCCGCGGCGTAGATCGCGGCCAGCCGGCAGCGCGCGCGCTGCTCGAGCGTCGTCTCCTCACCCGAAGCGACCGTCGCCCACAGCTCGGCGATCATCGCGCTGCGGTAGGCGCGCCCGGCGTTCAGGATCGCATCCGCCCGCCCGACCGCGTCCTGAACCTGCGGGTTCTCGCACAACAACCCGCCCGGCCGGCCGCGCGGCGTCTTGCCGCCGGCAAGCTCGATCAGCGCGTCGAGGCCGGCCCGCGCGATGCCGGTGATGACCGCGCTGTGATGTGGCCCGACCCAGCACTGCACCGGCAGCGCGTAGGTGACGCCCGGCCAGCGCGCCCACTGGTTTTCGAGCGGGATGCCGATTTGCGGCATCGTGCGCCGCTCCGGCAGGAACACGTCCTCGACCGTCCAGTCAAAGCTGCCGGTGCCGCGCAATCCGGCCACGTCCCAGCTACCTGGCACGATCTGCGCTTCGGAGCGCGCGAACACGCCGCGCCAATAGAGCGAGCCGCCGTCCGGATGGCGGCGCGGCTCGCCGTCCTCGCCGATCACCTGGAAGCTCCCCAGCATCCAGGAGGCCTCCTGACAGCCGCTGCCGAACTGCCAGCGGCCGCTGACGCGGTAGCCGCCCGCGACCGGCACCGCCCGGCCGCCGCCCGGAACTGCGGTGCCGGCGATCACCGTGTCGGCGCGCTTCCCGTAGATTTCGTCGACGCCGTCGTCCGGCAGCCCGAGCGTCACCAGCTGGCCGACCCCGCCGTTGCCGAGGTTCCAGCCGACCGAGCCGACGCCTTCGGCCAAAGCCTCGACGACGCGCAGATAGGTCAGCGGGTCGACCTGGAAGCCGCCGAGCGAGCGCGGGATCACCATCTTGTAAAAGCCGGCTTCGCGCAGCTGCTCGAACAGGGTGGGCGGCATGCGCTGGTCGCGCTCGATCTCGTCGTGGTACTGGCGGAGCACCGGCCGCAACGCGATCGCCGCCTGAACCAGCGGCTGCGCTTCGACGTCCGTCGGTAGGCGCGTTGCTTCGGCGCCCGTCTCTTCCGTAATCGTGTCCATTGGCCCTCCTGCCGCCCGTTCCATCCAATCGGAAAGGGCAAGCGGAAGCAAGACCTTCGGACGCCGTGAACGGGTCGAGATCGGCCGCCTTGCTTCCCACATAGGGCTACGCGGCAACTGTTCACCGACCAATGTCCCTGATCGCTAGAGAGCCCGACCTGTTTGGGGCCCCCGGTCCTGCCGGGTTGTCCCAGGCGGACGCCATCGTCACTCCGGGTGAGGAGCGGATGCTGATCGCCTCGATCGACGCGACGGAGCTCTCGCCGTTCCGGTTCCATCAATGGCTGGGTAAACGGCTGACCGCCTATTACGGCTGGAGCTACGATTTCGACGACGCCAGCCTGACCCCGGCCGAGCCAATCCCGCAGTGGCTGTTGCCGGCCCGCGAGAGGGCGGCCCGGTTTGCCGGTGTGCCGCCGGACGACTTGGTCCAGGCTCTCTTGATCCGCTACGACCCGGGCGCCGGGATCGGCTGGCACCGCGACCGGCCGGTGTTCGAGCACGTCGTCGGCATCTCGCTCGGGGCCGCGGCAACGATGCGCTTCCGGCGCCGCCGGCCGGGCGGCTTTGAGCGCGCGTCGGCGCTGCTGCTGCCGCGGTCGATCTACCATCTGACCGGCGAGGCGTGGCATGAATGGGAGCACAGCATTGCCGCGATGGCCGTGACGCGCTGGTCGGTCACCTTCCGCAGCCTGTCGCAGAAGGGCCGTCTGCGGGTAGCGCGAACCTGACAGGTGTCCGTCGCGCGTTGCCGGGTCCAGGCCATGCCGGCTCGGCCTGAGGCCGTGTAAAAACGCGGCTTGACAACTCCCGCGACGGCTGGAGGCTGACGACCGAACGAGTTCGGGACGTTTGCCATGCCTGTGGAGATGATCGGCTGGATTGCACCGCGCGTCTCCTCGGAGCTGATCCCGCCCAGCGGGCCGGTATTTTCGGCCGGCGTGCTTGCCGAGACCGCGCGCATTCACGAGCAGGCCGGCTTTGACCGCGTGCTGATCGGGTATTATTCGGACATGCCCGACGGGTTCCTGGTCGGCGCGCACGCGGCGTCGGCCACCCAACGGCTCGGGTTCCTGTTGGCTCATCGGCCGGGGTTCGTGGCACCGCCGCTCGCCGCCCGCAAGCTCGCCACTCTCGATCAGCTGTGCGACGGCCGGCTGGCGGTGCACGTCATCGCCGGGGGCAGCGACGCCGACCAGGCCCGCGACGGCGACTGGGCGGGCCACGAAGCCCGCTACCGCCGCTCGGGCGAATACGTCGCCCTGCTGCGCCGGACCTGGACCGAACGGGCGCCCTTCGACCATGACGGCGAATTCTACCGCACCCGGGGGACTCATTCGGAGATCCGCTGCCGTCAACAGCCGCATATCCCGATCTACGGCGGCGGCGGCTCCGACGCGGCGATCCGCACATTGGCGCCACACGTCGACGTCTACATGCTGTGGGGCGAGCCGCTGAAGGACACGGCCCGTTTCATCGAGCGCGTGCGCCGGGAGGCGGCGCTCCACGGCCGCTCCCCGACATTCAGCCTGTCGACCCGCCCGATCCTCGGGGCAACCGACGGCGAGGCGTGGGACCGCGCCAGGGCCATTCTCGCCGAGGTGTTGGCCAATCGCGGTGGCGCCCCGGCGCCAAGGCGCCAGAACATCGGCTCGGAACGGCTGCTGCGGGCGGCCGCCGAAGCCGAGGTGCACGACAGCTGCCTGTGGACGGCGCTCGCCGCCGCGACCGGCGCCCAGGGGAACTCGACGGCACTTGTCGGCACGCCCGATATCGTCGCCAATGCATTGCTCGAATACTACAAGCTCGGCGCCACGAGCCTGTTGATCCGCGGCTACGACCCGCGGCCGGACGCCGTCCAGTACGGCGAGGAGCTGATCCCGCGCATCCGCGCATTGGCCGCGGAATACGACGCCGCGAGGAATACTCCGACGACCTAGACGGCCGCCGCCAAGCGGCGGGAGCGCCCGCCCGAGCGGCACAAACCGAAATCGCGAACAAATCTTGTTGCAGCAACCCGCGCGATAACGAAAAATTGTCACAGGAAGGCCGATCAAGGCTGCGGCCGGTCGTATCGGCGACTGTCTCGCACGGAGCAAGCACGTTGCAATTGCCGAAATTCTCCACGGTTTTCCCGGCGCTGCTTTTGGCCGCGTGCCATCAGCCGCCGATCCCGCCTCCGGCGGCGATCGAGCCGCCAGTGCTCGTTCGGTCGGGGCAGGGGGTCGATCTCGCGACCGATTCGAGCGACGTGCTGAACGAATTGCAGGCGAGCGGGCTCAATTTTGTCGCCCGCTACTATCGCGAACCCGATTCCCGCTGGCCGCCACTTTCGGCCGGCGAGGCGCAACGGCTGTCGGCGCTCGGCTTGAAAATCGTCGCGGTCTGGGAATCGCACTCCCGAACGCCCGCGCATTTTTCCTACGCCACCGGCTACAGCGACGCGTTGACCGCCTATTCGCAGGCGAAAGCGATTGGCCAGCCGATTGGCAGCGCGATCTACTTCGCCGTCGACTTCAATGTTCAGGAACCGTATTTCGCATTGATCGACGATTACTTTCGTGGGGTGGGAGCAGGCTTAGCCGCGGCGAGCGGCGGGATTTCCGACTACGCGGTTGGCGTCTACGGGTCCGGCGCCGTGTGCTATGCGGAAAAGCGCGCGGGCCTGGCGCAATACAGCTGGCTGTCGAACTCGATCGCCTGGACCGGCTCGACCAGCTACGACGACTGGAACATCAGGCAGGGCGCCCGCCTGGAGACGCTGTCGTTCAACCACGACGCCGACGAGGCGAGGGACGAATACGGCGCGTTCCAGCTCACGGGCTCGCCGATCCCTATGCCGTTTGGCGGCATTGGAGTCATTGCCCCGCCAGCGCCCCAGCAGGGGCAGTTCGCGAGCGTCGTCGCGCCGCGCTAACGCGATCGGCCCGCACCGGCGGCAGATGGCACGGCGGCGGGAGCCGGGGCCGCGGCGGCCGCGTTGCCGGCAATGTAGCCCTGGCAGGTGGCGCGGGCGAGCCCGTGCTGGCTGAAGCCGCCCGCCGACTCGCCGCCGCAATAGAGCCCGGGGATGACCTCGCCGTTCATGTCGATCACCTGGCAGCTGGCGTTGATCCGCAGCCCGGCGCGGGTGTCGTGGACGACCGGCGTCGCCCAGGCGGCGTAGAACGGCGGACGGGCAATCTTGTAGGCCGGTTTCGGCTTTCCGAAGTCCTCGTCTACGCCGGCATCGACAAAGGCATTGTAGCGCGCCACGGTTTCTTCCAGATTGGCCGCCGGCATCGGCACGCGCTGGTATTTCATGACGATCTTCTCCGCGAGGTCGGACAGCCGGTTCGCGGCAAAGAAAAAACCGGCGGCGATGTCGACATGGGGCGGGGCTGGAGTCCACTGCTCGCGCTCGATCGCGGCGCCGTCGAAAATGGCCCAGATCGGGCCGCCGCCATTGTGGCCGTCGTCGATCCCGGCGAGCGCCGCGTTCAGGAAATTGTTTGGATTGTATTCGGTGTTTTTCGCATTGCGCCAGCTGCCCTGCACATAGGGATCGAGAGAGTTGTAGTTGTTGGCGGCGTATTGCCCGCCGGTCTCGTCATAAAAGCGCTTGCCCAGCATGTTGACCAGGATCACGTCCTGCCAATTCGCCACCTTGAGGCCGCTCGCGCGAGCGCGGTCGAAGACGCGGCTACCCGGCATCCATTGAAGATTGCGATAATTGTATTGGCACCCGATCGAACCGGGCTTGGTGACGTTGGCGCCGAATTCGCCGGTCTGGTTGAATAGTCCCCACAGCGCGGCGCCGACCGCCATGGCAGCGATCTCGCCGCTGGCGTCCTGGTCGGACCACGGCATGCCGGCAAGGCCGCAATATTCTTCGGTCAGTCGCGGGTCGAACATGCGGCGAAAGTTGACATTGCCGGTCGAGCCGCCGGTGGCAATGACGACGGCCTTGCGCGCGCGGATGTTCAACGCCGCACCCCGGTGGTCGACCGCGATGCCGAGCACCGGGCCGGCGCTCGGCGCTTCCCGATAGATCCGGGTCATGCGGTGTTCGAGCAGGATCTCGACGCCGGCCGCCTTGGCGGCGACCTCGAGCGGCCGCATCAACCCGTTGCCCGAGGAGCGGCTCTTTTGGGTGCTGGGGTCGGCCGGCGCCCCGGTCTGCACCATCGGCCAGTCCGTCACGGCGCAATGCATTTCGCGCGGCACCGAATTTCCGACCGACGTGCCGCCGAGGGCATCCGGGGCCTTGTCGACAAAGACAACGCCGTGCGCGACCAGCCATTCAAAGGCGGCGACGCTGTTGTCGGCAAAGGCCCGAATGATTTCGCGGTCGTTGTAGCGGTAGTCCGGGAAGCCGTTGGGCCCGACCACCGACCAGTCCGTCAGGTCGCGGAACAAGAGGTCGGGTGAGTCCTCGATGCCGTGGCGGTTCTGCGCGCTGGTGCCGCCGCCAAGCGGGACATTGCCGCCGCTCGTGATGGCATGACCGCCGATGTCCGCTTCGGCCTCGACGACGATCACCGAACAGCCGGCCTCGCGCGCGACAATCGCGGCGGGAAGCCCGGTCGCCCCCGAGCCGACCACGACGACGTCGGCCGCGCGATCCCATTCGGCCGGAACCTGCAGCGCTGGCGCGGCGCGGCGTGCCGGCCCGCTCAATTGACCCACCCTGCCGTCCCGGCGCCGCCGAGAGCCGCACCCCGTCGCTTCGGATCCATTGAAACTGCTTCCCCCGCCCTTCGACATGCCTGCGCTTGGCGCCGTCAACCCTTGTCAGCTTCGCCGGGGCGGCGCAAGGCGCCACCGCCGGCGGCGTGCGGAAGCCAGCCATGCTATCCAGCTATGATATAAAGCGGGGCCGCGGCGCTGGCGGCTTCTTTCCGGTGGACCGACGATGAGCAGCCTCGACAGCCTGATCCACGACCTGGTGATCGCCAACCGCATCCTCGCGCGCGAGGAAGTCGTCGACGCCTACGGCCATGTCAGCGTGCGCCACCCCGACGACCCGACGCGGTTTCTGATCGCGCGCTCGCTGGCCCCGGAACTGGTCGGCCCCGGCGATTTCGTCGAGCTCGGCCTCGACGGCCAGCCGATCGGCAACGACGATCGCCAGCTCTATCTCGAGCGCTTTATCCATGCCGCGATCTTCGAGGCACGGCCGGATGTCATGGCGGTCGTCCACGCCCATGCCGAGGACACCTTGCCGTTCGGGATCGCCGACGGCACAAAGTTGCGCCCGGTGATCCATTCCGCGAGCTTTATCGGCAGCCAGGTGCCGGTCTGGGACATCGCACACCGTTTCGGCGACACGAACCTCTTGGTCACCAACATCGAGCAGGCGCGCGATCTCGCCAAATGCCTCGGCGACGGCAATGTCGCGCTGATGCGCGGCCACGGCTTCGCGTCGGCCGCCCGCTCGCTGATCGAGGTCGTGCGCCTGTCGGTGTATCTGCCGCGCAACGCGCGCGCGCTGATGCGCGCTAAGGCGCTGGGCGGCGAGATCGCCTATTTGTCGGCGGGCGAGATCGCGGCGCGCAATCGCGGCTACAGCCCCTACTCGCCCGAGACTTGGCGGACCTGGGAGTACTGGGCGAACAAGGCCGGTTGCGGCCATTTGCTGACCCGACCGGAAACCGGCGAGAGCCCGCCGAAAGGCCGCGCTGGCCACTGATCGGGCGGCGCGCGACGACCCTGGCCCGTCGGCGCGGCTTTACACCGTGTGCCGCCGGGCGCTTTCCTCGATTTCGGCCGCCGCGATCGCCCGGGCGAGCGCGGCGCTGAGCTCCTTTGCCGACTCCAGAGTGAGCTCGACCGCGACCCGCGCGCCGGGCCCGAGCGCCGAGTTCACGAAGTCGATCGTGATGGCCTCTTCCAGCACGGCATGGTGCGGGTGGTCGTACGACACCACCGAATGGGTCAGCTCGATCCACCCGTCGCCAGCCTTGCCGGCCCCGGCCGCTTCGACAATCTCGACGATCGAGGTGCACATCGCGGTTAACGAAGCGCTGCCGCGATCATTTGGCCAGGTGCTTGCCGAGGAACGCGAACACCTTTTGCCAGCCGTCGAGCGCCTGCTCGATGCGGTAGGCGGGCCGGTCGTAATAGAAAAAGCCGTGCCCGGCGCCGTCGTAGCGGTGGAACTCGTAATTCTTCCCGTGCTTTTTGAGCTCGGCCTCGTGCTGGTCGACCTGCTCGGGGGTCGGCGAACGATCCTCGTTGCCGAAGAGGCCGAGCAGCGGGCAGGACAGGTTCCGGGTGAACTCGATCGGCGGGGTCGGCTGCTTCGGGTTCAGCTCTTCCTTGCTCATCACAACCCGGCCGCCCCACAGCTCGCAGGCGGCGTTGATGCTCTTGGTGTGGCAGGCATAGAGGAAGGTCTGCCGGCCGCCCGAGCAGGTGCCGAACACGCCGACCTTGCCGTTGAGCCAGGGCTGCGCCTTCAGCCATCTCACCGCACCCTCGGTGTCGCCGATGACCTGGGCGTCGGGGACCCCGCCCTCGGCGCGCACCTTGGCGGCGACGTCGTCGGCTTTGCCCTCGCCAGCGCGGTGATAGAGGTTGTGGCTGATCGTGGCATAGCCGTGATGGGCGAATTTGCGGGTCGCCTCGCGGTACCACTCGTCCCAGCCGGGCGCATGATGCAGCAACACCATCCCGGGGAACGGGCCCGGCCCCAACGGCCGCGCGACATAGGCCGAGATCGTCTCGTTCTTGTCGCCGTTGATCCCGATCGTCTCCGCAATCATGCCTTCGTAGGCCATCGTCGCCACCCCTTGTCGATGCGAAAAGAATCTTCGCCGCCGCATCATTAGCAAACGGCGCGCGACATTACCACAGTGCGGGGCCACAGTGGGGTGCGGGGCCACAGGGGGAGCCACGGTGCGCTCCGATCACCGCGGCCCACGTGCGCGACGGCAGGGCAGGCTTTACGTCCTGGCCGGGACAAAACAGGAGTGACAAGCAGCGGCTGATTGCGCCATCTCAAGCAGCGAGCATGCCGGCTCGGCCGACCTGACGCGGACAACGGCAGAGGATCGCAGGCAGAGGATCGCAGGATGCCCAGTTTCGAAAAACGCAGGATCGGGCGGACCGGTGTTGAAGTCACGGCGCTTGGCCTCGGCTGCGCCACGCTCGGCGGCAGCCGCATCGAGGTCGCGCGCGAGGAGGCGGAAGCCATCGTGCGCGCGGCCTGGGAGGCCGGTGTGCGCTATGTCGACACCGCGCCCTTCTACGGGGTTGGCCGGGCCGAGCGTTGCGTCGGGGATGCGCTGCGCGCAGCGCCGCGCGACGAATGGGTGCTGTCGACCAAAGTCGGCCGTCTGCTGCGCCCTCGCCAAGGCCCGGCCAACGGCGAAGCGCCTCGTCAGCCGATGCCGTTCGACGTGGTTTACGACTATTCCTACGACGGGATCATGCGCTCGTTCGAGGACAGCCTGCAGCGGCTGGGCCTCGCCCGGATCGACATTCTCTATGTGCACGACATCGGCGCGATGCAGCACGGCGAGGCTCATCCTGGGCTGATGCGCACCCTGCGGGACAGCGGCTATCGCGCGCTCGAGACGTTGCGCGGCACCGGCGCGGTCGGTGCGATCGGTATCGGGGTCAACGAGCGCGAGGTGCTGCTCGAAGCGATGGCGTGGGGCGCCTGGGACGCGTTCCTGCTCGCCGGCCGCTATACCTTGCTGGAGCAGGCGCCGCTCGACGATCTGCTGCCGAAATGCCTCGAAGCCGGGACGTCGATCGTGGTCGGCGGGCCGCTCAATTCCGGCATCCTTGCCGGCCGCGACACCTGGAACTACCGCGCTGCACCACCCGAGATCGTCGCCCGGGTCGACGCGATCAGGACCGTGTGCGAGCGCCACCGAGTCCCGCTTGCGGCGGCGGCGCTGCAATTCCCGCTCGCCCATCCGGCGGTGGCGGCGATCATCCCGGGGCCGCGCAACGTCGCCGAGTTTCACGCCAATTTGGAGCTGCTGCGCCACCCGATCCCGAGCCAGCTTTGGGCGGACCTGCGCGCGGCCGGCCTGCTGCACCCGAGGGCGCCGACGCCCTCCTGACCCGCCGCCCGCCGGCCGGCAGCGACACCCGGCTCAGCGGCGCCGCGGCGAGGCGTCCTTCGCCAGCTGCGAGGTGATGTCGGCGAACGTCACGGCGAGCGAGGTGCGCACGTCGAGCACGGTCGGCGCGCGGGTGACGAGCGCTTCGGCGAGCGCTGGTGCTATCGCCGCCGGCTCCTCGATGCGCACCCCGCGGCAGCCGAGCGCGCGGGCGATCGCGGCGTGGTCCCAGTCGTTGAACTCGGCCGAGAACGGCCCCGAGCCGTGCAATACCCAGCCCAACGCCTTGTTGTTGAAGACCACCGTGATGATCGGGATGTCCTGCTCGACGGCGGTCATCAGCCCGTTCATCGTCATTGCAAAGCCGCCGTCGCCGCACACCGCCACGACCGGCCGGTCGGGGTGGACGAGCTTGGCGCCGAGGGCGGCCGGGATCGCAAACCCCATCGGCCCCGAGCCGGCGGCCTGTAGAAAGCCCTCGGCGCGCTTGGTCTGATAGAAATGCGTCATCATGATGCGGTTTTCGCCGGCGTCGCAGGTGACGATCGCATTCCCCGGCAGCCCGCGCTGCAGCTCGCCGATCAAGCGCTGCGGCAGGATCGGCACGTCGTCGGCGAAATAGGCGCGGTCGTTGAAATAGCCGTGGCGCTCGCGGTGCCCGGCGACGCGGCGCTCGGCCGGCCCCCGGCGCCCGTTCCCGCGCCTCCGCACCTCGGCGGCGAGCTGGCCCAGGATCACCGCCGCGTCGCCGAGAAGCACATGCTCGGCCGGGTAGTTCCACGACGCGTTGCGCGGCTCGATGTCGACCTGGACAAAGGTCTGCCGGGCCGGGTCGAGCAAAGCGCGGTTTTCCCACGCCGTGTCGCTGGGGCTGAGTTTCGAGCCGACGACGACGACCAGGTCGGCCTCGGCAAGGCAGGCGTTGGCCGCCTCGGTGCCAAAGGTGCCGAACACGCCGAGCGCGAGCGGATGGGTCTCGGCAAAGGTGCCCTTCCCCGCCGCGGTCGTCGCGACCGGCAGCCCGGCCGCCTCGGCGAGCTGGCGCAACTCGTCGTAGGCGCGGGCGATGCGCACTCCGTTGCCCGAAATCACCACCGGCCTCTCGGCGGCAAGGATCGCGGCGGCGGCGGCCTCGACCTCGCGCTCCCCGGCGGGCGGCGGCGTGCCCGGCAGATAGTACCGGGTCGGGTACAGCATCGGCTGTGAGTCCGGCGCGACCGACCCCGCCAACGAATCGTGGCTGTAGAGGATCGCGACCGGCCCCGGCTGACCGGCGAGCGCGTGCTTGATGCCGAGCTGCGTCGCCTGCACCGCGGCGACCGGGTCGTGGGCCTGCATGACGTGCTTGGTGACACCGCCAAAGGCGCGCCGCGCGTCCCAGCTGCCCCAGTCGCCGGTGCCTTGCTGATAGGGCGCGTGCAATGGAAACCGCGGCGCGTCGCTGAAGTCGGTCAACAGCAGCATCGGCGAACTCGACAGATATGCCTCGATCGTGCCGATCAACCCGTTGCCGAGCACCCACGGCCCCTGCCCCAGCAACACCCCGGGGCGGCGCGTCAGCCGGCCGTAGACTTCGGCCATGACCCCGCCCAACGATTCCTCGCGCACCAGAACCGAGCGGATCGAGTTCTGGTATTTGCTCAAGCCCGACACGATCCGCCCGGTATGGCCGCCGGAGATGCCAAACACCATCTCGATCCCGGCCTCCTCGAGCACCCGTGCTACAAGCGCGTTCGCCGGCGTCTCTTCGGTCAGCATCGGCTCGATCGGCATCGCTTTCTCCTCCCTTTCGCATATAGCGGGGAAGCTTGCCCGCTCGCCCGTTTGAAAACAACCGCTCCGGCCATGCGCGCGGGGCTCGGGGCGGCCCGCGTCGGGCTTGACCCGGTCAGCGGGGCCGAGCCTCGGCTTGGCGGCTTGCGCCGCCGCCCCATATTCCGGGCGGCGGGATGTGTCCGGGAGAGCGGCGATGCGGGTCGAAGCGACGGCGGAAGCGGTAACGGCAACCGACAAGAAAGCGGCGCTCGGGCCGTTGCCGGAATGGGACCTTGGCGACCTCTATCCCGGTCGGGACAGCCCCGAGCTGGCCCGCGACCTCGCGCGACTGGCCGAGGACGCGGAAGCATTCCGCCGGCGCTACGAAGGCAAGCTGGCCGCATTGTCCGGTGCGGCTCTGGGTGCGGCGATCGCGGCCTATGAGCGGTTGCAGGAGCTGAGCGGCCGGATCGTCAGCTACGCCTCGCTGGTGCATGCCGGCAATCTCTCCGACCCGGAGATCGGCCGCTTTCACCAGACGATCGAGGAGCGGATCAACGCGGTCTCGACGACGCTGCTGTTCTTTACGCTCGAAATCAACCGTCTCGACGACGCCGCGCTTGTTGCCAAAGAGGCCGACCCGGCGCTCGCCCGTTACCACCCATGGCTGCGCGACACCCGCGCCTTTCGCCCGCACCAGCTTTCCGACGAAGTCGAAAAGCTGCTGCACGAGAAGCAGGTCGCCGGCCGCGGCGCCTGGACGCGGCTCTTCGACGAGACCGTCGCCGACCTGCGCTTTCCGTTTCGCGGGCAGGAGCTGACCGAGGCCGAGGCGCTCGACCTGTTGTCGGATCGCGACGGCGAGGTTCGCCGCGAGGCGGCGAACAGCATCGGCGAGGTCCTGGGCAAGAACGCGCGCACCTTTGCGCTAGTCACCAACACGCTCGCCAAGGACAAGGAGATCGAGGACCGCTGGCGCCGCTTTGCGCGGCCGATTTCGTCGCGCAACCTCGCGAACTTTGTCGAGGACGAGGTGGTCGACGCGCTGATCTCGGCGGTTCGCGACAGCTATCCGCGGCTGTCGCATCGCTATTACCAGCTAAAGGCGCGCTGGTTCGGGGTCGAGGCATTGCCGTTCTGGGACCGCAACGCGCCCTTGCCGGAGGACGACGACCGCCTGATCCCGTGGCGTGAGGCCGAGGAGACCGTGCTGTCGGCCTACAACGCGTTTTCACCCGAGCTGGCCGCCGTCGGCGGACGGTTTTTCGCGGCATCCTGGATCGACGCGCCGGTGCGGCCGGGCAAGGCCTCGGGTGCTTTCGCCCACCCGACGGTGCCGGGGGCGCACCCCTATCTACTGCTGAATTATCAGGGCCGGGTGCGCGACGTGATGACGTTGGCGCATGAGCTCGGGCATGGCGTCCATCAGGTGCTGGCGGGGCCGCGGGGCTACCTGATGGCCGACACGCCCTTGACCCTGGCCGAGACCGCCTCGGTGTTTGGCGAGATGCTGACCTTCCGCGCGTTGTTGGCGCGCGAGGCCGACCCGCAGCGGCGCAAGATCATGCTCGCCGGCAAGGTCGAGGACATGCTGAACACGGTGGTGCGCCAGATCGCCTTCGCCACGTTCGAGATCAGGCTGCATGACGCGCGCCGCGAAGCCGAGTTGACGCCCGACCATATCGCCGAAATCTGGCTCGACGTGCAGCGCGAAAGCCTCGGCCCGGCGATCAGGCTCGACGGAGTCTACCGTCATTACTGGTCCTACATCCCGCACTTCATCCACACGCCATTTTACGTCTATGCCTACGCGTTCGGCGATTGCCTGGTGAACTCGCTTTACGCAGTCTACCAGGACGCCCATCAGGGCTTTGCCGACCGCTATCTCGACATGCTGCGCGCCGGCGGCACGTTGCACCACCGCGAGCTGCTTGCCCCGTTCGGCCTTGACGCCAGCGACCCGTCCTTCTGGTCGCGAGGGTTGTCGGTCGTGTCGGGCTTTGTCGACGAGCTCGAAAGGCTGGGCTGAAGCGACGTTCCCGGCCCGCTCGCTTTGCGGCCGCGACGGGCAGATCGCGGGTATCGGACCAACACCGGGATGCGGACCGGGCGATTGCTATCCGCGTCCTTCGAAATCCTCGCCGGCGTGGGCCGAGCGCGGATAATTGTGGGCGCGCGCGGACCGCTCGGCGATCGCATTGACGCGATCGAGGACCATCGTCGTGCGCGCCGCCACCCGCATCAGGTCGGTCGCGGCACGGCGCAACCGCTCGCACACGCCCGGCGAGCCCTCGGTCAACGCTTCGTCAAAGCTTGAGCGAAAGGTTTCGATCGCCGCCTCGGCGCGCAGGTGGAGCTCGCCGTCCAGCCCAGGAAGCGGCGCCGGCTGGCCACGGTGAGCGGGCCCCGGCGGTTCGGGTGAATTCGCCGGCGGCACATCGTTCTGGGCGCTCTCACTGTGGCGCACCGGAAGCGGCACGCCCGGCTGCGGTTTCGGCGCCACTGCGCGAACCAAGCTCGGACCCGGCGCGCAATTGTTGAGATGCTCGCCGGGTAGCGTGGTCCATGGTGCCGGCGCGGGAGCCGGATCCACGGGAGTGATGCGGACGAGCCGTGGCCCGGCCGGCTCGGCCGGTCGCGGTGACATCGGGTGGGCGGGTATTTCCGCTGGCCTCTGCCGGTTGCGCTTAAGGATGTAATGAATTGCGGGGGGTGTGCAGTTGTAGCTGCGCGCAATTTTGCTGATCGACTCGCCGTCTTGATAGCGTGCCGCAATGGCGTTCCACTCGCCCTGCGGAATTTTCGACATACTCTACTCCTAAGCCTGCTTTGTAGCTGCCGCCGGACGCACCCGGCCGCTTGTCGCTCGGCTTCCAGCACAGGCAGGTATAAAGATGCGACCTGGTAATGAGCCCGAAGCTGCGCTATCGCCGAAAAATAAGCATCGGGTTAACCATTTCAAGTCCATCTTTTACAGGGTCGCAGAAATCCTGACTGGCCGTCGACCGCCGCGCTCAAGTCCCGATCATGAAAACTGAAGTCTTATCGCGCAACAATAGAGTGTAGCCGCTTAATGTGACGTAAAGACCGGCGCCACCTGTCGAGCGCCAGCAGGCCCGCGACACGATCGCGCATGCGCCGTCGGCGGCCGGCCGGCCTTGGGCGCAAGGTTCGGCGCTGCGCAAAAGCTCCGGCGCTGCCCAGAAGCGGTCGCGAGGCGCTCCGCTTTCGCCTAATCTCTGCGTTGTCGCGTCGCCGAAACGAGAGGAACCGCCGATGACCTACGTCTATGTCGTGCAGATGGACATCCCGGCCGAGCTCGACGCTGAGTTCAACCGCATCTATGACGAGGACCACGTGCCGACGATCCTCAAGGTGCCGGGCGTGCGCTCATGCCGGCGCTACCGGCTGGAGCATTCGACAGTGCCGACAATGCCGCGCTACCTCGCGGTTTACGAGTGCGACAATGCCGAGGTCATCAACAGCCCGGCCTGGACCGAAGCCTCCGACCGCGGTGACTGGAAACCAAAAATCCGGCCATACACGACCAACCGCCAGCATTCGGTCTTTCTGCAGATCGCCTAAGACGGCCAGTTGTTAAAAGAAACCCGCCGAGGAGGAGACCGCGCGATGAGCCACCTTTTTGTCGTCCAGCTCGACATACCCGCCGAGCATGAAGCCGAATTCAACCGCGTCTACGATACCGAGCACTTTCCGACGTTGATGAAGGTGCCGGGGGTGCGCGCCGGCGGGCGCTATCGTCTCGAGCATTCGACGGTCCCGGGCATGCAGCGCTACCTGACGATCTATGAGGTCGACGCGCCCGAGGTGCTTACCAGCGAGGCCTGGGAAAAGGCCGGCGCCTTTGGCGACTGGGCGACGAAAATCCGCCCGAAATGCACCGCCCGCCACCACAGTGTCTTTGAACGCATCGCCTAAAGAGGAGCAACGGCCATGATCCACGTCGTCGCGGTTATTACCGCCAAGCCCGGCATGCGCGGGCAAATCCTGCAAGACTTTCGCGCCAACGTGCCGGCAGTCCACGCCGAACAGGGCTGCATCGAATATGGCCCGGCGGTCGATGCCGACGGTGCCGGCGGCATCCAGACGAAATTCGGCCCCGACACGCTCGTCGTGATCGAGAAATGGGAGAGCCTCGACGCGCTGCGGGCGCATGGCGCCTCGCCGCATATGGCCGCTTACGCCGCCAAGACCCGCGACTTGATCGCAAGCCGCGTCATCCACGTGCTGCAGCCGGCGTGACCGGCGGCGGGCGCGGCCCGCGTGCCTTCCTCTATTCGGCATGCGCCTTCCGCTTTGTTGAGGCCCCCCGCCGCGATGGATCGCCGGGGTCGCAGCGCCCCGCTTCGTTTCGCCTGGGGTTGCCTTGACAAACAGGCGCGGCGCTCACCATGCTCGCGCGATGCGCCGCTCATCATTCCTGCTGATTGCGTGGGGCGTCGTGCTCGCCGGGTGCGCCAGCCCGCCGCCGCCGCAGACGACGACCGCCACCGCCAAGCCGCCGGGCCCTGACTGTAGCGCCTGCCTGATGGAGAACCCGGGCGACGTGCGGCCCTGCGTGACGATCTGCCACCGGCCGGAAAGCGACGTCGGTGGCGCCAATGCCGGCGGCGTTATTCGTTAAGTTGCGGCTGCATTCGTTGAGATACCCCCGCCGCCAGCTGTGAGCACCGCCGCGCCGCGCGTGACACGGCAAATCGCAATGCGCCGATGTGAACTCTACCCAGTGGGAGGAACGACCGATGCAGGTCATGCAGGTCATCGCCGAAATTCTGAAGCGCGAAGGTGTCTCGACCCTGTTCTGCTTTCCGACGACGCCGATCATCGAGGCCGCCGCCGCGGTCGGCATCCGGCCGGTGATCTGCCGGCAGGAGAGGGTCGGCGTCCACATGGCGGACGGCTTTGCGCGCGTCGCGAACGGCCGGCCGCCCGGCGTTTTTGCGATGCAGTACGGGCCCGGCGCCGAAAACGCGTTTGCCGGCGTCGCCACCGCCTTCTCCGACTCGACCCCGGTCGTCTTTCTGCCGCTCGGCCACCCGCGCGAGACGGCGCAGCTGTTCCCGATGTTCAAGTCGTCGCGCACCTATGCCTCGATCACCAAATCGGTCGAGGAGGTGCAATTGCCGCACGAGATCGCCAACATCATGCGGCGCGCCTTTTCCCAAGTCAAAAACGGGCGCCCCGGGCCGGTCATGGTCGAGGTTCCGGCTGACGTCACCGGCATGGAAGTCGATGTCGACCCGGCCCAGCACCGGCCGGTGCGCGCGACCCGCTCGGCCGCCGATCCGCGCGACGTCGACGAGGCCGCAAAGATGCTGCTCGACGCCTCCTGCCCGATGATCCTCGCCGGGCAGGGCGTGTTTTACGCCGAGGCGACCGACGAGCTGCTGCGGCTGGCCGAATTGCTGCAGGCCCCGGTCATGACGACGTTCGACGGCAAGAGCGCCTTTCCCGAGGACCACGCGCTGGCGCTCGGGCCGGGCGGCGGCACCTTCACCGGACCCGGCCGCCATATCCTGCACAAATCCGACCTGGTGCTGGGCGTCGGCTGCAGCTTTACCCGCCACGGCATCGCCACCCCGGCGTTCCCAGCCGGCAAGAAGTACATCCACGCGACCAACGACACCCGCGACCTGCACAAGGCTTTCGCCACCGATCTCGGGCTGCTCGGCGACGCCAAGCTCGTCCTCGGCCAGCTGATCGAGGCGGTCAGAGATCGGCTCGGCGGCAAGGCGCGATCGGGCGAGGTCGCGCAGGAGCTCGCGGCCAAGCGCGAGGAATGGCTCGCCCGCTGGAACGCGAAATTGCATTCGAACGAGCATCCGATCAACCCGTACCGGGTGATCTCGGAGTTCATGCGCGTCGTCGACCCGGCGGACGCGATCGTCACCCATGATTCGGGCAGCCCGCGCGAGCAATTGAACCCGTTCTACCGGGCCACCCGGCCGCGCGGCTATCTCGGCTGGGGCAAGTCGCACCAGCTCGGCACCGGGCTCGGGCTCGTCATCGGGGCCAAGGTCGCCGCCCCCGACAAATTCTGCGTCAACTTCATGGGCGACGCCGCCTTTGGCATGACCGGGCTCGATTTCGAGACCGCGGCGCGCTGCGGCATCCCGATCACGACGATCGTCTTGAACAACTCGTCGATGGCGATCGAGACCCACGCGATGCAGCTGTCGCACGACCGCTACCGCGCTCGCGACCTCGGCGGCAATTACGCGAACATCGCGCGCGATCTCGGCGGCTGGAGCGAGCGGGTCGAAGACCCGGGCCAGATCGGCGACGCAATCCTGCGCGCCCGCCGGCAGAACGACGAAGGCCGCGCCGCCTTGCTCGAGTTCGTGACCAGCCAGGAGCAGGGCTTCTCCCATCGCCGCGGCGGCGCCGACTAGCGTCAGCCGCCTCTTTGTTCTTGGGGCGTCGAAGTCATGGCGATCATGCCGTCCAAGACCTATGACGCCCTGATCTGCGCCGGCGCGCCCGACAAGGCGCGGGACGCCGCCGAGGAACTGGCGGATTATGAGAACCGGCTCGCTTCGATCGACAACCAGCTTGCTGTCATCAACGGAAGGTTTCTCGCGGTTGAGGGCAGGCTCGGTGCGCTCGAAGGCAAGCTCAACGTGGCGATATCGGCGACCGGGATCAACGCCGCGGCCGCGATCGCCACACTGCGCGTGCTGTTGCGCCATGCTTGATCGGTGCCTCGATACCTTGCGTGGCGAGGGCCGCGATCGGCCGCAAGCGACCAGCTCGTAGCCGTGCGGCGAGAAAGGCACGGTGGGCGAGGACCGCGGGTAGATTACGACGCGGTCGCGCATCTTTACGACACGCAGCCCTACCGGGCGCGTGCGGTCGACCCCGAGCTGTTGGCGCTTGCCGGGCAGGATCAAGCCGGTCGTCCGGCGGTTCTCGACATCGGCTGCGGGACCGGAAATCAGCTGATCGCTAACCGCGGCGCGCTGCCGGAGGCCTTTTACGCGGGGCTCGACCGGTCATTCGGCATGCTGCGGCAGGCGCGCGGCAAGGCCTGCGACATCGCTTGGGTCGAGGCCGACGGCGCCGCGCTGCCCTTTCGCGCTGGCAGTTTCGATTACGTGTGCTGCCACTTCGCCTTTCACCACATCGTAGACAAGGCCGGGATGCTGCGTTCGGTTCGGCGGGTGCTTCGCCCCGGCGGGCGGTTTGTGCTGCGCAACCTTTGCCCACAAGAATCGAGCGACTGGCTGTACTACCAATATTTTCCCGAGGCGCGACTCGTCGACGATCGGGATTTCTGGCCGGTGGACGACGTGCTCGCAACCATGCAAGCGACCGGTTTTGTCGAGGTTCGCGCCAGCTACGAGCACATCCGATTTGAGCAGGACCTTGCCGCGTGGCTCGAGATTGTCAGGCGCCGCGACACCTGCTCGCAGTTGCAGGCCATCCCCGAGGCGGCGTATCAGGCTGGGGTCGAGCGATTGGCGCGCGACGCGATCGATCCAAACCTGCCGCCCTCGCGCGACGACCATCTATGTTTGGTGACGATCCGCGGCGCTGCGCCGGCGGCAGGAATTGACGCCGCGCGCGAGGTCACATCCGGGTAGCTAAGCCGGAGCGAGGGTGCGGCTGGCGGCCAGGGCGAAGCGAGCCCGGCGCCGGCGCCCTCACGCCGCCGCGGCGGGTCGTTGTCCTTGCAACACTTCGCGAATGCCGGCGACGATCCGCCGGCGGTCGGGGAAGACGTGGCTTTCGAGAATGGGGCTGTACGGGATCGGCACCGGCAACGCGCAGACCCGCCTCACCGGAGCCTGGAGCCGCGCGAAGGTCGCCATGTCTTCTGTCGCGACCGCGGCGATCTCGGCCGAGAAGCCGGCGGTCGGGCCGGCCTCGTCGGCGATCACGAGCCGGCCGGTTTTCTGCACCGAGCGACGGAT
>DATMLF010000062.1:0-16501 GCA_035570595.1 Allostellaceae bacterium
GTCCAGTCCGTGCCCCACAAGCAGCGGTCGAACCCCCAGGCATCGAAGATGCGAGCCAGCGGGTCCCAGAGGTCCGGGAACGGAAACGGCTCCTTGGACAGCGTGCAGGCACCGCTGACCTTGAGCACCGCATTCTTGCGCTTGGCGAGGTCCAGCACCTTCGGCAGGTCGGCCCAAGGCTGGGGCGGGGCGGGCGGCGTGAGAGGCTGCAGGATCGCGAGGTGATCGATGATGAACCGCGTATCGGGATGGCGGTCGATCAGCGCCGCGCCCGCGTCGACATTTCCCCAGCACAGCATGTTGACCGGGAAATCGTGTTTCACCGCCGCGCGCGCGATCCGGTCGAGGCCCGGATCGCTCGGGTCGCGCTTTGCCTCCGGCGTCATCATGATGCGGATGCCGACCGTGCCCGGCGTATTCTTCCAGTCGGCGATGACATCGGCCACCGCCGGGTCGTCCGGGTTGACCGGCTTGACGATGGCGAACCGGCCGGGATGGGCCCGCTGCACCTCCACCGCATAGCTCGCGTCGTACTGGTACATCGAAAAGGCGGAGATGAAGATCGCGCCGTCGACGCCGACCTTGTCCATCGCCGCCACCATCTCGTCGCCGGTGACGTGGTCGGGCCAGTTCGGCACGCTGTGCCAGGGTCGCTTCGGCGTGTTCGCCTCGTACACGTGGACCTGGGAATCGATGATCGTCATCGGGAAAGCTCCTCTGTGCGAGACGAGTTTGGCTGTCACACGAGGCTCGTGTCCAGGGGGCCCGGACCTCGTGCGTTGCTGACGCCGGCGGGCGACGACGGCGCAGGCGTCGCCCCAAGGCGGTTGCCGCGAGCGGCCGTCGCGCATACAATCGCCGCGCGAAAAAGCGAAAGACACACGGGATAGTCGGGTGCGTCGAAAATTTGGGGCGGGGGGATGGCGAGCACCTTCTACGAACAGCCTGTCCTCAACTCGCTTTATGCCAAGCCGCGCTCCTAACACCCGCTCGACGAGCCGCTCGGGGTGGCGCCGGTCGCAGGCCGCCGGCCGTCGCAGTTCATCGTTCCCGTTCCGGCGGCGCGGCGCAGGCTAGCCGCGGCGCAAGACGGCGTGATCGCGGTCAAGATCATCAACCGCTTCGGCGACGAAGTCATGAAGGTCTACCGGGTGTAAGGGAGATGTGGCGGCAGGCCGAGGTCGAAGCCGGCTCCGGTCCAACCAGAGAACCCGATGGAGAGAGAAATGGCTTACGAGCACATATTGGTCGAGCGTGAGGACGGCGTCGGCATCGTCACGCTGAACCGCCCCGACACGCTGAACGCAATGAACCGCCGGCTCTCGGGCGAGCTGCGCGAGGCGGTCGCGGAGTTCGACGGCGATGACGGGATCGGCTGCATCGTTCTTACCGGCGCCGGCGAGCGCGCCTTTTCGGCGGGCGGCGACATCCACGAGCAGCGCGAGGACGACCGCCGTTTCACCCAAGACGAACTCGACGCGCGCCGCGGCCGCGCCAGCTACGAGATCGCCGCCACCGCCAAGCCGACGATCGGCATGTTGAACGGCCTCGCCTATGGCGGTGCGGCGGTGCTCGCCTCCTCGCTCGACCTGCGCGTCGGCTGCGAGGACACCCGGTTCCGCTTTCTGGCGGCGGCCTACGGCCGGATCAACAGCACCTGGACCTTGCCAAACCAGGTCGGCTGGCCGGTCGCCAAGGAATTGCTGTTCACCGCCCGCGTCGTCGAGGCCGAGGAGGCCTACCGCATCGGGCTTTTGAACCACCTCGTGCCGCGCGCCCGGCTGCGCGAGAAGACGATGGAGCTGGCACATATGATCGCCGGCAACAACCGCGCGGCGGTCGTCGGCATCAAGGCGCTGCTGCTAAAGCAGATGGCCCAGACTGTCGAGCAGCAATGGGAGGAGGAACGCCACTTCACGACCCACGTCGTGCGCGGCGCGCGCGCCGAGGAGGCGTTCCCCGAATTCATCGCCCGCCACGGCCGCCCGCTCGGGTAGCCGCGTATTCCGACCAGCGGCCTCGGGGTTATTACGAGGAGCGCGGCGACGAAGCAATCCCGACCAAAAGACGCTCAGGCGCCCGGGACTGTCCTCGGGTCGGCCATCGCCGGACCCGTGGGCTCGCAATAACCGCCCTCCGGGTGGTGCTATCCGACCGAAAACCGATGCAGCGGTGCGGAGCGGATCGTGCTTTTCAAGGCCGTTCGCTCACGCTGCCGCGGCCAGGGCGCGTAGCAAGATGTGCTGGTGACGCGTGACAAAAGCGTTTCTCTCCGCGGTAACAGTTTCCCGCGTCTCTTCGCACCCGGCCCTAAGTTCGTTGACGTTCAATACCGCACCGCGGGCAGTGAGACAGAAATCGGCCACCGCCTCGACCATCTTGAACAGCTGCTCATTGCTTCGCGCTGTGTGGCGACGCAGCGACGCTTCATAGGCGTCAATGCCGGGGACACGCGGGAAGAGGCGGCGGATCACCGCCACCTCGGTATGGGCCCACTCGAGCGTCATCGTCAGGGCACGGGGTCCATGAATCCACCCGGTGACATCGACGATCCGCGCCAACCTGAGATAAAAGGCGTCGAGCCGGGCGTCGAGAAAATCGTAGTCAGGCGCGCAAACGTCCCCCTTGAGCCGCCCGCTTGCTTCGAGCGACGTCTTGATCGGGGTTCCATCATAGGGCAGCATCTTGCAAAATGTCGCGGGGGCGCACCCATCGCCGACGATTTCGCGCAAGAATTCGATGTTTTCACGGACAGAGGAGAAGCTACTCGACGGATCGAGCAACATGAAGCCGAACTCGAAGCGTAACCCGATCTCTTTGAGCGTTCGTACCGCCTTCAGGTTTTGCTCGACGGTTATTTGCTTGTGAAGCGTAATCAGCCCTTCTTCGGTTCCCGATTCCAGGCCCATATACACCGTGTAGAGACCCGCGTCGCGCATGCGCGACAACAGTTCGGGCTCGACCGCATCGGCGCGGCAATTGACCTTCCACAAAATCTTCCGCGACAAACCGCTAGCGTGCAATTCGTCTACCAGGTGGCCCGCCCAGGCACGCCATTTGGGGCCGAACAGCGGGAAGTCGTCATCCTGAAAGAGAAAGATATTGATGCCGCGCGCTTCATAGAGCAATTGCATTTCCCGCACCACCTCGGCGGGCTGACGGGTTCGCACCACTTTGCCGGGCGCGGTGCGATAAAATGTATGGATCGAGCAGAACGAGCAGGTTCGCGCGCACCCTCGGCTGGCAAGGATCGGCATGGCCTTGCGGCCGAGGATGACGATCGGCTCGAAATCCCGATCGGGGAATGGCAGGGCGTCGAGATCGGCGGCAAGCGGCCGCGGCGGGTTGGCGATAAATGTGTTGCGTTCGCGATAGGCGAGACCCTGGATTCGCCGCCACTCCGAGTTGGTGTGAAGCGCCTCGACCAGTTCCACGAGGGTGGCCTCGCCCTCAAAGCATACGACGCTGTCGAGTTGAGGCACTGTCCTTAGCGTCTGCTCGAAATTGAGGGTCGGATAGTGGCCGCCCATCGTAAAGTGGCAGCTGACGCCATGGCGACGTAAGTTGGCCATCAACGCGCCGTATCGACGAATGTAATACTGGAAGATCAGCGAGAAGCCGACGAGGACGGGATCGGCCGCGACGATCGTCGAGCGAATTTGTTCCGGGTCAGCTTCGATGTCGATCAGCTGAACGCAATAACCCGCCCGCCTCAACACGGCGGAGAGATAGCCGAGCCCCAAATTCCCCATTTTTTGGAAGCCGACCAGAACGACGTTTTGTTTGGCGCGGACGAGCTCTGTCGCAGCGCCAGGATCGAATTCGGGGCTCATTTCGCTCGCTCCGAAACTGTCACGATGACTGGCGCCCCAGTCTAAGGGCGTCGCGCGGCCCGGGGTTTAAGGTGTGAGGAGCTGCTTGAGGTTCGCGACCGCGTTCAGTTGCGCGGTGAGGGTCTCGCGAATGAGGTCGAGCTGTATGTTGATTACCGCTGTGGCCTGAGCCTTGTCGTTTTCGTCAAGAATGCGCCAGATGGCCGGATCCCAGATCCAGTGCGGATTGAAGACTAATGACGTGTCGATGTCGGCCATTTCGCTCTCCCTACATTTGATTTCGGCCAACCAGAGCGGGGGCCTCACGGGCTTCTCGCGCGTCGAAAGAATTAATTAATTGACGCCCCCGATCGTCACCACGCGGCGCTGAGGCAACAGGGTTAATATGCGACATAGTTACGCGCTTAGCAAGAATCTCGACGAAGCTGCTATTGCCGCCGCGACACACCGGCGGAATTGAGCACCGGCGCCGTCAGCCGTGACCGCGTGATGGCAGCGGCCAGGCGAAGCTCAGCTCGTGGCCGTCGGGGTCGGTGATGTGGAAAAAGCGCTCGCCCCAGGCCGCGTCGCGGGGTGCGGTGTCCGGTGCATGGCCGGCGGCGAGGAGGCGGGCATGCAGCGCGTCGACATTGGAATCGTAGAAGATCACCCTGCCCCACCACGACCAGCACCGCTCGGGCGGCTCCGCGATCAGGTTCAGGTAGCCCGCGCCGGCGCGAAAGCTCGTAAACGACGCCGCCTCGCCGCCATACAGCATCTCGAGCCCGACCGCGCGGTAGAACCGCACCGCGCGGCCCATGTCGTGCGTCGCCAGCGTGACCGCGCTGATCGCGGCAATCATCGCCGGCGGGGCCGCGGCGCCGCGCTGCCGGTCACGCCTCCGCCGAGCCGGCCTCGATCGCCCCGGCGACGACCTTGCGGGCGACCTCGCGCAGCAATTCTTTGTCGGCCTCGGGGTCGGCGGCGGGCGGGATGTCGGCGACGACGCGGTCGTGGCTGTAGGTCGGGACGGCACCGCCATTGTGCAGGATGGGGTAGCCCAAATCCTCGCCGCTGTTGACCGTGCGGATGCCGCGGCGGATCAGGTTGCGCATCATGATGATGCCGCGGTCGGTCGCGGCGAGGTGCTCGAGCCCGTGGCGTGACGTGCCGCCGTGGATGCTGACCTGGGCGTCGTAGTCGCCGGGAACCCGCTGGCGCTCCTCGTAGGGGCGGCTCGCATCCTGGCCAAAGCCCGCGCCCTGGCGGAATTCCTTGCCCTCGGGGGCGCGGTAATAGCCGATCTGCATCGTGTGGGTGTCGTCGAGCGGCACCGCCCAGGTCGTCGCCATCGGCCGGTTGACCGAGTTGCGCAAGGCCATCGGGTCGGCATTGGGCGGGAACTGGTGGATGTTGGGCAGGATGAAATCGGCGACCCGCACCCACACCCGGTCGGCCTGGCGCCGCGTGTCGATGTAGACCATGCCGACCGGGGTCTCCATCCAGTCCCACTCGCCGAGCGTCGCCAGATCTTCGGTAAACCCCTCGCTACCCGGCAAGGTGTGCAGAAAGGCGAGGTGCGCCGGGTCCATGCTGTTTTCTTTGACCTGGAGCCAGTTGCATTCCCAGACGGTCGGCGCGCGGGCGACCTGGCGGTAGCCCGGCAGGTCCCAGGTGTCGAGGACGGGAAAGTCGGGCTGTTTGTCGGCCGGCCCCATATAGGCGAAGACCAGGCCCTGATGCTCGCGCACCGGGTAGGCACCGTGGAACAGCCGGTCCTTCAAGGTGCTGTCGGCAGGCTCGCCGGGGGTTTCGAGGATCGTGCCGTCGACGCCGAACAGCCAGCCATGATAGCAGCAGCGGATCCCATGCTCGCCGACGAGGCCGAACTCGAGCGAGGTGCCGCGGTGCGGGCAGTGCAGCTCCAAGAGGCCGATCGCGCCGCTCTTGTCGCGAAATGCGACGAGGTCCTCGCCGAGGATGCGCAGGCGCCGCGGCACCTGCCCGAGCTCGGCCGTTTGGACGACGGGCTGCCAGAAGCGGCGCAAATATTCGCCGCACGGCGTCCCCGGGCCCACTCGGGTCAGCTCCCCGTCCTCGGGCGGGCGCTCGCGATGGTGATAGGCGCTGTAGGCGCGGTTCAGAAAGGGTGCGCGTTCCGACATGGCGGGTCTCCGGGGCCGACGATCCTAATCTTGAACTCCGCAAGTTCGCCGGGTCAAGGCTGGCTCCGGTCGGGGGCGGTTGCAGCCGAGGCAAAACCCGCCTGAGCTGGTCTGCTGCAAACCCCCGCGCCTCGCGCTGACGGCAAACTTTACTTAATGATTTGGCGAGCAGGTTGATGCGGGATGGGGCGGGGATGCGAACGGGTCGACCGGTCGCCAGGGTCGAACCGTCGGGTGAGGCCGCCGGTCTCCTCGAAGGCTATACGCGGTGCCGCAAGACGGAACAGGCTTTGGCGTTGCGATCGGTCAGCTTTCGAAGACGCGGCGAAAGATCGTGTCGACGTGCTTGAGATGATAGGCCGTGTCGAACAGGCCGTCGATCGTCTGCGGGTCGAGGAATCCGACGATTTCGGGGTCGGCTTTCAGCAGGTCGGCGAAACGGCCTTGGCCGTGCCAGGCCGCCGTCGCGTGGCGCTGGACCGCGGCGTAGGCGTCCTCGCGGCTCATGCCGGCCTGGGTCAAGGCCAGCAATACGCGCTGCGAGTCGACGAGCCCGCCCGAGGATTCGAGGTTCTCGCGCATGCGTTCGGGATAGACCACCAGCCGATCGACGAGTCCGGTCAGTCGGGCGAGCGCGAAATCGAGGGCGATCGTCGCGTCGGGGGCGATCACCCGCTCGACCGAGGAATGCGAGATGTCGCGCTCGTGCCACAGCGCCACGTCTTCGAGCGCCGGCGTCACGGTCGAGCGAATTAGGCGCGCGAGCCCGCTCAGGTTTTCCGCCAGCACCGGGTTGCGCTTGTGCGGCATCGCCGAGGAGCCCTTTTGGCCCGGCGAGAAATATTCCTCGACCTCACGCACCTCAGTGCGCTGCAGGTGGCGGATTTCGGTCGCGAGCCGCTCGACCCCGGCGGCGATCAGCGCCAAGGTCATAAAATAGTGCGCGTGGCGGTCGCGCGGGATCACCTGGGTCGAGACCGGCTCGGGCTCGAGGCCGAGTTGTTTGGCGACATGGGCCTCGACCGCCGGGTCGATATTGGCGAAGGTGCCGACCGCGCCCGAAATCGCACAGGTCGCGATCTCCTTGCGGGCGGCGACGAGGCGCGCGCGGTCGCGGGCGAACTCGGCGTAGTGCCCGGCGAGCTTGAGGCCGAACGTCGTCGGCTCGGCGTGGATGCCGTGACTGCGGCCGACCGTCGGCGTGTATTTGTGCTCGAAGGCGCGCTGCTTCAGCGCCGCCAACACGCCGTCGAGGTCGGCGAGCAGCAGATCGGCCGCCTCCTTCAGCTGCACCGCAAGGCAGGTGTCGAGCACGTCGCTCGAGGTCATGCCCTGGTGCAGAAAGCGCGCCTCGGGGCCGACATGCTCGGCGAGGTTGGTCAGAAAGGCGATCACGTCGTGACGGGTTTCGCGCTCGATCGCGTCGATGCGCTCGACCTCAAAGGCGCCGCGCTCCCAGATTGCGCGCGCCGCGCTCGCCGGGATGACGCCGAGCGCCGCCTGCGCGTCGGCGGCATGGGCCTCGATCTCGAACCAGATGCGGAAGCGGTTTTCCGGCGCCCAGATCCGACTCATCTCGGGGCGGCTGTAGCGCGGGATCATCGGTGGCCCATCCGATCCGTCAGCGGCTTCGCCATCAGCACCTCATCCCAATATTGCCCATCCGCTTTCAGCGCATCCTTTTCGATGCCGTACTCGACGAATCCGAGGGTGGCGTAGAGCCGTCGGGCCGGTTCGTTGCCGCTCACCACCGACAGTTGGACCAGTTCGACATGCCGGCGCGCGTGCTCGATCACCGCCTCGACCAGTCGGCGCCCGACCCCCGCCCTCCGGGCATTCGGCCGGACATACATCGTCCACAATGTGCCCTTATGCGCGTGCTTGCGGCCTTGCTGAATATAGAGACCCGCGATGCCGAGCAATTCGGTGCCGTCGAACGCGCCAAATACCGCGGCGCCGTCGAGCCGGTCGGCGAACCAGGCCAGGGGCCGGACGCCTTCAGCCTCGAAGGTGCTGCCGAACGCCTCCGGGCTTTGCGTCAGCGCCTCCAGGCGGATTTCGCGGTAGAGCGCAGCATCGGCCCGCAGCAGATGCCGCACTCTCGCCTCGGCGGCACTCACGTCACCGGCGCTCCATCAAAGCTTCCCGCGGCGGGATCATAGCCGAGGCGGGCGAGGGCCGCGAGCATGTGCGGCGGCGGCATGGCTCTGACCGCGATCGGCGGCTTGGCCGGATAGAGCGGCAGCGATATCGCGCGTGCATGCAGCAGCAGCGGCTCGACGCCGGGGGTTTCACCGTAGACCGGGTCGCCGACAACGGGGCAGCCGAGGGCGGCGCAATGCACGCGGATCTGGTGGGTGCGGCCGGTGCGCGGGCGCAATTCGAGCCAGGTGCTGTCGGCGGCGACTGCGACGACGCGGTAATCGGTAACGGCGCGCTGCCCCCCCGGGTCGACCACCATGCGCCAGCCGCTGCCGCGGGTGAGTTTCCGCAGCCCGGTTTCGATCCGGCCTTCGTCGTGCCCCGGCCGGCCATCGACGACCGCCCAATAAGTCTTTTCGACTTTTCCCTCGGCGAACAGCCGGCCCAGCCGGCGCAACGCCCTTGGATGGCGGCCGAGGACAAGACAGCCGCTGGTGTCGCGGTCGAGCCGGTGAGCGAGCGCCGGAGGGTGCGGCAACCCGAAGCGCAGCGCGTCAAAGCCGTTTTCGAGGTTTGGCCCGCCACCCGGCCCGGCATGCACCGGGATGCCGGCGGGCTTGTCGACAACGAGAACGAGCCCGTCGCGGTACAGCACGCGGTCGACAAGCGACGGCCCCACACCGCGACCCTCCCCCCGCGAGCGGGGCGAGGGAGAGACTAGCGGCCGAGATCGCATTGCCCCCGTTTTGTGGGCGCCGCTATTCCGCCGCGTCGCGCGTCGGGAGGGCGGTGCGGAATTGGCCGCGGCGGGCGTCCCACTCGTCGGCGCCGACGCGCTGGAACATTTGGCGCACGGTGACGCCCCCGGGCGGCGCCGGGTGGCGGTGGATCGCCTTCAGCTCGGCGAGCTTTTGCTCGCAGATGCCGACGACGCATTGGACCAGGAGACCGGGCACGATCGCGAGCTTGTAGCCCATCCGTTCGGCCTCGCGCAGGTCAAGATCGGGGGTCTTGCCGCCGTAGACGACGTTGATCAGACACGGGCCGTTGACGAGGCGCGGCACCGCGGCGACCTCCTCGACCGTCTGCGGCGCCTCGACAAACGCCATGTCGGCGCCGGCGGCGAGTGCCGCGTTGGCGCGCGCGACCGCTTCGTCAAACCCGGCGACGGCGCGAGCGTCGGTGCGCGCGATGACCACGAACTGCGGGTTGCGGCGGGCCGCGACGGCGGCGCGGATCTTGGCGAGCCAGTCCTCGCGCGGCACAATTTCCTTGTCGTCGAGATGGCCGCATTTTTTCGGAAAGCCCTGGTCCTCGATGTGGATGCCAGCAACCCCGGCGGCCTCGTATTCGCGCATGGTGCGAAACACGTTGAGCTCGTTGCCATAGCCGGTGTCGGCGTCGGCGATGACCGGCAATTCGACCGCGGCGGCGAGGCGGCGGGCGTTGCCGACCATCTCCGACATCGTAACGAGCCCGAAATCGGGGTAGCCAAGCGTCGCTGCGGTGCCGGCGCCGGTCATGTAGACCGCGTCGAACCCGGCCTGCGCGATCAATTTGGCGGTGATGCAGTCATAGGCGCCGGGTGCCACCACCATGCCGTCCTGACGCAGCAATTCGCGAAACCGGCTCGCCTGGGTCATTGCTGTCCTCCCGGTCGTTGTCGAAGAACAGCTATGGCGCTGAACCGGGGCGGCGTCCAGTCCGATCCGGCGCGCCGGTCTTGTCGGTGGACGAGGCGCGGTCCAGCGTGCGGGCGACCGGCAGAGGCGAGCCGATGTACAGCTTTAATCTGAAAGCCGAGCAGGTTGTCGACCGGAGAAAGCATGTGAAAAGGTGCTCGGCAACCGGCGAGGGCGATGTCACGGTCGCCTGCTGGGAACCGGGACAGATGAGCCCTTGTCACTGCCACCCGGACGCGACCGAAATCTATTTCTGCTTTGAGGGCGGCCGCACGATGCGCACGCCGAGCGAGGCAATCGCGATCGGGCCGCGCTCGTTTGTCGTCCACCCGCGCGGCGAGCTGCACGAGCACTGCAAGGCCCGCAACGCACCCTCTTGTTTCGCGTGCGCTACGGCGACGGCATGTCGGGGCGCACCAAGGAATCGGCGCGAACGCAATGAGCGACGTGCCCGCCGCCAAATGACTGCGCAGCGGGCACGCCGGCGGCGCAGGCGAGCGTCGCATGAGTGCAACGCGGGGCGAAACTGCATCCGCCGGGCAATGTCGAAAGGTCCGGCGGCGCGCCGACGATCGTCGCGAGCCGGGTGCCGGGCTCCGCACCGTGGAGATTGGCGGCGAGCAGTCCTTGCGTATAGGGGTGCACGGCGTGGCGGATCACGTCGCCGGCGGCTCCGCTCTCGACAAAGCGGCCGGCATACATGACCGCCAGCCGGTCGCTGACCTCGACCGCGGCGCCGACGTCGTGCGTGACAAAGATCACCGCCATGCCGCGCTCGCGCTGCAATTCGCGCAACAGCAGCAGGATCTGAATCTGCACGGTCACGTCGAGCGCGGTCGTCGGCTCGTCGGCCAGCAGCACGCTCGGATTGCAGCACAACGCCACCGCGATCATCGCGCGCTGGCGCATGCCGCCCGACATTTCATGCGGATAGGAAGCGAGGCGGCGCCGCGCCGACGGGATCTGCACCTGCTCGAGCAATTCGAGCGCGCGGCGCCGAGCGTCGCGGCGGCTCACGCCCTCGTGTCGGACGACGGTCTCGGCGATCTGGTCGCCGATCGTGAAGACCGGGTCGAGTGCGGTCATCGGTTCCTGAAAGATCATCGCGACCCGACCGCCCCGAATCTGCTCGAGCCGCGCCGTGGACGCGTTGTTCAGATCCTCGCCGCCGATCTCTATCCGGCCGTCGATCTCGCAATTGTCGGGCAAGAGGCGCATCAGCGCGCGCAATGTCACGCTTTTCCCGGAGCCGGATTCGCCGAGGATCCCCAGCACCTCGCCGCGCGCCAGCGAAAAGCCGATGCCGTTGACCGCATGGACAACCCGCTCGCGCTGGCGAAAGCGGACCCGCAGGTCGGCGACCTCGACGGCCGGCGGCTCACTCATTGGCCGCACCCGGTGCGGCTGTGGCCGGAACCGGGGACCATCATGTGACAGGCAACCTCGTGCTCGCCGGCGACCCGGCCGAGCTCGGGCGAAACGGCGGCGCAGACCGCCTCGGCAAAGGCGCAGCGCGTGCGAAATCGGCAGCCCGAGGGCGGGTCGATCGGGTTTGGCGGGTCGCCGACGAGCGGAGGTGCGGTGCTGCGCCGGTCGGGGTCCATGCTCGGCATCGCGCGCAGCAAGGCCTGGGTATAGGGATGGCGCGGCTCGCCGAAGATGACCGCGGCCGGGCCGGCCTCGACGATCCGGCCGAGATACATGACGACGACCCGGTCGCTGACGTGGCGCACGACGTTCAAATCGTGCGAGATGAAGATGTAGGTCAGCGCCAGCTCGCGCCGCAGGTCGAACAGCAGGTTCAGGATCTGCGCCTCGACCGATTTGTCGAGCGCCGAGACCGCCTCGTCGAGGATCAGCAAACGCGGCTCGAGCGCCAAGGCACGGGCGATGTTGACGCGCTGCCGCTGCCCGCCGGACAGCTCGTGGGGATAGCGGTGCGCATAGAGCGCGGGCTGCAGCCCAACTTGCTCGAGCAAATGGGTGGCGCGCTCGCGGGATTGGCGCCGGTGCATATGCTTGGCGGCGCGCGGCCCGAAGGCGATGATGTCGGCGATCGTGGCGCGCGGGTTCAGCGACGAGTAGCTGTCCTGAAACACCATCTGCATTTGCAGCCGCAGATCGCGAACCGCGATCCCATGCGACTCGCCGACCCCCTCGCCGTCAAAGATGATCTCGCCGGCGTCGGGCCGGATCAGGTGCAGCAACAGGCGCGCCGTCGTCGACTTGCCGCAGCCGGATTCGCCGACCACGCCCAGGGTGGCGCCCTTGGCGAGGCTGAACGACACCCCGTCGACCGCCTGCACCATCTCGCGCCCGCGCCCGAACAAGCGGCGCCTGCCGGGAAAATGCTTTTTGAGGCCGCGCACCAGCAACAGGGGTTGCGCCGGACCGCCGCGGTCGACCCGGTTCGGGGGCAAGGTGGTGCTGCCGTTCATGTCGGCAGCTTGATGTCCATCGCACTGCGCAAGCCGTCAGCCAGCAGGTTGAAGCACAGCGAGGTGACGACGATCGCCACCCCTGGCAGTGCCGCGACGATCGGGCTGACAAAAATCGACTGGCGCAGCGCGTTTAGCATCAGCCCCCATTCGGGATCGGGCGGGGTCACGCCCAGGCCGAGAAACGATAAACCGGCGGACAGGATGATGCTGATGCCGACAAGGCTCGTCGCATAGACGAGGATGCCGCCCAACACGTTGGGGACGACCTGATGGCGGATGATCGCGTGCATCGGGGCGGCGCTGGCGCGTGCGGCCTCGACAAAGTCGCGGCTTTTGACCTGCCTCGTCAGGCTTTCGGTCACCCGCACGATCGGCGGGATGAAAACCACGGTCAACGACAGGATCGTGTTGGCGATGCCGGCGCCAATCACCCCGCAGATCGCGATCGCCAAGAGCACCGAGGGGAAGGCGTAGAACACGTCGACGACCCGCATGACCAGCGAATTTAAGAGCCGCCCGCCGATCCCGGCGACAAGGCCGAGCACGCCGCCGAATGCAGTCGCCAGCAACACCGGGGTCATGCCGCAGAACAGCGACAGCCTGCCGCCATAGACGAGGCGCGACCAGATGTCCCGGCCGGTCTCGTCGGTGCCGAGAAAATAGCCGGGCGTGCCGATCGGCTGCAGCCGCCGCAATACGCTGCCGTCGAGCGGGTCGTGGGTCGCCACCCACGGCGCAAAGACCGCGAGCGCGACGATCGCGAGCACGACGCCGCCGACCGCCACCGTCAGCCGGTCGCGCCGCAGCCGCTCGCCGACGGTGGCCCAATAGCTGCGCCCGGCGGCCCCGCGCGGGGCGTCGGCGGCGGTCGCGGCCGGCTGCAATGCGGTGATGTCGGCCATCGGCGGACTAGCGGCGCATGCGCGGGTCGATCAGCGCCTGCACGAGATCGACCACGAGATTGATCAGCACAAAAAAGCTCGCCAATACCAGCACGGTGCCCTGCAGTACCGGGATGTCGCGGCGGAAGATCGCCAGGTTCATGAACTGGCCGCAGCCCGGCCAGTTGAACACGGTCTCGACCAGGATCGAGCCGCCGAGCAGGTAGCCGAGCTGCAACCCCATGACCGCCAGGGTCGGCGGCGCCGCATTTTTCAGCACATGGAAGACGATGCGGCGCGGCATCAGTCCCTTTGCCCGCAACGCCGTCGGAAACTCGTTGCCAAGGATTTCGAGCACGGTCGAGCGCACCATCCGGCCGACGACGCCCATCGGGATCATCGACAAAGTCAGGACCGGAAGGATCAGGTAGCGCAGCGAGTCCCAGCTTGTCGGAAACCCGCCGGTGCCGCCCATCCCTTCCGCCGGCAACAGGTTCCATTCGACCGCGAACAGGATCACGAGGACGATGGCGAGCCAGAAATGCGGCACGCTGAGGCCGAGGATCACAAACGCCGAGATCAACCGGTCGGTGGCCTTTCCGTAATTGAACGCGGCCGCGGCGCCGAGCGCGATCCCGAGGCCAAAGCCGAGCACCGCTGCGGGCACGGCGATGACCAGCGTGTTGCCGAGCGCGCGCAGCAGCTCGTGCGTAACCTCGCGGCCGGTGAACACCGAGGTCCCGAGGTTGCCGCGCAACACCCGGCCGAGCCATGACAGGTATTGGATATAAAGCGGGCGGTCGAAACCGAACTCGCTGCGCAGCCGGTCGACGACGCTCTTTGGCGCCTCGGGCGGCAACAGGATGTCGAGCGGGTTGCCCGGGATCATGTGAATGAGCGCGAAGGCGACGAGCGACACGCCGAACAGGATCAGCACCGTGTGCAGCAGCCGCGCCGCGACAAAGCGGGCCATGATGGCAAACCAGCCGGTCGGCGCGGCTATTCGACGGTGACGTGGGTGAAATCCTGGTACCAGCTTTGCGCCGGCTGGAACCCCTTCACCTTTGGCGACAATGCCCGCGGATTGAGGTCGTGGACGATAAACAGCCACGCCGCGTCGTCGACCACAAGGCCGTGCGCCTGCGCCAGGAACTCGGCCTGGGTTTTGGGGTCAAAGCTCTGCTGCGCCTTAGTCAGCAATTCGTCGACCTTGGGATCGTAGAAATGCCCCCAGTTGATGCCGTCGGGCGAAAAGCTGGCTTTGCTGAAATAGCGGAACATGACCGCCGGATCGGCAAAGCCGAGGCTGTTGTTCAGCGCGTCGTCGCCGTGCGAGGCGGGCGCCTCGGGCGCGCTGCGCTTGGCGACCAGCATCGTCCCCCATTCGACGACGTCGAATTGCAGGTCGAAGCCGAGCGGGCGCACCTGCTGCTGGATGATCTCGTTCATCGGCAGCGGCAGCATCTGGCCGGAGCCGGCGGTCGAGATCATGATCTTGGCCTTGACCGGGTGGTCGGGGCCAAAGCCGGCCGCCTTCAGCAAGGCCTTCGCCTTGGCGGGGTCGTAGCCGTAGCGCAGCTCGGGCGCGCCGAAATACGGGTTGTCGGGCGGGTAGACGCCATAGGCCGGCTTGGCCGTGCCGTTCAGGAATTTGACAATCGTGTCGCGGTCGATCGCGTAGTTGAGCGCCTGGCGGACCCGCTGGTCGGCAAACGGCGAGCCGTCGGTCACCTTGTAGATGTACGGCCAGACGTGCGGGTAGGGCCACAGGCTGATCTGAAAGCCCGCCGCCTTCAATGACGGGATCGCGTCGGGGGGCGGCACCTCGATCCAGTCGACCTCGCCCGAACGCAACGCCGCGAGCCGCGTCGTCGGCTCCGGCATCGGGATCACAATCATCTTTTCTAGCTTTGGGATCCTGGTCTTGTCCCAGTAATTGGGGTTGCGAGTCAGCTCGGCGAACTGGCCGGGCGCCACTTGGGTGATCTGAAACGGTCCGGTCCCGGCCGGGTGCTTGGCGAATTCGGTCCAGCTGTGCCCCGACTTCTCCCATTCGGTCGGGCTGACGATCAGGATGTTGGGGACCATGTACGGAAAAAAGCTGAACGGCGACTTTGTGTAAATCGCGACCGTCCGGTCGTCGACCTTCTGCCAGTGGCCGACCATGTTGACAAAGGAGCGCACGATCGCCGAGGCGGCGGGGTCGAATTGCGGCGACTTGTCGTCGTAGAGCCGCCGCAGGTTCCAGACGATGGCATCCGCGGTCACGTCGGTGCCGTCGGTGAACTTGACCCCTTGGCGCAAGGTGAAGACCCAGCGGGTATGGTCGGCCGGGTCGATCTTCCACGCGGTCGCGAGCCCCGGCGTCAGCCCGGCTATCTGATTGGGATGCGTGAAGTCCCAGTCGACAAGCCCGTCGAACGCCGGAAAGCCGAGAAACCGATAGCCCTCGCCGCCATTGTTCGGAATGCCGCTGGTCGTCGGGATGTCGGCCGCGGTCATCGCGATGCGGAGGGTTTGCGCAACCCCCGAGGCAGTTGCCGCGAGACTGAGCAGAATCGCTGCGGCCACGCCAACAGGCACACTCACGCGGGTCATGGGAGGCTCTCGGGTTGTTGCGCGGCCAAACTGCGGACCCGCGGAATCGCGCGCTCGCCTTTTGCGGCCTCGTCGTGCGATGCTCGCTGCAACCTCCATGCCGACAAGGCGACCGGCCGGGAGGTGGCCCGGTTCTTGCCGACCTGCCCACGCATGTCGACTTCCGCCGCTCCATGCCAAATCGAGGAGAATGCGCCAATGCCCTCCGAAATTTCAGACGAGGCCCTCGACTTCTTGTTGTCCCGCGCCGGCCTCACGCTCAGCCCCGAGCAAAAGGCCGATTTGAAATCGGTGTACGCCGGCGTTGCGGCGATGGCGGCGCGGGTGCGCCAGCCGCGCGGGCGCATGGCGGAGCCGGCGCTGACCTACGGCTTCACCGAGGAGGACCTGCAATGACCGGCGCGATCCCGACCATCGCCGAAGCGTCGCGGCTGATCGCGGCAAAGCGACTTTCGCCGGTCGAGCTGACCCGCGCCTGCCTCGACCGGGTGCACGCGCTCGACAATCGGCTGCACGCTTTTATCCATTTGACCGAAGACCGCGCCCTGGCCGAGGCGCGCGCCGCCGAGGCCGCGATCATGGCGCAAGGGCCGAAGGGGCCGTTGCACGGCATCCCGATCGGTCTCAAGGACATCGTCGACACCAAGGGCATCCCGACAACCTGTCAGTCGAAGCTCCTCGCGGACAACGTGCCCGAAACCGACGCCGCCTGCGCCGAAAGGCTCGCCGCCGCCGGCACCGTCTTGATGGGCAAGACGACGACCCATGAATTCGCCGATG
>DATMLF010000063.1:0-24802 GCA_035570595.1 Allostellaceae bacterium
CCAACGAGAAACAACCCGGTCTCCAGCCCGGGCGATCGCCGCGCGCCGCGCCGTTCGGCGACAAACAGCAGCAGGAACAGCAGGATGCCCTCACAGAAGGCTTCGTAAAGCTGGCTCGGGTGGCGCGGCACCGGGCCGCCGTTGGGAAAGATCATCGCCCACGGCACATCGGTCGGCCGGCCGTACAGCTCGCCGTTGATAAAGTTCGCGATGCGGCCAAAGAACAGGCCGATCGGAACCGCCTCGATGATGACGTCCGAAAATGCCAGAAGGCGAATCCCGCGCATCCGCGTGAACAGAATGATCGCGAGCGTCACGCCGATGGCACCGCCGTGAAACGACATCCCGCCATGCCAGACGTAGAGCGCCTGGAGCGGATGAGCGAAGTAATAGGACGGGTTGTAGAAGAGGACGTAGCCGATACGCCCGCCGAGCACGACGCCGAGCGTCGCCCAGACTAGAAAGTCGTCGATGTCCAGGCGGCGCACCAGGTGTGGCGGGCGCTCCGCGAGCGCCAGGCAATAGCGCCAGCCGATCACCAGACCGGCAATGTAAGCGAGCGCGTACCAGCGGATCGCGAACGGGCCGAACGCGACCGCAACCGGATTGAGCGCGGGGAAGGTAATTACAAAAAACGGCGGCATCGGCCAGTTGTCATAAGCACCACCGCAGCGGTGAGGCGCCACGGTCGCGTTGTTTATAGGCGAGCAAGCATGGCCCCGCCAACCGACCCATCGGCGACGTCACGGCTCCGGCCCGGGGATGGGGCGCTGGGGTCAGGTCTCGCCGAAGAACAAAATGGCGCCGTTCGCCTCGCGAGCCGGTACGACGAGGCTGCCGTCCGGCAGCTCGGCGAAGCCGACGTGCTGCGCACCGAGCCAATCCGCGGCGCGTTCGCGCCGGCCGATGCCGAGCTCCAGCGCGACGACCCCCGGCAGCGGAAAATCGCGATCGAGCTCGATCACCGGATGCATCGTCTGAAAATCGTCGGGCGTGCTGAAGACCAGGCGCTGGCGCCCGGCCCGAATCGAGACGACGGCGTCGGTCGTCGTCACCTGCGCGATCCCAAACAGGCGGTCGTAGGCCGCGAGCAGCGGTGCGGTGCTCTCGACCAGGATGTGCACCGCCTCGAGCCCGGTTGCGCCGTTCGAGTGATCGAGCCATTCCGGCCGCCGCATCAGCTCGGGCGTCAGGTGGCTGCACACAAAGCAGTCGAGGCCGGGGGTGTCCTCGGATGGCAGCGACACCAGTTCGAAGCGCGGGAGGGCGGTTCCCTCCGGTAACTCGATCTCCCGCGCGAGCGGCCGCGGCGCGGCGGGGTTCAGCCCCTGGCGTAGTAGCGCCGTGCGGGCGTCTTGGGCGCTCCCCGCCGGGGCGAGGGCGAGCCCCATCGGCCCTTCGCGCCATGCGAGGAAATTTCCGAGCCGATGCGTGGACTCGCCGGCATCGACGATCCCTAAGAGCTCGATATAGTCGCTCGGGAACATGACGCAGTAATTGCCGGTCGGCTGGCCGATATGGCGGCCCCGCGGCGACATGGCGAAGCCGAGCCGTCGCCACGCCGCGGCGGCGGCTTCGAGGTCGCGGACGCCGACGATGACGTGGTCGATGCCTGCTATCGCGTCCATCGCCGCCTCCCGGAATGCGCAGCGTTGTTCAGCGGTGCTCCGGAAACAGTTCGAGCAGCCCGGCGCGCGAGGCTGAACAAATCCCGCGCTCGGTGATCAGCCCGGTGACCAACCGGGCCGGGGTCACGTCGAACGCATAGTTTTCGGCCGGGCTGTCCGCCGGGGTAATTCGAACCGCGACGCGCTCGCCGTCGTCGGTCCAGCCCTCGACATGGGTCACTTCGCGGCTGTCGCGCTGCTCGATCGGGATTGTGGCACCGTCTTCGATGTCCCAGTCGATCGTCGACGACGGCAGCGCTGCGTAAAACGGCACGTCGTTGTCGTGCGCCGCCAGCGCCTTCAGGTAGGTGCCGATCTTGTTCGCGACGTCGCCGCCGGCGGTCGTGCGATCGCTGCCGACGATGCACAGATCGACCAGCCCCTGACGCATCAGATGGCCGCCGGCATTGTCGACGATCACCGTGTGCGCGATCCCGTGCTGCCCCAGTTCCCAGGCCGTCAGCCCGGCGCCTTGGTTGCGCGGCCGGGTCTCGTCGACCCAGACATGGACCGGGACGCCGTCCTCGTGGGCGCGGTAGATCGGCGCCAGCGCGGTGCCCCAGTCGACCGCGGCGAGCCAGCCGGCGTTGCAATGGGTCAGCACCTCGACCGGCCGGCCATCGACTTTGCGCCGTCGCGCCGCTACGATCAGCGCGGCGCCGTGCTCGCCGATCGCGCGGCTGCTCGCGACGTCCGCCTCGGCGATCGCGCCGGCTCGCTCGAGAGCAGCGGCCGCGCGGCGCTGGGGCGGTAAATGCCGCAGCGCATCCTCCATCTCGGCGAGCGCCCAGCGCAAGTTGACCGCGGTCGGGCGGGTCGCGGCCAAAACCGCCATCGCGCGGTCGAGCGCGCTATCGCCGGCGTGCTCGCGCATCGCCAGCGCCACGCCGTAAGCCGCCGCGACCCCGATCAGCGGCGCGCCGCGCACCTGCATCGTGCGGATCGCAGCCGCGGCGTGCTCGAGCGCGGTCAGCCGGCCGATCGCCAGCTCGTGCGGCAGCAGAGTCTGGTCGATGATCTCGACCGTATGCCCGTCGCGAGCGAGCCAAATCGTCCGCATCGCCCGGCCGTGTACATTCATGACGTCGCCCGCAGCACTCGCCCGGCGACCGCGTCGAGCCGCGCCAGCAACGCCGGGTCGCGCTTTTCCGGGGCGGTGATCAGCGCGGTGTCGAGCGCCCGTTGGCAGCCCTGCCGGCACGGCCCGGGATGGCGGGAGAGGAGCGGCACGACCTGGCGGATCAGCTCCTTGCCGTGCTGCGCATTGGCCGAGAGCACCCCGACAATCATGTCGACCGTGACCGCGCCATGGTCGGGATGCCAGCCGTCGTAGTCGGTGACCATTGCCACCGTGGCGTAGCAGATTTCGGCCTCGCGTGCGAGCTTGGCCTCGGGCATGTTGGTCATCCCGATCACGTCGCAACCCCACGCGCGATAAAGCCGGCTTTCGGCCACGGTCGAAAATTGCGGACCCTCCATGACGAGGTACGTACTGCCGCGTTTCACCGGCAAGCCGAGCGCTGTCGCGGCCTCGTTCAGCGCGTCGCCGAGCCGGCCGCAGACCGGATGCGCCATCGACACATGGGCGACGCAACCGGTGCCGAAAAAACTCTTCTGTCGAGCAAAAGTCCGATCGATAAATTGGTCGGCGATCACAAAATCGCCGGGCGCCAGGTCTTCGCGCAGGCTGCCCACCGCGGAGAGCGAAACGATGTCGGTGACGCCGCAGCGTTTCAGCGCATCGATATTGGCGCGGAAATTGATCTCCGACGGCGGCAGGAAATGGCCGCGCCCGTGCCGCGGCACGAAGACGACCTTTTGGCCGCCGATGCTTCCAAAGCAGAATTCGTCGGAGGTCTCGCCAAACGGGCTCTCGACCCGCCGCCAGGCGACCTCGGTCAGGCCCTCGATCTCGTAAAGACCGCTTCCCCCGATGATGCCGATGACGGGGTCGCTCATCGGCCGCTCAGTGGGCGGACGACCAGATCTTGCGCTTGGCCGCGTAGAAGATGCCGACGCCGACGATCAGGAACAGAAATACCCGCGCGCCGACGCGGTGCCGCGTATCGAGGTTGGGCTCGGAGGCCCAGTTGAGGAAGGTGGCGACATCGTGCGCCATCTGCGGCACCGTCGATTTGGTGCCGTCGGCGAAGGTCACCGCACCGTCGCTGAGCGGCGGCGGCATCGAAATTTGATGGCCGGGGAAATACTCGTTGTAATACTTGCCCGGCGCGAGCGAAAAGCCGGCCGGGGGCGGATTCTTGAACCCGTTCATCAACGCGTAGACGTAGTCGGGGCCGCCGTCGCGGGCCTTGACGATCATCGACAAATCGGGCGGCAATGCCCCGCCATTGGCCGCCCGCGCCGCCTCGTCGTTGGGGAACGGACCGGGGATCGGGTCGGACGGGCGGCCGGGCCGCTGATACATCTGCCCCTGGTCGTTCGGGCCGTCGGTGACCTGGTAGCTGACGGCGATCGCCTTGACCTGGTCGGGCGTGTACCCAAGGGCCTCGAGATCGCGGAAATACAGGTGCTTGACCGGATGACAGGCCGAGCAGATCTGCTTGTACACCTGGAAGCCGCGCTGCAGCGCCGCCTTGTCGTAGGTCCCGAAGACGCCGTCGAACGACCACTCCTGATGCGGCAGCGGCGGCGTCTCCTGAGCGTGAGAGGGCACGGCCGCGGCGCACAGCAGCAAGCAGGCCAGGCCGGCGGCCGCAAGCAGCACTCTCGACATCGGGACCAAGGTCATCTCAGGGTTTTCCCATCGGCGCCGGGGCGCTCGTCAGCCGCGCGCCGCCGCCGAGCACCGCCGCGGCGATGCTGGTCGGCAATGGGCGAGGCCGCTCGATCTTGCCGATGACCGGCAACAGGATCAGGAAATGAACGTAGAAGTACAGGGTCGCGATCTGGCCGACGGTCACGACAATCCCCTGCGGCGGGTTGAACCCGACCCAGCCAAGCGCGAACACGTCGATCACGAGCAGCCAAAACAGCCATTTGTAGATCGGCCGAAACCGCGAGCTGCGCACCGGCGAGGTGTCGAGCCATGGCACGATCAGCAGCAGGAACAGCGAGCCGAACGAGAAGATGACCCCGAGGAGTTTGGCTGGGATGCCAAAGACCGAGAACGTGATCGAGCGCAAGATCGCATAGTACGGTAAGAGATACCATTCGGGGACAATGTGGTTGGGGGTCTGCATCGGGTTCGCCGGAATGTAATTGTCCGGATTGCCGAGAAAGTTGGGTGCATAAAAGATAAAAAACGCATAGATCAGCAGAAACACACAGAGCCCGAACAGGTCCTTGACCGTGTAGTAGGGATGGAACGGCAGCGAATCCTGCGGGCCTTTGAGGTCGATGCCGAGCGGGTTGTTGGAGCCGAAGCGGTGCAGCGCGATCAGGTGCAGCAGCACGACAAACAGGATCACAAACGGCAGCAAATAATGCAGCGCGTAAAAGCGGTGCAGGGTCGGGTCGCCGACGTTGAAGCCGCCCCACAGAAACGTCACGATGCCGTTGCCGATCAGTGGTATCGCGGAAAACAGGCTGGTAATGACGGTCGCCGCCCAATAGCTCATCTGGCCCCAGGGCAGCACATAGCCCATGAACGCGGTGGCGATCATCAGAATGAGGATGATCACGCCGAGGATCCAAAGGAGCTCGCGCGGCGCCTTGTAGGAACCGTAGTAAAGCCCGCGGAAAATGTGGATGTAGACGATCGCGAAGAACATCGACGCGCCGTTGGCGTGGGCATAGCGGATCAGCCAGCCGTAGTTCACGTCGCGCATGATGCGCTCGACCGAATCGAAGGCGAGCAGCGCGCTCGGCGTGTATTGCATCGCCAAGAAAATGCCGGTGACGATCATCACCACCAGCATGATCCCGGCGAGCGACCCGAAATTCCACCAATAGCTGAGGTTGCGCGGCGTCGGATACTCGTAGAGCTCGTGCTCCGCCATCGCGATGAACGGCAGCCGGTAGTCGATCCAGCGGATAATCCGGGTTCCCGCGCCCGGGCGGTCGTCGGCCATGATGCTCTCCTAGCCGATCTTGATCGTGATGTTGCCGGTGAAGTCGTAGGGCGGCACGGCGAGGTTCAGCGGCGCCGGGCCTTGGCGGATGCGCCCGGACCTGTCGTACATCGACCCGTGGCACGGGCAGAACCAGCCGCCGTAGAGGCCGCGGTCGTCGCCGGTCTTCTGTCCAAGCGGGATGCAGCCCAAATGCGTGCAGACCCCGACGACGACCAGCCACTCCGCTTTCTTGACGCGTTCCGCATCGGCTTGCGGGTCGCGCAACTGAGCCAGGTCGACGCCTCGCGCGGTGTTGATCTCGGCGGGCGTGCGGTGGTCGATGAAAACGGGCTTGCCGCGCCAAGCGACGGTCAGCCGTTGACCCGCGGCGACGGGTCCGAGGTCGACCTCGGTGGTCGAGGCCGCCAGGGTGTCGCGCGCCGGGTTCATCGTGTCGACAAAGGGCCACACCGTAGCGCCGAGCGCCACGGCACCCAGCGCCCCCGCCGTCAAAATCAAAAAGTCGCGGCGGGTGTCGGCGGAAAGCGCATGACTAATGTTCTCGTGCGCCAGATCGGCCATTCAATCCCCTCGAAAACTGCGTGCAGTCCGGTTGCCGCCCGCGACCCCGCGGCGAAGCTATACCGTTGAAGACGCTGAACTATGCGACAGACTGCCGCAGAATTGAGGGGCCGGCCGCCGGCGGATCGGGTATGTATAGCCGGCTCAACCACGTTTGAGAACCGAGGGTTTTGCTTGCGCCTGGCTTTGTACGAGCCCGACATCCCGCAAAACACCGGGGCATTGCTGCGGCTCGCGGCGTGCTTCGGAACGGCGATCGACTTGATCGAGCCGTGCGGTTTTTTGCTCGACGACCGCCGTTTCAAGCGCGCCGTGCTCGACTACGCGGCCCATTGCCGCGTCACCCGGCACGGCTCGTGGGAGCGCTTCCTGGCCGCGCGCGACCCCCGATCGCGGCTGGTGCTGATGACGACCTCGGGTGCCACACCGCTGCACGGATTCGCGTTCAGCGCCGGCGACACGATCCTGCTCGGCCGGGAGAGCGCCGGGGTTCCGCCGGGCGTGCACGCCGCCGCCGACGCGCGCGTCGTGATCCCGTTGCAACCGCCCGCACGATCGCTCAACGTCGCTGTCGCCGGGGCGATCGCGCTCGCCGAGGCATTGCGGCAGACCGGACTGTTCCCTCGGCCATGAGCATCGCACCCGATTTTCCGCCGAACCCGGAGCGCTCTCGGCGCGCCACGGCCTGGTTTGCCGAATTGCGAGACCGCATCTGCGCCGAATTCGAGGCGATCGAGGACGAATTCGTCGCCGGGCGCCCGCAACAGGCCGCCGCCGGCCGGTTCGAGCGCACGCCGTGGCAGCGCAGCGGCGGGGGCGGCGGCGAAATGTCGGTTATGCGCGGGCAGGTGTTCGAAAAGGTCGGGGTCAACATCTCGACCGTCTCTGGCGAATTCTCGGCCGAGTTCCGCGGCGACATCCCAGGTGCCGCGGACGACCCGCGCTTTTGGGCGGGCGGGATCTCGCTCGTCGCCCACATGCGCTCGCCCCTGGTGCCCGCAGTGCACATGAACACCCGGCACATCGCGACCGGCAAGGCGTGGTTTGGCGGCGGCTCGGACCTGACGCCGATGTACTCTGACCCCGAGGCGGAAGCCGCGTTTCACGCCGCCCTCGGCGCCGCCTGCGACGCCTACGACCCCACGTCCCATGCGCGGTTCAAGGCATGGTGCGACGAGTATTTCTTTCTCGCGCACCGCAACGAGGCGCGCGGCGCCGGCGGGATTTTTTTCGACTATCTCGACAGCGGCGACTGGGAGCGCGACTTCGCGTTCGTGCGCGGGGTCGGCCAAGCATTCCTCGGCGTTTACCCGGCGATCGTGCGGCCCCGCATGGGCCTGCCGTGGACCGACGAGCAGCGCCGCCACCAGCTTGTCCGCCGCGGCCGTTACGTCGAGTTCAACCTACTCTACGACCGCGGCACCCGTTTCGGGCTGAAGACCGGTGGCAACGTCGAGGCGATCCTGATGTCGCTGCCGCCTGAGGCCGCGTGGCCCTGACGGCGGAACAGGCGGCGGCCGCGGGGCGTTGGCGGGTTCGACGATGGCCAAAGCAAACATCCACGATCGCACGACGCTCAAGCGGGTCTACCCGCCCGAAGCGTTTTCTGACGACGCCGCGCGGAATTCTGCCGCCTCTCCCGAAATCGTCCGAGGGGTGCGGCTCTTGCGCGGGCCCGATGCCGCCGGGGAGTTCGAATTCGAGCCCGGCAGCCGGGCGGTCGGGGAAATGCCTTCGGCGGCCTTCCTCGCACCGTATCGGAGCGTCCCGGATGCGCCGTCGGCTGGCGCCGCATCCGGTCCCCCCGCTGGGTACGAGGCCTTTCTCGATGACATTATCGACGCCGCGCGTCGCTTTGGGTTTCAGCCTGGCGAGACGCCCGGCCAAGGCGATCCCCGCATCCGCGGGCTGCGGCAATAGGTTTTTCCGGTCAGACCTGCTGGATCGCCGACAGGAGCCAGTCGCCGCCGCGCCGGCGGACAAACGTCCAAACTTCCTCGAGCTGAACCGGCGCTCGCGGATCGCCGGCCACAATAGCGTTGCGGTCGCCGGCGCTCGCGCCGAGACGCTCGACGTAATCGATCGCGCGCCAGCGCAGCAGAGCCGTCGCGAATTGCAGGTCGTCCTCTTCCCAGGCCTCGGTCAGCCGGCCCTCGACGAGCTCGACATTGCTGACAAGGTTGCGCAGGCCGCGGCTCGTGTTGCGGGTCAACTCCTCGGAAAAGTAGCCAAGCATTTCGGGCGTCATCAGCCGCCGCATGCGCGCCAGGTCGCCGGCACTCCACGCCTCCTGGATCATCGCATGCAATCGCTGGAAGGCCTCGAGGTCGGCGTCGGCGGGGTTCACGTCGCGGCCGCGGAAACGCCCCATCGCCGCCGCGCCCCCCGATCGTGCCGCGAGCCCCGGGCCTCCCGCCGGCCACCCGCCGGAGAACGCCCGCGAGCGGAACAGCCTGACCGCAAACCAGACCAGCACCCCGATCGCCGCAAGCCACAGCAGGCTGCCGACCGCAGAGCCGGCGCCAGCGCCGTCCCCGGCGGAGGCGGCATGCCCGAACAGCCACGAGCCGAACAAGCCGCCCGCCAATCCGGCCAGAAACGGGTGCCGCTGCATCAGGCCGCCGCCGTAAGCGGGCGGGGCCATTCCCGGTGCGAGGGCAGGCCGGCTGGAAGTCTGGGGCGCGGCGCTGCGGCCGAGCGGCTGCGCGTTGTTATAGTCCCAGCTACGCATGCCGCGGCTGCCAAAGCTCGACGGCCGCCCGCCGTAGGAGCTGCCGCCCCGCGCCGCGGCCAAGCCCGGCGCCAGCGCCAAGCCGACACAGCAGAAGAGCGCCAGGAGGATGCGCCATTTCGGGATTGCGTGCGACATTGCCCCCGCTCGCCTGCTCAAGCGAAACTTGCGTCAGCCGTTCAATATTGGTGTGCCTTGCGGGAAACAAAGCGGGTGCTCGCGCCAATACCGCGCCGACACAAGAGGGCGACACCTCGGCGCACGGCCCCCAACCGTGCTTGCTTGATCCACGGCCCGCTCTACCCAAATAACAAGGTTCGACAGGTGATCCGCGGCTGGGCGCCGCTAATGGGCCCGGCGGCGGTTCTCGCTCAACGGGAGGAGATAAATCTATGTCTCGACTGTCGCTGTTCAACTCGCCGCTGCTGCTTGGTTTTGACCATTTCGAGCGGGCGCTGGACCGGGTCAGCAAGATTTCGAGCGACGGGTACCCGCCCTACAACATCGAGCAACTCGGCGAGAACGCGCTGCGGATTACCTTGGCCGTCGCCGGCTTTACAATGGGGGATCTCAGCATCACCGTCGAGGACAACCAGCTCGTGGTGCGGGGCAAGCAGACCGACGATGCCCAGCGGGTTTACCTGCATCGCGGTATCGCCGCCCGGCAGTTCCAGCGCTCCTTTGTGCTGGCCGAAGGGATCGAGGTCAGCGGCGCGCAGCTCGACAGCGGGCTCCTGCACATCGAGCTCGTCCGGCCTGAGGTCGAAAGCCGGGTTCGCACAATCGCAATCACGAACGGGGCGGCCGCGGTCAGGAAAGGTGCGGAAGGCTCGCAGGATTGAGAAAAGAGGTAAGGCGATGAACGGAATGGAACACTTTCGACAGATGTCGGCGCGCGAGCTGGCGCTCCTCGGGGTGCAGGATCTCGCCTACATCAAGCGGGTGGTCGTCGACGGCACGTCGGGCTATGCGGTGCATGCCGCGGACGGGACCCAGATCGCGCTGCTCTCCGACCGCGACGTGGCGTTCGCGACGGTGCGCCAGCACGATCTGGAGCCGTTGAGCGTGCACTGAGGCGAAAGGGGCTAGGCGAGGGCTAGGCGGCGTCGCTCGCCGTCATGTCGGTGAGTAGTGCGTATAGCGCGTCGGGATTGTCGGTGCCGCGCAGCTTGTCGCAGATGCGACGGTCGCGCAGCAGCCGCGACACGCGCGCCAGCGCCTTCAGATGGTCAGCACCGGCATTTTCCGGCGCCAGCAACACAAAAATCAGGTCGACCGGCTGGTCGTCGATCGCCTCGAACGGGATCGGGCGCTCCAGCCGGGCGAATAGCCCGCACAGCTTGTCGAGGCCGGGAAGCTTGCCGTGCGGGATGCCGATCCCCCTCCCGATCCCGGTCGAGCCGAGGCGTTCGCGCTCGGTCAAAACGTCGAAGATCGTGCGCTCGTGAATCCCGGTGATCGCCGCGGCGCGCTTGGCCAGCTCCTGCAGCGCCTGGCGCTTGGACGCCGCGCGCAGCTGCGCGACGATGCTGCGCGGTGTGATCAAGTCGGCGATCTCCATGACGGGGCTAGGCATTCGGCGTCACCTCAGCCCCGCTGCAGGTCGGTGGCAAGCTCGTCGCGAGCCGGAACTCGCCGCCGCTGAGACGCCGCGAAAACGAGAATGTTCACTCATCGCCGAATGTCGAGGCCTTGCTGCGCTGACGTTCGCGGCGGTCGGGGTCGAGCTCGGGGTCGACCCAGCCGATGTTGCCGTCGGGGCGGCGGTAGACGAGGTTCAGCTCGCCGTGCGAGCGGTTGCGGAACAGCAGCACCGGCGCATCGGCGAGATCCATCCGCATTGCAGCCTCGCCGACGGTCAGCCGGGGCAACTCGGTGCTGATCTCGGCGATGACCGCCGGCGCCCCGGCCGGATCCTCCTCCGCGGCATCCTCGGCAACCGGCGCCAGCACGGCGTCGCGGGCGTTCTCGGCGGGTTCCGCCGGCTCGCGCAGCCTGGCGTGGTGATCGCGAAGACGGCGCTTGTAGCGGCGCAGCTGCTTGGCGATGCGCTCGGCCGCAGCGTCGAAGGCAGCGGCGGTATCGCCGACTGCGGCGCTGGCGTTGACGATGATCCCGCGACCGATATGCAACGAAACCTCGGCGCGGGTCAGATGGGCCTCTTTCGCCAAGACGACATGCGCTTCGATCGCGGTCTTGAAATACTTCGACAGGGCAGAGTTAAGGCTGGCCTCGACGTGTGCGCGCAGCGCGTCGTTGACATCGACCTGCTTGCCCGTGACCGTCAGTTGCATGGATGCTGGTGCCCTTCTTCCGGAGATAGGCTGCAGTCAAGGCATCCTGTAGGCGCAATTGGGAGCGCTTCGAAACGCGGGTCAAGCTGCCGATAAGCTAGGCGGGGCCGCGCAGCGCGTCAAGAATGGCGGGCCGTCCCGGTCGCGTGCTTGTCGTCCTACAGCGCCAGCGACTTCTCGCGGCGGCGTTGCACCGACGAGGGAATCCGCATCGCCTCGCGATACTTGGCAACGGTGCGGCGGGCGATGTCGACGCCCTCGCGCTGCAGCAGCTCGACAATGCGCTCGTCGGACAGCGTGGCGCCGGCCGGCTCCTTGTCGATCAGGGCGCGGATCTGGTGGCGCACCGCTTCGGCCGAATGCGCGTCGCCGCCGCTCGACGCCGGGATCGACGAGGTGAAAAAGTACTTCAGCTCGTAGAGGCCGCGCGGGGTCGCCATGTGCTTGTTGCTGGTCACCCGGCTCACCGTGCTCTCGTGCATGCCGATCGCCTCGGCGATGTCCCGCAAGATCAGCGGCCGCAAGGCCTGCACCCCGCGCCGAAAAAACGCGTCCTGCTGGCGGACGATCTCGGCGGCGACCTTGAGGATCGTGGTGGCGCGCTGGTGCAGCGACTTGACCAGCCAGTTGGCCGCCTGCAGCCGGTCGGTCAAATAGTCCTTTTCGGCCTTGCTGCGCGCCGCCTGGCTGATCCGCGCATGGTACTTGTTGTTGACGAGGACGCGCGGCAGGGTTTCGCTGTTAAGCTCGATGACCCAGCCGCCCTCGGGCTGCGCGCGCATCAGGATGTCGGGAACGACGGGCTGCGCCAGCGGAGGGTCGAACGCCAGCCCCGGTCGCGGATCGAGCGACTTGATCTCGGCGATCATCTCGGCCACGTCCTCGGCGTCAACGCGGCAAGCCCGCATCAGCGCCGGGATGTTTCGCGCCGCAAGCAGCGGCAAGTGATCGAGCAGCGCCTGCATCGCCGGGTCGAGCCGGTTGCGGTCGCGCAGCTGCAGCGCGAGACATTCGGGCAGGCCGCGGGCGAAGATGCCTGCCGGATCGAATTGCTGCAGCCGGGCGAGCACCGCCTCGACCCGCGCCATCTCGCAGCCGAGCAAACTCGCAACGGCGTCGAGCGCCCCGCCGAGATAGCCGTTCTCGTCGAGCAGGTCGAGCAGGTGGAGCGCGATCAGCTGGTCGCCCTGGTCGGTGAGGTCGGTCCCGATTTGCTCCAGCACATGCTCTCGTAAGGTGCGCGGCCGCGCCGCGGCATGCTCGACCGCGGGGCGGTCGTCGCCGCCTAGCGCGCCGTTGCGGCTGCGCCAGGCCTGCGGCTCCTCGGCGAGATCGAGCGACCCGTCGCCCTCGCTTCCGGAGGAAGCATGCCAATGTTCGTTGGCGTCGGGTGTCAGATCGTTGACCAGCCCCTCCGGCAGAGCCGCCGTCGAGGGTTGCTCGGCGGTGCTGGAACCATCGCCGATGGGAGGCCCTTCCGCGCCGGTAAACTCGCGGCGCTCGAGGAGCGGGTTCTGCTGAATCTCGGTATCGACAAAATTGTTAAGCTCGAGGTTCGAGAGCTGCAGCATTTTGATTGCCTGCTGCAGTTGCGGCGTCATCACCAGCGCCTGCGACTGGCGCAACTCAAGCCGCTGCGAGAAACCCATCCTATTCACATCACGCTCCGCTTGGAGCGGCTTATAGGCTAAACCGGTCGCCAAGGAAAACCCGTCTTACGTCGGCATCCGCGACGATTTCTGCGGGTTGTCCTTCCATCAGCACCTGACCAGCGTGCAATATATAGCCACGATCGACGATTTCAAGCGTTTCGCGCACGTTATGGTCGGTGATCAGCACGCCGATGCCGCGATCTTTCAGATGCCCGATCAGGTCGCGGATGTCGCCGACGGCAATCGGGTCGATCCCGGCGAGCGGCTCGTCGAGAAGGATGAAATGCGGCTGCGTCGCCAACGCCCGCGCGATCTCGCAGCGGCGCCGCTCGCCTCCGGAGAGCGCCATCGCCGGCGCCCGGCGCAGATGAGTGATCGAGAACTCGGCGAGCAGCGAGTTGAGCGTCGCCTCGCGCGCCTCGGGGTTGGGCTCGACGACTTCGAGGATTGCACGAATGTTCTGCTCGACGCTGAGGCCGCGGAAAATCGAGGCCTCTTGCGGCAAATAGCCGATCCCGCGTCGGGCGCGGCGGTACATCGGCAGATCGGTGATGTCCCGGCCGTCGAGCGTCACGACGCCGGTGTCGGCCGCGATCAAGCCGGTGATGATGTAAAAGCACGTGGTCTTGCCGGCCCCGTTCGGTCCCAACAGCCCGACCACTTCGCCGCGCTGGACCGAGACGTTGACGCCGCGCAACACCGGCCGGCGCTTGAAGCTTTTGCCCAGTCCGATGCCGCGCAGGCCGAGCTCGGATGCCGGGTGCCGCGCCGCACCGGGCGGTGGCAGGCCGCGGTTCTCGGCGACGAGCTGCGGCCGCCGCCCGATCGCGCCGCGCGCGTCGGAGCCGAACCGGATGCCGACCGAGTTCACGATTTCGGCGCCCCGGCGCCGGCGGGTTTTGCGCGGGTTTTTTGCGCGCTGTTCGGCGCGGTGTCGCCCTGCCGGTAAAACAGCCCTTCGACCCGCGGCCGCGGCATGCCGGGCTTGGCTGCAACCGTCATCATGCGACTGACATTCGTGTTCAGGTCCACCACCGCATATTCGCCGCGCACGGTGTCCTGCCCGCGCGTGATCGAGACATTGCCGAGCAATGTCACGATCCCGGTGTCGGCATTATAGACCCCGTAGTCGCCACGGCCGATATCGGTGGTGGTGACAACCACCACGTGACCTTGCGCGTCAACGCGGCTGATCCGCGAATTGCCTTCGCCGGTGTCGGCTTGTCGGGCGGGGGCGCCCGACTTGGCTGGCGCGCCCTTCTGCCCGAGCTTCGCCGGCGCCGCCTTCGCCTCGGCCGGCGCTGGCGCCGGGCCCTTTGCCGCGGCATGCCCGCCGGCGGAGGGTTTCGCCGCGGCCGCTCCCGCGGTCCCGGCGGTTCTGTCCTTGATAAAGTGGGCGGTCAGCACGTCGGCGCGGATGCGCCGGTCGCCGCGGACCGCCAGCGCGTCGCCGCGGGCCACGGCGACCTGTTGCTGGTCGTACCATTCGAGGCTGTCGCGGGCGGTGACGACATCGGTCGGCGTCGTCAATTTCAGATGCTTGCCGGTGACGACGCCAATCTGCTGATCGACGTCGTAGACCGCCTGGTCGCCGACGACGGTCTGGTTCGGCCCCTTGATCATGACGTGGCCGTCGGCGTCCAGCCGGTACACCTCGTTTCCGCCCTGGGCCGACTTGTCCTTGCTGGGGCGGTAGTGGGCGGTCAAGGTGTCGGCGTGCACCTCGCTGGCGCCACGGGTCGCCACCGCGTTGCCGCGGGCGATGTAGACCTGCTTGTCCTGCTCCCACTCGATCCCGGCATCGGCGGTGATGTCGATTGGGCGGGCGTCGGAGGACGCACCGAACGGGCTTGGGCTCTGCGCCGCCACCGGTTGCGGCTGCCCCAGCGAGGCCGCCGCCAGCATCGCGAGCCCGATCGTCGGTGGCCAGCGCCAGCCGCCCGCATGCCCCGGCCGGCGGCCCCTCGGCGCGTTGCCTTCATTCGACATGATGCCCGGTCCCAGGGGCTGCGTGCGCGGTCTTGAGCGGCGCGCGGGTATGACCGACCAGGCGACGCGGCCTTGTCGCGGAACGGGGAGCGGCGGGCGCCGGCGGTGCGGCGACAGCCGTCGCCGGGGGCGGGTCGGCAGCAGCGGTCGCGGTCGCGGCCGCTTCGATCGCGGCGGCGGTTTTGATGATGCCGGCGGGCGGCTCGGCCGGCGCGCTCGCCGCCTTTGTCGGCTTGGTGCTCTTCAGGATCGCGTGCGACTGTCCGGTAAAGATGATGGTGTCGCCCTTGTCGAACACACGAAAGCCCTGCCCCCAAATGTCTCCCGACGGGCCGTGCCCTTCGACCGGGTCATTGCCCTCGGCGGTGTTGTTGGCGAGGTTCGCGTGCGCACGCCGGGTCACAAAACGCGTGCCGTTTTGATGCGTCAGCGTCACGTCTTCGAAGAGGTCGAGCAGCTGCGGCTGCGATTGGTAGATGCCAGTCGCGGCGGTCAGCACGACCTTCGCCCCGCTATGCGCGATCATCACCGCCTTCGGGTCCTCCAGCGACATCAGGTCGCTGCGGTTCGGCACCTGACGGCCGACCGCGGCGGTGATCACGTAGGGGCGGTTCAAGCGGTCGGTTCCGGCATAGCGGGGATTGATCATCTTCAGCTCGCGCGCCTCGCGCAGGTCGATCGCCGACATGGCCAGCCGCACGCTCTCGATCAGCGGTGCGATCCGCGGCCACATCGCCACCAGCAGCAGCAAGGTGGCCCCGATCGCCGGCAGCACGCGCTTTAAGAGCGCGACCGCGCGGCTGTAGCTGTCGGCGCCAAGACCCGAGCGGGGATCGGGGGCGACCCTCGTATCTCCGATCAACGGCCGGCGCTGCTCGAAATCAGGGCGCCGCTGCGTGGCTTTCATCGCGCGGGTGGGGCGGCGAGCCTAGGCAACGCCGGCGCGCAAACAGTCGTGCATGTGCAAAAAGCCGATGGGATGCCCTCCCTCGTCGATCACGAACAGCGAAGTGATGGCGCTGCGGTTCATCAGACCCAGCGCTTCCGCGCCAAGGGCCGCCGGGCCGATCGTCTTTGGCGACACATGCATAACGTCCTCAACCGCCCGGCCGAGCAGCGAATCGCCCATATGGCGGCGCAGATCGCCGTCGGTCACGACGCCCACCAGCCGGCTCTCGCCGTCGCAAGCCCCGACGCAGCCAAAGCTCTTGGCGGTCATGACCAAGATCGCCTCGGACATCGGCGCGCGGCGGGCGACCAGCGGAACCGCGTCGCCGACATGCATAATTTCGTCAACCCGCAACAGCCGCCGCCCGAGCTTGCCGCCGGGATGGTATAGGCGAAAATCCGCGGTGGAAAAGCCGCGGCGCTCGAGTAGCGCAATGGCAAGCGCGTCGCCAAGCGCCATCATGACCGTGGTCGAGGTCGTCGGCGCGAGCCCCATCGGGCAGGCCTCGGGGCTGGCCGGGAACAACAGCACGACATCGGCGGCTCCGGCGAGCGTCGATTGGGCGCCCGAGGTCACCGCGATCAGCGGAATGCCGAACCGTCGCGAATGGGCGATGATGTCGGCGAACTCGGTCGTCTCGCCGGAGTTCGACAGCGCCAGGACGGCATCCTCGCTGCCGATCATGCCGAGATCGCCATGGCTCGCCTCGCCAGCGTGGACAAACTGCGCGGGTGTGCCGATCGAGGCCAGGGTCGCGGCGATCTTGTGTGCCACATGGCCGCTTTTTCCGACCCCGGTGACGATGATCCTGCCGCGCGCCGACGCGCACAAATCGACCGCGGCGGCAAAGGCGGCGTCGAGCGCCTCGGCCAGCGCCTCTAGCCCGGCGATTTCGGCGCGGATCACCCGGCGGGCGACCGCAACATCGGTTGCCGCGGCGCGCCTCGGCGGTTCGGCCGCGAGCGCCCTGGCCGGAGCCCGTGTCGCGAACGCGTCGCCTACAGCCACCGGCCGCCCCGGCCGGCTCGAATGAAAAACAGCGTGGCGGAACCCTCCCCCCAGCGGCGATCAGTGCGCGAAAATGTCCTGCTCGGCCCAGCCCCCGAGATCGAGCAAAACGCGGTGCGGCAGAAACTCGAAAGCCGCGCGCGCCAGCGGCTCGCGACCCTCGCGCGCCAGCATCGCGTCGAGGCGCCCGCGCAACGCGTGCAGGTGCAGAACGTCCGCCGCGGCATAGCGAAGCTGGTCCTCGCTCAATGTCGAGGCGCCCCAATCCGAGCTTTGCTGCTGCTTCGACAGGTCGACATTGATCAGATCCTTGCACAAATCCCGCAGGCCGTGGCGGTCGGTAAAGGTCCGCGCCAGCCGCGAGGCGATCTTTGTGCAGTAGACGGGTACCGCCATGACCGCGAGATACTGGTAGATCATGGCCAAGTCAAAGCGGGCGAAATGAAACAGCTTGGTCACGTACGGGTCGGCGAGCAGGCCTTGCAGCCTCGGGGCGTCATAGACGCCGGGCGCGAACTGAACGAGATGCGCGTCTCCGTCGCCCGCCGACAGCTGGACGACGCACAACCGGTCGCGGTGCGGGTTCAACCCCATCGCTTCGGTATCGACCGCGACAACCGACCCGAAATCGGCACCCTCGGGCAAATCGCCGTGATGAAGCCAGTATGTCATTCGGGGCCGGCTGTGGTTACAGGCCGTCGATTAATGGTGCCCAGGAGAAGACTCGAACTTCCACGAGCTATTGCCCACTAGAACCTGAATCTAGCGCGTCTACCAATTCCGCCACCTGGGCCCGTCAGAGCCAGCGGAAATAAGCCCCAACCTCGGCGATGTCAACGAGGTTAAGCCGGGAGAGCGCCGGCTGATCTTCGATGCCGCGAAAAAAGTCTACGCCAGCCGGGGCGGGTCGGTGGTGGCCGTGGCCGCCGGTGAGTTTATCGTCTATACATCGCGTTTCGCAGCCCGGCCGACCGTTCCGAATCGAGCCCGAAGCATGAATTCTCGTCAATGCCTCGCAACGAAGCTTTTGGTGCGGATGGTGCTGCTCCTCGCCGCGATCGGGCCGGGTGTCGCGGTCGCGCAACCGGCGCCGCCCGCGGTTCTCGTCGCGTCCGCGGAAATGCGCGACGTTTCGGGCACCGCCGAATTTGTCGGTCGGGTAAAGGCCGAGGACAAGGTCGACCTGCGCGCCCGCGTCGCCGGTTTTCTCGGGCCCTGGCTGTTCAAGGAGGGCGAGCAGGTCAAGACAGGCCAAACCGTGTTCACGCTCGACGCGGCCCCGTTCGAGGCGACGCTCGCCCAGCGCAAGGCAGAGGTAGAAGCCGCCAGCGCCACCCTCACTTACGCCGATCTGCAGGCGCGGCGCGGGCGCGAGCTGATCAAGACCAAAACGGTCCCGCAGTCGGAGCTCGACCAGCGCGAATCGGCTTTGCTCAAGGCCCAGGCCAGCCTCGATCAGGCAAAGGCGGCGCAGCAGGCGGCCCAGGTCGATCTTTCCTATACCCAGATCAAAAGCCCGATCGACGGCCGCATCGGCCAGGCCCGCTATTCGCCGGGCAATCTTGTCGACCCCAACAGCGAGGTCTTGGCGACGGTAGTCAAGGAGGACCCGATCCAGGTCGTCTTCAACGTCAGCCAGCGCCAGCTCTTGGAAACGCGCCGGGATGTGCCGGCCGACCAGCTCGCGCAAATCACGGCCCGTCTAAGACTCGCCGACGGCTCGACCTACGGCGAGCCCGGCAAGCTCGATTTCGTCGGCGTCCAGGCCGATCCCAATACCGATTCGATCCCGTTGCGGGCGGTATTTCCAAATCCGAAAAGGATGCTGTCCGACGGGATGAGCGTGCGGGTCGTGCTCGAGATCGGCCGGCCGGCGCAGGCGCTGGTGATCCCGCAATCCGCGATCGCGCAGGACCAGTCCGGCACCTACGTCTTTGTCGTCGATGCCGAGAACAAGGCGATCATGCGGCCGGTCAAGGTCGAGATGCAGCGCGACGGCACCGTTGTCGTCAAGGACGGGCTCGCCGCCGGCGACCGGGTGATCGTGCAGGGCCAGGCGCGCGTTCGCCCCGGCCTGACCGTGGCGCCGAGCGCCGCGCCGCCGCCCGCCTAAAGCCGCGTACAACCGGGGAATCGCCGATGATTTCGGCTGTCTTTGTCGACCGCCCGCGGCTCGCCATTGTCATTTCGATCCTGATCACGCTCGCCGGGCTGATCGCGCTCGCGGCAATCCCGGTCGCGCAGTTTCCCGACATCGTCCCGCCCGAGGTGTCGGTCACGACCAGCTACCCCGGCGCCAACGCCGAGGTTGTCGAGCAGACCGTAGCGCAAGTCATCGAGCGCGAGGTCAACGGCGTTTCCGACATGCTCTACATGCGCTCGACCTCGGGCAATGACGGCTCCTACAACCTGACCGTGTCGTTCGCGGTCGGCACCGACCCCGAAACCAATACCGTCAACGTCCAGAACCGGGTGCAGCGGGCGATGTCGCGATTGCCGCAGGAGGTGCAGGCGAACGGTGTGTGGGTCGAAAAGCAATCCTCGGCGATCCTGCAGGTCGTCGTCTTGCGCTCGCCCAAGGGCACCCGCGACGCGCTCTTCCTGTCCAACTACATGCTGATCAACATCCGCGACGCGATCCTGCGCATCCCCGGCGTCGGCCAGGCCAACATGTTCGGCCAGCAGGATTACGCGATGCGCATCTGGCTCGACATGAACCGGCTGACGGCGCTCGGGCTGACGCCGCAGGACGTCATCAAGGCGGTGCGCGCGCAGAATGTGCAAGCCGCGGTCGGGCGCATCGGCGCCGCCCCGGTGGTCGAGGCGCAGCAGCGAACGATCCCGCTGACCACCCAGGGCCGGCTCGAAACCCCGGAGCAGTTCGGCGCGATCATTGTGCGCGCGCAGCCGAACGGCGGGTTGATCCGGGTGCGCGACGTCGCCCGGGTCGATCTCGGCGCGCAGTCATCGGACGTGTTTTCCACGTTTAACGGTCAACGAGCCTCGGCGATGGGGGTTTACCTGGCGCCGGGGGCGAACGCGGTGGCGACCGCCGCCGCGGTGCGCCGCGCCATGGAGGAGATGGCCCAGCGCTTACCCGACGACGTGACCTGGGAAATCCCCTACGACACCACGGTTTTTGTCGTCAGCACGATCCACAAGGTGGTGACCACCTTGCTCGAGGCGTTTGTGCTGGTTGCGATCGTCGTGTTTGTCTTTCTCGGCCGCGTCCGCGCGACCTTGGTGCCGATTGTGGCGGTGCCGGTGGCGCTGATCGGCACCTTCGCGGTCATGCTGGCGATCGGCTTTTCCGCCAACACGATTTCGCTGTTGGCGCTGGTATTGGCGATCGGGATTGTCGTCGACGACGCGATCGTGGTTGTCGAGGCGGTCGAGCACATGCTGGCCGAGCATCCCGAGATGTCGCCGGCCGAGGCGACCAAGGCCGCGATGAGCCAGATCACCGGGCCGATCATCGCGATCACGTTGGTGTTGTTGTCGGTGTTCGTGCCGGTCGCGTTCATCCCGGGGATCGTCGGCAAGCTGTACCAGCAATTCGCGATCGCGGTCTCGGTGTCGATGCTGATCTCGGCATTGAACGCGCTGACCCTGTCGCCGGCGCTGTGTGCGCTGCTGCTGCGCCACAGCGGTCCGCCCGGCCGGCTGATCGGCGCGATGCAGGGCGGCATCGACCGGATGCAGCGCGGCTATGTCGCCGTCGTCGCGCGTCTGGCGCCGCGGGTGCTGCTGACGGCGGCGCTGGTCGGGGTGGCGGTGGCGCTGATCTGGGGGTTCGGCCGCGCCGTTCCCTCCGGCTTTCTGCCGGAGGAGGATCAGGGCGCTCTCCTCGTCGAGGCGCAACTGCCCGAGGGTGCCTCGCTCAACCGCACCGGCGTGGTGGCGGCCGATGTCGAGCGCATCGCCAGGGCGACGCCCGGCGTCGCCGCGGTCACCTCGATCGTCGGCTACAGCATGCTCGACGGCATCGCGCAGTCGAACCGGGCGATGTTTTTTGTGACCTTGGCGCCGTTCGCCGAGCGCACCTCGTCCGCCCAAAGCGTGTGGGGCGTGCTCACCCATCTGCGCGCCGCGTTTGCCAAAATGCCGGCGGCGATCGTCGTGCCGTTCAACCTGCCGCCGATCATGGGTCTCGGCAGCGGGGCCGGGTTCGAATACCAGCTGCAATCCTATTCGGGCGCAGCCGCCGGCGAGATGGCGGCGGTCGCGCGCGGGCTCGTGCAGGCCGCCAACGCCAACCCGGCGCTCGGCGGCGTGTTTACGACCTATGGTGCTGCGACGCCGCTGATCCGGCTCGACATCGACCGCGAGCGCGCCGAGACCCTCGGCATCGGCATCAGCGACATCTTCACCGCGCTGCAGGCCTCGCTCGGCGGCTACTACGTCAACGACTTCAACAAATTTGGGCGCACCTGGCAGGTCATCCTGCAGGCCGAGACCGATCAGCGCATGCACCCCGAGGACATCTTCGAGGTGCATGTGCGCGCCGCCAACGGCGCGCTCGTGCCGATCCGCACGCTCGCCACGATCGAAAACGTGCTCGGCCCGAGCTACATCTACCGCTTCAACAATTTGCGCGCGGTGGCAATCCAGGGCCAGCCGGCCGCCGATTACTCCTCGGGCCAGGCATTGGCGGCGATAGAGCAGGTGTCGAAGGCGACCCTGCCGCCCGGCTTTGGCTACTCCTGGAGCGGCACCGCGTACCAGGAAAAGATCGCCAGCGGCCAGACGACCGTCATCCTGGGGCTCGCTGTGCTGTTCGCCTATCTGGTGCTGGTCGGCCTCTACGAATCCTGGGCGATGCCGGCCGCGGTGATCGTCTCGATCACGGTCGGGCTGGCGGGGGCGCTCGGCGGATTGCTGCTGACCGGGTTGCCCAACGACGTGTTCGCTCAGATCGGCATCGTCGTGCTGATCGCGCTCGCCGCCAAAAACGCGATCCTGATCGTCGAGTTCGCGATGGAGGCTCGCCGCAATGGCCTCGGCGTCGCCGAGGCGGCGCTGAGCGGCGCGCGCTCCCGGTTCCGCGCGGTCATGATGACCTCCTTCGCGTTCATCCTCGGGCTCGTGCCATTGCTGATCGCCGGCGGCGCCGGTGCCGCGACCCGCCACGCGGTCGCCACCGCGGTCTTTTTCGGCATGCTTGCCGCGTCGGTCGTCGGCGTCTTCCTGATCCCCGGCCTTTACGTCGTCTTCCAGAGGCTGCGCGACGGCGTCAAGCAGCGGCTCTTCGGCATGCCTCCCACCACCGCCGGCCGGATCGAGGAGCGCGCCAAAACCGCCGCCGAATAACCTGCCGCCCGAAATGCACCCCAAGAGCCGGGCTACACCGCCGCGCGCTGTCTTGAACAAGGCCGGCCCGACCCGGCCTGTTGTTTGTCGAGGGTGGGAAAATCTGTTAAGAGGCTGAAATCCTGCGGTCGCGCCGGGTTAGCACAGTGGCAGTGCAGCGGTTTTGTAAACCGAAGGTCGGGGGTTCGAATCCCTCACCCGGCACCATTTCCCGCTGTCGCCGACGGCGACCGACGCCCCGCAGCCCACCGCAACAGCGCCGTTATCCGCGCATAGCGCTGCGCGGTCCGCCCGGGAGATCGACGAGCCGAGCCCGATGAACGCGCGTCAACCTTCGCCCCGTATCGAGCCGCCAGCATGGATGACCGAGCCGTCGACCCGCGCGGTGCTCGATGCGCTCGCCGCAGGCGCGGTCGAGGCGCGCTTTGTCGGGGGCGCCGTGCGCGACACCTTGCTCGGGCTGCCGGTCGGCATGGCCGGCGCGCGCACCGACATCGACATCGCCACTCCGGCTGCTCCCGAACGCGTCATCGCGCTGCTCGAAAAGCGCGGCATCAAGGTTGTGCCGACCGGTCTCGCGCACGGCACCGTGACGGCGATCCCGGCCGCGGCGCCCGGCGCCTCGCCGCGCCGCTTCGAAATCACCACCTTGCGCCGCGATGTCGAGACCTTTGGTCGACGGGCGCGGGTTGCGTTCGGCGCCGATTGGGCCGCCGACGCCGCGCGCCGCGACTTTACGATGAACGCGATCTATCTCGCACGCGACGGCACGATCGACGACCCCACCGGCGGCCTCGCCGACCTCTCGGCACGTCGGGTGCGCTTTGTCGGCGATCCGGCAACCCGCATCGCCGAGGATGTGCTGCGGGTCCTGCGCTACTACCGTTTTGAGGCGCGCTTCGGCACCGGCGACGGTGAGCCGGCGGCGCGAGCCGCATGCCGGGCCGCCGCGTTTCTGCTGCCGCGGCTGTCGGCCGAGCGGGTCGCGCAGGAGCTGGTCCGGCTGCTCGAAACCGCCGACCCGTCCGCGGCATTGGAGATGATGGCGGCGGACGGGGTGCTCGCCGTGATCCTGCCCGAGGCGCGCCGAGTCGACCGGCTGCGGCGGCTGATCGCGGTCGAGCCCGATCGCGACCCGCTGCGCCGGCTCGCAGCACTGATCGAGGTCGACGCGACCGGCGCCGCCGCCTTGTCCGAACGCCTGCGCTTCCCCAACGCCTGGCGCGACCGACTGCAAGGTCTCGCCCCGCCCTGGCTGCTCGATCCGCACGCCGACGAGGCGGCCCAGCGCCGCATGCTCTACCGGATCGGCGGCGAGCGCTACCGCGACCTGGCGCTGCTGCAGGCGGCCGACGCCTCGGTCACCGCGGACCGGCTGGTGCAACTTCTGGCGCTTGCCCGGGACTGGACATCGCCCGCATTCCCGCTGAGCGGGCACGACGTGACCGCGCTCGGCATCCCGCCCGGCCCCCGCGTCGGCGCGCTTCTCGACGCCGTCGAGCGCTGGTGGGAGGCCGCCGATTTCGCACCCGACCGCAGCGAATGCCTGAATCGCCTGCGGGAATTGTCCCGCGGCTGAGGGAGTGCGCCAAGCCAATTTCGGATGGCGCCGTCACCGCCCAACCTCGGCGGGTCGCGGATCAGGGCATGTTATCAGTTACTTAAAGATCCTAAGGAAAGTCGACCATGCGCAGGCGGAAGCCAACCTCGATCTCGTCATCCGTGGCGAATTCGCGTCGCTTTCCCTGGGCAAGACCTTCGAGCACCGCCGTCAGGTAAGCTGGATCGACCGGCCCTGCCTCGGCCTCGCTCCCCGCCAAATAACGAATGGCGCATGCGATATCGTCCTTGGAGTGGGCGGGTAGCCGGCCGCACCAGCTTCGATCGCCTGATCGCGCTATTTTGCGGCGGTCACCATGATTTCGACCAGCACCTCGGGGCGCGCCATCTCAGCCTTGACGCAGGCGCGCGCCGGCGGGTTTTCGGGATCGACCCAGGCGTTCCACACCGAATTCATGTCGGCGAACAGCGCCATGTCCTTGATCCACAGATTGGCTGACAGCAGGCTCGATTTGCTCGTCCCCGCCTGCGCCAGATACGAATCGATCTTGTCGAGGATCTGCTTGGTCTGGCCCTTGACGTCCTGGCTGGTGTCGCCGGCGGTCAGCCCGGCGAGGTAGACCCGGTCGCCATGGACGACGGCGCGGCTCATGCGCGGCCCCGGCGGCTGGGTCAAATCGATGCGGCGGATCTCCATGGTCTTCCCCTGCTGAATGTCGGAACGGCCGAAGTGTCAGCCGGCGGCGGCCGACGGGTTCACATAATCGACGATGCGCTGTTCCGAGATGTGAATGCCAAAGGTGACTAGCGGCCGCTCGCCAACCGTGCGAAAGCTGTGCACTCGGCCCGCGGGTAGCGCAATCGTAACGCCGGGCTCGAGCTTGATGACGCCGCTCTCGCCGTCGACCCACGCTTCGCCTTCGCCTTCGAGTACGGTCAACAGCTCGACATAGGGGTGCGAATGCGGGCGCGTCTCGTAGCCCGGCGGCGAGGTCTGGATGCCAGTGCGCACCGGCACGCCCGCGCCGTTGTCGTCGCCGACGA
>DATMLF010000064.1:0-36941 GCA_035570595.1 Allostellaceae bacterium
TTACAGGCGTGACCGGGGTGACCGGGGTCACCGGGGTTATCGGCGTGACCGGGGTTATCGGCGTGACCGGCGGGCTTATCGGCGTGACCGGCGGGGTCGGCGGCGGGACGAACGGCGGCACGACAACCGGGGTTGGGATCGGTGTTGCCGTCGCGATCGACACCGGCGGGACCGAGGTCACCTGATAGGTCGTCGGCGGCACCGTGTATTGCACGGTCTGGCTGGCGCTCGGCGATTGCGCCGGAAGGGGCTGGGCTCTCGCCGCGGCCTGCAGGCTGGCGGGCAGATTGGCCGAGATCGCGCCGATGCCGCTGTTCGCGACCGTCACCTCGGTCGGCACCGCCGGCGCGCCGCCGCTGGCGCCGGCGCGCCCGTCGAGCTGGGCGAGCAACGCCGCAGTGGCACCCGGCGGGGCCGGGCCGGGGTCGGAGGGCGCCATGCCCGGCCCCGACACGGTGACCTCGAACCCCGGCCGGATCAGGGTCTGGGAGGCGCCGTTGAGGCCGGTCACCGTGACCCCCTTGCCGTAGACGAAGATGACCGTGAGCTTGCCGCTGTCGGCGAGGTCGACCAGCATCACGCCGCCGCGGATGCCGATTGTCGCGCTCGGCGTGCGCATCGTGACGGCGTTGTCCTGTTTGCTGAGCTTGCCGCCGACAAAGCGAAAGACCCCGCGGCTCAAGCTCGCCGCGAGCTTGCCGGCGCCGGTGGCGGGATCGTAGACGAACTGGTCGACGACCATGTTCGCGTTGGGCCCGACCGACAGCGTCGACTCGTCGACAAACAGGATCTGCGTCTGGCCTTGCGCCTGGGTCGTGATGCGCTCGTCAAAGACAACCTCCTGCCCGAGCACCAGCCGCCGCGGCAGACCGCCGGGCGGGATCCCCATCGCGGCGGGGTTGACCGCGCTGTCGACGCCGACGCGCTGCTGGGCGAGCCCGGCCGGAACGGCAAGCCCGATGCCGAGCAAGAGGCCGGAGAGCACGCCCAAATGCCGCAAATGCCGGGCGATCGGTGCCATCGATCCCTCGTTAATTTAAGGCTCGTGCTCCTGGTGGATCCGTTCTGCCGTTTACCAGCCATCCCCTACCTCTCCGTCATTCCCGCGAAAGCGGGAACCCAGGGGCAGGCTCTGGACCCCCGCCGGCGCGGGGGCGACGGATAGGCGTCGGCCGGAGTCATTTGTCAGGTTCGCACCACTAGAAGCGGATTTGCGGCCCGAGCAGGACCGAATTGCTGGTGTATGCGTAGATCGACAAGTTCGACGACACGATGTCGCGTTCGAGCTGGAGCACGACCGCGATCCGCGGCGTCAGCGGAACCGCCTCGGTGAAGCCGACGCGCCAGCGCTGCGTCAGCTGGCTGCTCGGCGAAAAGACCAGCGGGTCAGGGCTGGTGCTGCAGCACGGGTCTGGCGAAGCGTAAATGCTCCAGGCGCGGCCGAGGAAGACCGAGGTTTCCCAGGGATAGGCCGTCGCCTTGAACGGGGCGTCGTAATGCATTCGATAGGAGCCGATCACGGCATAAGTCGAATTTGTGTAATACGGTAATTCGGTAGACTGGTCGAGATAGTCGAATTCCAAGTTCAACTGGGCATTGGCGGCAACCGGCTTGTCCATCGAGAAGACGACGAGCTTGTCGCTGCCGTTGAGCCCGGTCGACAACGGCCGGTCCGGCGTGTTCGTGAAGTTCTTTCGGCGCACCTCGAACACCGTTTTGAGCAGCATGTCGTTCCACACGGTCTCGTCGTATTCGAGACCGGCGCCGCCGGCCGCAAAGTATTGCGCCTCGCCCAAGCCCACTTCGTCGGCGATGAGGTAGGGCTTGACCGAAGCGAAAACGCTGCCCGGCAGGCCACCGTTCGGGAAGTTGATGCGCGGGCCGGCGGTCACTTCGAGCAGGTCGAGATCGAGCCGGCTGACATTCGAATTGAAGTAATGATTGAGATAACCGACCGCGGTCACGTCGATCGTGTCGCGGCGCTGGTCTTCGAGGTCATAGCTGTACAACAGCGACCCGCTGGCAAACACGCTGCCCGACGGTTGCTTCAGGAACTGGCTGTTGAGCAGGACCGGCCCGATTGGCGAAAGGATCAGCGGCGACCCGGGGGCGACGTTGGCGTCGCTCTGGTACTGGCCGCCGAGAAAGACATAGCCCGACAGGTGATGGCGCGACGACGCCTTTTCGATCTGCGCCATGTATTCGTCGATGCGCGCGCGGACCTCGGCCGGCGGGTTGGCCGCGGCGGCCTTGGCAAAATAATCGCGGGCAATGTCGAACGAGCCCATGCGAAAGTAGAGCGCGCCGAGCTCGAGCTGAACCCGCGGCAGGTTGGGGTTGAACAGGAGCATGCGTTCGAGCGCCGACACCGCCGCCTCGTAGTCGCCGAGGCGGGCCGAGACATCGGCGTAGGCGAAGGTTGCGTCGAGATCGGCCGGGTTGCGCAGCATCCGCTGAAACAATGCTTCTTTTTGCGCTTCGAGGCGGGCTTGGTCGGCGCCGGAAATTGCCTGTGCCGCGCCGGGCCGAGCAGCGAGGAGCGCGGCACCCAACAAAATGCCGCACAGAAGAGCCAACGCGCCGGCAAGCCGGCCCGCCCGGCGGCGGTTCTCTCGCCCAGCGCTCACCGCCCTTGCTCCCGCCTTGCCTTTCCCCGCGAGGCGCGCCGTTGCGCAACCTCTGGGATTTTATGATGGCATCCGGTTCCACCGCAAGTCTCGCCGGCCTGTGCTTTGGCCGGTTGACGACCGCAAACCGGCGCCGGCGGTCGAAAGTCGAATCGTTTGCCGGTCCGGGCGCCGCCGGCGCTTGCCGAACGCCTCGGGTCGGGGGCACATTCGGGAGTTGCCTCATCGCCGTCGCCTGTCGCCGGCGGCTGGGAAGGGAAGGCTGCTGTGGTGGCAACTGGCCTCTATGACGAGCGCGAGGCGCGCCCCGCCGGCGAGCGCGAGGCGGCGCTGATGGCGCGGTTGGCGTCGCTCGTCGCAACGGCAAAAGAGCGCTGCCCCGCCTATGCTCGGTTGCTCGCCGAGGTGGACCCATCGGCGGTCGCCGACCGCGAGGGGCTTGCCCGGCTGCCGCTGACCCGCAAATCCGAGCTGATCGAGCGGCAGCGCCGCGACCCGCCGTTCGGCGGGTTTGCCGCGGTGCCGACATCGGCGTTGCGCCGCGTCTTTGCGTCGCCCGGCCCGATCTACGAGCCCGAGGGCCGGCGCCCCGACCACGGGCGGTTTGCGCGCGCGCTGTTTGCCGCCGGCTTCCGCGCCGGCGACCTCGTGCACAACGCGTTTTCCTACCACCTGACCCCGGCCGGGGCGATGGTCGAGAGTGCCGCGGAGGCATTGCGATGCCCGGTCATCCCCGCCGGCACGAGCCCGACCGAGCAGCAGCTGCGGGCGGTCGCCGACCTGAAGCCGGCGGGCTATGTCGGGACCCCGTCGTTTCTGAAGATCCTGCTCGACCGGGCGGCAAGCGACGGGCTCGACATCTCGTCGCTGACGAAGGCGCTGGTCTCGGCCGAAGCCTTGCCGGCGGCATTGCGCCGCGAGTTCCGCGGCCGCGGGCTCTGTGTCCTGCAATGCTACGGCACCGCCGAACTCGGCCTCGTCGCCTATGAGAGCGTCGGCATCGACGGCGAGCCCGAGGCGGGAATGGTCCTCGACGAGGATGTCGTTGTCGAAATCGTCCGGCCGGGAACCGGCGACCCGGTCGCGCCGGGCGAGGTCGGGGAGGTCGTTGTGACGACGACGACCCCCGAATACCCGCTGATCCGCTTTGCGACCGGCGATCTTTCGGCGCTGCTGCCGGCCCCGGCGGGCAGCCCGCGGACCAACCACCGCATCAAGGGCTGGCTCGGCCGCGCCGACCAGACGACCAAGGTCCGCGGCATGTTTGTCCATCCCGAGCAGATCGCGGACGTGGCGCGCCGGCATCCCTCGATCCGCCGCTCCCGCCTCGTCGTCGAGCGGCCGCGAAGCATCGACGAGATGACCCTCCTCGTCGAGTTCGGCGAGCGGGAGGAGGATCCGGCGAGAATCGCCGCGACGGTTCAGGCGCTGACCAAGCTGCGCGCGACGGTCACGCCGGTGCCGGCGGGGAGCCTGCCGGACGACGGCAAGCTGATCGAGGACCGCCGCCCGGTTGACTGAAATTCACCAAATCGTCACACTTTTTTCAAACCGAAGTCCCATTCCGCTCCCCATATGATAGGTGTAAGGTCTACCCTTACAGGTTTGTCCCCCAAACCTCGTAATCGGCTGTTCGCAGCCGATGGCAAAGCGGCTCCGGATTCCCCCTCCGGAGCCGCCTTTTTGCGTGGCGGGCCCTGACCGGCCGGGGCTCTCCCGCCGCGTTGCCGGCGCCGGGGCCGGTCGCCCACCTGGTCGGCGAGCGGCTCGCCTGCCGGCGCGGCGAGCGGCTCGTCTTTGCCGGGCTGTCGTTTCGCCTGGCGGCGGGCGACGCCTTGCTCCTGACCGGCGCCAACGGCAGCGGCAAGTCGAGCCTGCTGCGGCTCGTCGCCGGGCTGTTGCCGCCGGCCGCTGGGCGGCTGTCATGGGGCGCGGCGCCGGTCGCCGCCGACCCCGCGGCACACCACGCGCGGCTGCATTATGTCGGTCACCTCGATGCGCTGAAGCCGGCGATGACGCCGCGCGAAACCTTGGTTTTTTGGGTCGGGCTGCGCGGGTGCCGGCGGCCCCGCCCGGAATTGGCGGTCGACCAGTCGCTCGCCGCCTTCGGGCTCGACGCGATCGCCGACTGGCCGTGCCGCTGGCTCTCGGCCGGGCAGCGCCGGCGCGTGGCACTGGCGCGTTTGGTGGCGGCGCCGGCACCCTTGTGGCTGCTCGACGAGCCGACCAGCGCGCTCGACCAGGACGGCCAGCAACGCCTCGAAGAGGCGATTGCCGCGCACCGCGGCGCGGGGGGGATGGTCATGCTGGCGACGCACATGCCGGTAGCGCTCGATGCCGCCGCGGCGCTCGCGCTCGACGGTTTTGCCGCGAGCCTTGACCATGCCGACAGCGAAATCGTCGGTTGAGCATGGCGGGCTTTCTCGGGTTGTTCCGCCGCGACCTGCGGCTCGCGCTGAGGCAGGGCGGCGACACCGGGCTCGTCCTTGCCTTTTTTGTGCTCGCGGTCGTGCTGTTCCCGTTCGGCGTCGGCCCCGAGGCGGAGGTGCTGGCGCGGGTCGCGGCCGGCATCCTGTGGGTGGCGGCATTGCTTGCGGCGCTGTTGTCGCTCGACCGCCTGTTTCAGCCGGATTACGAGGATGGCGGCCTCGACTTGATCGCGTTGTCGCCGCTGCCGCTCGAGCTCGCGGTGCTGGCGAAATGCGCCGCGCACTGGGTGGCGACCGGGTTGCCGTTGGCCCTCGTCAGCCCGGCGCTGGCATTCGTCGTCGACCTCGACCCGCGCGCGATCGCAACCCTGGTGGCGAGCCTGTTGATCGGCACGCCGGCGCTGAGCCTGGTCGGCGGTGTGGCCGCGGCGTTGACCTTGGGTGCCCGCCGCCAGGGCGCGCTGTTGTCGCTGCTGGTGCTGCCGCTTTACGTGCCGCCGCTGATCTTCGGCGCCGGCGCCGTCGAGGCGAGCGCGCTCGGAACCGGGGCCCGCGTCGATCTGCTGCTGCTCGCGGCATTGACGATGGCGGCATTGCCATTATGCCCGTGGGCGAGTGCCGCCGCGTTGCGCCAAGCGCTCGAATGACCCGAAGCTGCGACGGCATCGCCGCTGACGGGCGGCTCTGTTTACGCTAAATTGGGCTTACCGAGGTAAGCTGCCAGCCAGATGATCAGCCGCCTTGCCAACCCGGCCCGCTTTATGCGCCTCAGCGCCGCCCTGTTGCCGTGGTGCGCCTGGGCCACCCTCGCGGTGACGGCGCTCGGCCTCTATCTGGCGCTGTTCGCCGCACCCGCCGATTACCAGCAGGGCGAGGCCGTGCGCATCATGTACGTCCACGTGCCGGCGGCGTGGATGGCGCTCAACGTCTATCTCTTTGTCGCGGTGGCGAGCGCCGTCGCGCTCGTGTGGCGCCATCCGCTGGCCGAAATCGCGGCGCGGTCGGCGGCGCCGATCGGCGCCGCGTTCACATTTGTCTGCCTGACCACCGGCTCCTTGTGGGGCCGGCCGATGTGGGGCGCCTGGTGGGTGTGGGACGCGCGCCTGACTTCGGTCCTGGTACTGTTCTTTTTGTATCTCGGCTACATCGCGCTGGTGAACGGGTTCGACGACCCGGCGCGCGGCGGCCGCGCCGGCTCGGTGCTCGCGCTGGTTGGCGTCGTCAACCTGCCGATCATCAAGTTTTCGGTCGACTGGTGGAACACCCTGCATCAGCCGGCGAGCGTGCTGCGGCTCGGCAAGCCGACGATCGCGCTGTCGATGCTGACGCCCTTGCTGGTCATGGCGCTGGGCTTCACCCTGCTGTTCGCGACGCTTTTGCTGTTGCGCATGCGCGCCGAGCTCAACGAGCGCAAGGCGTTGGCATTGCGGCTCAACACGAGACCCGCCACGGCACCGCCGCCTACGCGCGCCGAGGCGGCGGCACCGGCGCATCCGGGTGGCGCTGCGATCAGGCAAGCGCGGTGAGCGCGGCCGCAGCCTATTTTGCGATGGGCGGCTACGCGGTGTTCGTGTGGCCGGCCTATGCGATCACCGGCGCCGTGCTCGGCGGGCTCGCAGTCGCGTCGTGGCGGCGCTACCGCAACAGCGCGCGCGCTCTCGAGCGGCTGCAGCGCCAGCTCGGGGCGCGGCGATGACCCGCAAGCAGCAGCGCCTCGGCCTGTTGGCGCTCGGCATGGCGGCGCTCGCCGGTGCTACGGCGCTGGTGCTGACCGCGTTCAGCAGCAACCTCGTCTTTTTCTACAGCCCGAGCGACCTGAAAAGCCGGGCGGTCGCCGTTGACCGGCGGGTGCGGATCGGCGGGCTTGTCGAGGACGGCAGCGTCAAGCGCGCCGCCGACAGCCGCGTCGCGTTTCGCATCACCGACGGCAAGACCGATGTCGCGGTCGTCTACCGCGGCATCCTGCCCGACCTGTTCCGCGAAGGGCAGGGCGTCGTCGCCGAGGGCCGGCTGGAATCGGGCGGCGTGTTCGACGCCTCGACCATCCTCGCCAAGCACGACGAGCGCTACATGCCGCGCGAGGTCGTCGACGCGCTGAAGCGCAGCGGCCATTGGCAGGAGGGGGCCGCGACCGAAGCCGCCGCCGCGCCGCTGCACCCCGCGGCACCCGTTTCGGGCCACTGACGAGGTCGTAGGCCGATGCCCAGCCGCCGACATCACCCTTCCGTCGTGGCCGGGTTTGGCCGGGCCGTCCACGAGCGGACGGCAACCGCTTGGCCGGCGGCCGTGGATGCCCGGCACCAGGCTGGGCAAGACGCGCAAGCGACGTCCCCCGTCCTCTGAATGCGCCAGAGACCGGCATGGCGCGCAAGCTGATCTTTCTGCTTCCGGTCTTGCTGTTCGCGGCGCTGCTCGTCGCGTTTGCGATGGGCCTCAACCACGATCCGAGCCTGTTGCCGTCGGCATTGATCAACCGCCCTGCCCCCGACTTCAACCTGCCCGGCCTCTATGACCCGGCAAAGGGGCTCGCGCGCAAGGATTTCGGCGGCGGGGTCACCTTCGTCAATTTTTTCGCATCGTGGTGCGCGCCATGCCGCGACGAGCAGCCGGCGCTGATGGCTCTCGCCCATTTGCCGGGCGTCGCCCTGGACGGCGTCGCCTACAAGGACAAGCCGGTCGATTCGCGTCGCTTTTTGGCTAACCTCGGCGACCCCTACCGACGCGTCGGGATCGACAGCGACGGCACCACCGCCATCAATTTCGGGGTGTACGGGGTGCCTGAAACCTACCTTGTCGACGGCACCGGGCATATCCGCTACCGCCATGTCGGCCCGCTGAGCGAGGAGGATGTCGAGCGCAAGATAGTGCCGCTGATCGCGCGGGTCGCCGCCGGCGGCGGCAAGCCGCCCGCCGCCGCGGAATAGGCGGCGGCCTCAGATCTCGAACAACAGCCGCGAAGGGTTCTCGACCAATTCCTTGACGCGGACAAGAAAGCCGACGGCTTCGCGCCCGTCGACAATGCGGTGGTCGTAGGACAAGGCGACGTACATCATCGGCCGGATCTCGACCCTTTCGCCGGCAGGCGGCGGCGCCATGACCGCGACCGGCCGGCGCTCGATCTTGTGCATGCCGAGGATGCCCGATTGCGGCGGGTTCAGGATCGGAGTCGACAACAGCGAGCCGTAGATGCCGCCGTTCGAGATCGTGAACGTGCCGCCCGACAGGTCCGCGATCGACAACCTGCCGTCGCGCGCCTTGCGGCCGAGGGCGGCGATCTCCTTCTCGATGTCGGCAAAGCCGAGGCGGTCGGCGTCACGCAAGACCGGCACCACGAGCCCGTGCTCGGTGCCGACCGCGACCCCGATGTCGTAATGGTTCTTGTAGACGATGTCGTCGCCGTCGATCTCGGCGTTGACGCCCGGGGTTTCCTTTAGCGCGGCGACCGAGGCCTTGACGAAAATCGACATAAAGCCGAGCCGCACCCCATGCTTTTTCTCGAACGCGTCGCGCCATTCCTCGCGCAACGCGATCGTGCGGCTCATGTCGATTTCGTTGAAGGTAGTCAGCATCGCGGCGGCGTTTTGCGCCGCCTTGAGGCGCTCGGCGATGCGCCGGCGCAGCCGCGTCATGCGCACCCGCACCTCGCGCTCGCCGACGGGCGCGGGGGATGGCGGCGGCTCCGGGCGCGGCGGCGGCGGAGCTGGCGCCGGCCTCGGGCGGGCCACCGCCTCGATCACATCGGCTTTGGTGATGCGGCCGCCGGGCCCGGTCGGCGCGAGCCCCGCGGGATCGAGACCGCTCTCCGCCACCAGCTTGCGCACCGCCGGCCCGGAGCGCGCGAGTGCTGCGCCGCTACCCTCACCCGCCTCCCCCCGGATCGTTGTCCGGGGGTCGGCACCCTCTCCCGCATTGCGGGAGAGGGGGAGCCCGGCCGGTGCGGCTGGGTGGGTGAGAGGAGGGGTAGGGAGAGGGTTGGGGTGAGGGGCCGACGCCCCAGCGCTCTGATCTGCCGCTGCGGCCGCGGCCGGCATCTCTTGTTCGGAGGGCAGCGGCAGGGTGGCTTCGAGCGGATTGGGATGCGGCGCGGGCACTGCCGTCGCATCGCCGATCATGCCCAGCACACCGCCGACCGGCAAATTCGCCCCTTCCTCGGCGACGATTTCGGCCAAGGTCCCGCTGGCGGGTGCCGGCACCTCGACGTTGACCTTGTCGGTTTCGAGCTCGACCACCGGCTCGTCGAGCGCGACCGCCTCGCCCGGCTGCTTCAGCCATCGCGCGACGGTCGCCTCGGTCACCGACTCGCCGAGGGCCGGCACCTTGATCTCGATCGCCATCGCCCGCGTCCCCTCGCGGTCAGGCGGCGAGCGCGTCGCGGACGAGGTGCCCCTGCTCCTCGAGGTGACGCTTGAAGAGGCCGGTCGCCGGCGACGCCGCCTCGGCGCGGCCGACAAAGCGCGGGCGGCGGGCGGCGACGTCGAGACCCGCCAGCACCACTTCGACGCGGCGGTCGACAAAATTCCACGCACCCATGTTTTGCGGCTCTTCCTGGCACCAGACAATCTCGGCATTGCGCCAGCGCGCCAGCAGCTTGGCGAGCGTCCTCGCCGGGAACGGGTAGAGCTGCTCGACCCGCACCAAGGCGACATGGTCGTCGCCGCTCGCCGCGCGCGCCTTCACGAGGTCGAAATAGACCTTCCCCGAGCACAAGACGACGCGGCGGACCTGGTCGTCGGCCGCGATCGGCCCGGTTTCGCCGACGACGCGGTGAAACGTGCTGCCCGGACCCATCTCGTCGAGCCGCGAGGCGACTTCTTTCGCCCGCAGCAAGGATTTGGGGGTGAGCACGACGAGCGGCTTTCGGAAGTTGCGGCGCACCTGGCGGCGCAGCGCGTGGAAATAATTCGCGGCACTCGTCAGGTTGCAGACCTGGATGTTGTCCTCGGCGCAGAGCTGCAGGTAGCGCTCGATGCGGGCCGAGGAATGCTCCGGCCCCTGGCCCTCATAGCCGTGCGGCAAAAGCAGCACGAGCCCGCTCATGCGCAGCCATTTGGCCTCGCCGGCGCTCAAGAACTGGTCGACGATGACCTGCGCGCCGTTGGCGAAGTCGCCGAATTGCGCCTCCCACAGCACCAGGGTCGACGGGTCGGCGAGGCTGTAGCCGTATTCGAACCCGACGACCCCAGCTTCGGAGAGCGGGCTGTCGATGATCTCGAACGGCGCCTGCCCGGCGCGGACATGGTTGATCGGGACATAGCGCGCCTCGCTCTCCTGGTCGACCAGGATCGCGTGGCGGTGCGAGAACGTGCCGCGGCCGCTGTCCTGGCCCGACATCCGCACATGCGTGCCCTCGGCGCACAAGGAGGCGATCGCCAACGCCTCGGCGGTCGCCCAGTCGATGCCGTCGCCGCTCTCGATCGCGGCGCGCTTGGCGTCGAGCTGGCGGGCAACCTTGGGGTTGAGGCGAAAATCCGCGGGCGCCGCAGCGAGGCCGCGGCCCAGCTCGCGCAGCGTCTCGATCCCAACCGCGGTGTCGCCGCGGCGGTCGTCGTCGGGCGCTTCGCCGAGCCCGGCCCATGCCCCCTCGAGCCAGTCGGCCTTGTTCGGGCGATAGCTTTTCGCCGCCTCGAACTCGCCCTCGAGGCGCGCGGCAAACCGCGCCGCCATCGCCTCGGGCTCGCCCTCGGCAACCACCCCCTGCGCGACGAGCCGCGCCGCGTACAGCTGCCGAGTGGTCGGATGGCTCGCGATCGCGCGATACATCAGGGGCTGCGTGAAGGCCGGCTCGTCGCCTTCGTTGTGGCCGTGGCGGCGATAGCAGAACAGGTCGACCACGACATCCTTGCCGAACTCGCGGCGATACTCGGCGGCGGCGAGCGCCACCTCGACAACCGCTTCCGGGTCGTCGCCGTTGACGTGGAAGATCGGCGCCTGCACCGCCTTGGCGATGTCGGACGGGTAGGGGCTCGACCGGGCGGCGGCGGGTGCGGTGGTAAACCCGATCTGGTTGTTGACGATGACGTGGATCGTGCCGCCGGTGCAAAAGCCGCCCAGCTCCGAGAGCTCGAGTGATTCAGCGACGAGCCCCTGGCCGGCGAACGCGGCGTCGCCGTGCATCAGGATGCCGGCGACCTCATGCCGCGCCCCGTCGCCGCGCTGCTGCTGCTTGGCGCGGACCTTGCCGAGGACGACCGGGTTGACCGCCTCCAAATGCGACGGGTTGGCGGCAAGCGAAAGATGCACGGTGCGGCCGCCGACCTCGCGGTCCGCCGAGGTGCCGAGATGGTATTTGACGTCGCCCGAGCCGTGGACATGCTCGGGGTTGGTCGAGTTGCCCTGAAACTCGGAAAAGATCGCGGCGTAGGGCTTGCCGACAAAATTGGCGAGCACGTTGAGCCGCCCGCGATGCGGCATGCCGACCACGAACTCCTTGACGCCGAGTGCTGAGCCGCGGCGCAGGATCGCCTCCAATGCCGGCATCAGCGACTCGGCACCCTCGATGCCAAACCGCTTGGTGCCGGTGTAGCGGCGGTCGAGAAACCGCTCGAAGGTCTCGGCGGTGGTCAGGATGTCGAGGATTTCCTTCTTTTCGGCCGCCGCGAGGGCCGGCCGCAACGGCCGCTTTTCGAACTTCTCCTGGATCCAGGCGCGCTCGGCCGGCACCTGGATGTGCATGTATTCGACGCCGATCTTGCCGCAATAGGTGCGGCGCAGCAGCGCCAAGATCTCGCGCAGGCTGGCGCGCTCGTGGCCGAAGATGCCGTTGAGGAAGATCTCGCGGTCGAGATCGGCCTCGGCAAACCCGTAGCTGCGGAAGTCGAGCTCGGGGTAGGGGCCGCGCTTGTCGAGGCCGAGCGGGTCGAGATCGGCTTCGAGGTGGCCGCGCACCCGGTAGGCGCGGATCAATTGCAACGCGCGGATCGCGTCGGATGTGGCCTGCCGCAACGCCGCCGGGTCGGCCGCCGCCACGGCCGCGCCGTTGCCGTTCGGCTGCGCCGGCGGCTTTTCCCAAACGGGCGTCCGCAATTCGGCGAGCGCCACCGCACCGGCCTCGCCGATCTCGGCAAAAAACTGCCGCCAGCTCTCGTCGACCGAGCCCGGGTCGTCGAGAAACCGCGCATAGAGGTCGGCAATAAACCCGGCATTGGCGCCGGAGAGAAAACTCGCGCCGTCGATATCAGCCATCGGTGACTCTGACATCCTTTTCCGTTGACGCCGGCACAGGCTAGGCCCGATGCCGGCTCCCACCGAACTGACAATATAGGGAGGCGGCGCTGAAGATTCCCCGAGGATTGCTGCCTTGCGGCGCGCACAAAGCGGGCGGGCGTGACAATCGGAATGCCGCGGAACGGATCGAGGGCGAGCAGGTCGGCGTCGCCGCTCACGACAAGGTCGGCGTGGCCGTTGAACGCCAGCGCCAGGAATTTCTCGTCAGTCGGGTCACGCCAGGCTGGAATGACGGCCTGCCTGGCGATGACGGCGGTGCGGCTAACCGAACTGCACCGCGTCTCAAAGCCGACCGGTTCGCTCTATTGGCCCTGCGACCCGCCGGTTATTCGAAGAGCGCCAGGTCGATCGCGTCGCCCATCTTGTTGTAGCCGAGGTCGCTTGGGTGCAGGTGGTCGCCGCAATCATAGGCCGCCAGCATGCGCGTCGGGTGCTCCGGGTCGGCGAGCGCCCTGTCGAAATCGACGACTGCGTCAAAGGCGCCGCCCTCGCGGATCCAGGCGTTGACCGCCTGCCGCGTCGCTTCGCGCTTCGGGTTCCAGGCGCCGGGCAGGAACGTTTCGTTCTCGAACCCGGTGAGCGTGGCGCCGAAAATCTTGATGCCTTGGGTGTGGGCGCGCACCGCCATCTGCTTCAGGCCGGCGATCATCTCGTCGGCGGTGACCTCCTCGTCGGGCTTGGCCCAGCGGTTGCGCAGATCGTTGGTGCCGAGCATGACGACGACGTGGGTGACCCCCGGCTGCGCCAGCACGTCGCGGTCGAAGCGGCGCAGCCCGCTGTCGCCGCGAATGTCGTGCAGGATGCGGTTGCCGCCGAGCCCCTGGTTCATGACCGCCATCGGCCGGCCGCCGCGGCGCGCCTGCAGGCGGCGCGACAGCTGGTCGGGCCAGCGGCAAAACGCGTCGATCGTCGAAATGTTGGCGTCGGTCAACGAGTCCCCGAGCGTCACGACCCCACCGGTGTCGGGGGACGCGACCACGTCGATGCCGCTGACGAAATACCAGTCGTCGGTGATCTTGCCGACCGGCATGACCGTTTCCGCGGCGAAATTCCCCGGCGGCGAGATGTAGTTGGTCTGGCGCGAATAGCGGCCGGTGATCCCAAAGCTCGCCGGCAAGTCGCCCGGCAGGTACACGCTAATGGCGACGTCGGAAAGCGGCGGCAGCGGGAAGTCGACCGGGTCGCTGATCAGCAGGGACCCGACCGCGACCGTGGCACTCGCCTCGCCGCCGAACGCCAGCTTGCGCTGCGAGCCCGATACGATCCCGGCACCCTTGTCGCGCACCCCGATCGCGGCGGCGCCGACGACGAGGTTGCGCGTACCGTAGGCGTTCGACAGCCGCACCCGCAGCCGGTCGCCGCCGATGCTGACCCGCGCGTTCATCCGCAAGGTGTGGTTGTTGAGGGCGGCGCCCTCGGCCGGGGCAGGCGCCGTCGCCCAGGTGCCGACCCAATGCTGCTTCAGTGGCATGACGCTGCCTCCCGAAAATCGCCTGGTGGCTGGGGCGGGAGGATTCGAACCTCCGGATGGCGGAATCAAAATCCGCTGCCTTACCACTTGGCTACGCCCCACCAGCGCGCCGGCAACTTATCGGGAAACGGCGGTTGCGGCAACCAAGCCGCCGGCGGCACACCACCAGCCGGGTTTGGCGGCGGCAAGGGCTGTCTGCCCCCGTGCCGCGGCGGCGCGATCGGCAAAGAGCGCGAAACACGCCGCACCGCTGCCGCTCATGCGCGCGATCAAGGCGCCGGGAAGGCGGGTCAGCGCCGTTAGAACCTGGCCGATCTCGGGGACCAGCCCGATTGCCGCCTCGGTCAAGTCGTTTTGTCGGGACGCGAGCGCGCGCGCGAGCCCGGCGGCGTCCGACGGCATCGGCGCGAACCGCTCGACAGCGCCGCGGAAAGCGCCGGCCCGTGCGTTGAATACCGCCGCGGTCGGCAGCGGGCGCCGCGGACTGGCGAGCACGATCCCGGCATCGGGCAGGTCGGGCGCGGGCGCGATGCGCTCGCCGATCCCGCCGACCCAGGCGGGGCGGCCGTGAATGCAGACTGGAACGTCGGCGCCGAGCTGTGCGCCGAGAGCGCGCAGGGTTGACTCGTCGATGATGAGCCGCCACAGCGCGCACAACACCCGCAGGGCCGCCGCCGCGTCGCTCGAACCGCCGCCGAGCCCCGAGGCGACAGGCAAATTCTTCACCAGGCCGAGCGCCGCGCCGGCGGTGCCTAGACCGGCATGACCGGCCAGCAGACGGGCCGCGCGCAGCACGAGGTTGCCGTCGCCGCCGCCGTTAAGCCCCGCCGCCTCCGGCCCGGTCACTTCAAGCGACAGCGCCGGCGCCGGGCGCGCAACAACGCGGTCGCCGATGTCGGCAAAGGCAACAAGGCTGTCGAGCAGGTGATAGCCGTCCGCCCGCCGCCCGGTCAGATGCAGGTAAAGGTTGACCTTTGCCGGAGCAAAGGCCGTGAGCGCCACCGGGAAGTCAGCCGCCGGAAATCAGCCGCCGCCCGCCCGGGTGGCGGTCGGCAGACCGCTGTCGAGCTTGGCCTCGATCGGCTTCACGTCTTCCTTTTCGGGCTTGAACTGCAGCGCGCGCCGCCATTGGTAGCGGGCCTCGGTCGTCCGCCCGCTCTTCCAGTAGGCGTCGCCCAAATGGTCATTGATCGTCGGGTCCTCGGGCACCAGCTCCAGCGCCTTCTCCAAGTATTCGACGGCGCTCGCATAATCGCCGAGTCGGTAATGAGCCCAGCCCAGGCTGTCGACGATGTAGCCGTCGTCGGGCCGCAGCTCGACGGCTTTTTCGATCATCTTCAACCCGCTATGCAACTTTTCGCCGCGGTCGATCCATGAATAGCCGAGATAGTTCAGCACCAGCGGCTGATCCGGCTTCAGCTCCAGCGCGTGCTCGAGGTCGGCTTCGGCGAGGCTCCATTGATTCGAGCGCTCATAGGCGATGCCGCGGCTGTAGTAGAGCGCCCAGCGCGGCGGCATGCCCTCGGCCTTGAGCCGCTTGATCGCCTCGCTATAGGCGTCGGCTGCTTCGGCAAAGCGCTTTTGCCCGCGCAGCAGGTCGCCGAGCTGGATCTCGGCCGACGCCCAGCGCGGCTCCTTTGCCGCCATCGCCTGCAGCTGCGCGGTCGCCTGGTCGATCCGGCCGAGCGCTTCGAGATTGGCGGCGACGCGCAGCTGAGCCGACCACGAATAGCGCGAGGTCGCCGGGATCTGGGTCACGATCGCGAGACTCTGCTGAAACTTTTCCTGGTCGGTCAGGATGTCGGCGAGCAGCAGCTGGGCAACCGTCAGATTGGGGCGCAGGGCGAGCGCGCAACGGTCGTAGACCAGCGCGAGGTCGACCGTCTCGGGCCGGTTGACGACGCTCGCGAGGTCGAACAACGCTTCGGCCAGACCATCGACCGCAGACCCGATCAGCGGGGCGGGGGTTGCGGTCAGCTTGTCCGATTGCACCGACTCGGCAAGCTCGCTGCCGGCGTTTTCCTTGACGAACCGGCTGTAGATCGCCTTGGCTTCGTCGGTGCGCCCATGGCGCTGATAAAAATTGGCCATGGCGTCAGCCAGCCGCCAGTTGAGCTGACCGGTCGCGTCCAAAGTCTTTTTGTAATATTCCTCGGCGTTCGCCGCGTTTCCTACAAAGTCGTAAATCATGCCGAGCTGGAAATATTCGAGCGGGGCAAAGCCGTCGAACTTGTCGAGGTCCTGAAGCGCCGCCACGGCCCCGGGCAGGTTGCCCATCGCCATCCGGGTCCAAGCCCGCGCCAAGGGCCCGGCATAGCGGTGCAGCCCGTCATCCGGCAACGCCTCCGCGCGCGCGAGCGCGCCGGCCTTGTCGCCGGCCTTGGCCCGCTCGACCAAGAGCACGAGGTCGGCGACCGCATCCGAGCTGTCGAGCTTGAGCGCCTCGTTGGCGAGCGGCACGGCGCGGTCGAAATGGCCGTCGTCGGCTTCCATCAGAAAGGTGCGGCTGATCACCTCCGCCGAGCGGGGATCGGTGCGCAGGACCTGCTCGTACCACCGCGCGGCGGCTTCATAGCTGCCCTTTTCCTGGGCGTGCCGGCCTGCCAGGTAAGCGCCGTAGGGCGAGGCCGACGACGTGTCCGCCACACCCCCGGCCGGGGCTGCCGCGCAGGCGCCGGCGGCGGCCAGGGCGCCGATGACAACCCCCGTCAGAGCCGCGCTCTTCAGCCAATCGATCATCGCCATCCGCATCGCCCTCATCCGTCCGCCTGTCTCGCCAACGCCATGTCACATATTGGGGTAATTAGGGCCGCCGCCTCCCTCCGGCACAACCCAGTCAATGTTCTGCTCCGGATCCTTGATGTCGCATGTCTTACAGTGCACGCAATTTTGCGCGTTGATTTGCAGATACGGATCGGCCGCCGCGTCGGGTTGCACGATCTCGTACACGGCTGCCGGACAATAGCGCTGTTCGGGAGAATCGTAGAGCCGATAGTTGACCGAGATCGCCTTTGCCGGGTCGCGCAGCCGCAGATGCGGCGGCTGGTCTTCCTCGTGGTTGGTGTTCGAGATAAAGACCGAGGACAGCCGGTCGAAGGTCAGCCGGCCGTCCGGCCGCGGATACTCGATCCGCCGCGCCTCGCTTGCCGGCGTCAGCTGAGTGTAGTCGGGGTGGTTGTGAAAGGTCCAGGGTGCGGCACCGCGCAAAATGTAGGTGTCGAGCGCCGAATAGGCGAGCCCGGCCCATAACCCGCGGCGAAAGCTAGGCCGGATGTTGCGCACGCGGCGCAGCTCGTCCCACACCCAGCTGTCTTCGAGCGCCCGCTGGACGGAGGCGGTCTCCTCGCCCGCCAGCCGGCGGAACACCGCCTCGGCCGCCACCATCCCCGACTTCATCGCGGTGTGGCTGCCCTTGATCTTGGGCACGTTGAGAAAGCCGGCGGCGCAGCCGATCAGCGCCCCGCCCGGGAAATCGAGCCGCGGGATCGACTGAAACCCGCCCTCGTTCAAGGCGCGCGCGCCATAGCTGACCCGGCGCCCGCCCTCGAAAAACCGGCGAATCACAGGATGCGTCTTAAAGCGCTGGAATTCCTCGAACGGGCTCAAAAACGGGTTTCTGTAGTCGAGCCCGACCACAAACCCGACCGCCACCTGGCGGTCTTCGAGATGATAAAGAAACGAGCCGCCGTAGGTGGCGTTGTCGAGCGGCCAGCCGACCGTGTGAACCACCAGGCCCGGCTGATGTTGCGACGGGTCGACCTCCCACAATTCCTTGATGCCGATCGCATAGGTCTGCGGGTCGACGCCGTCGCGCAGGCCGAACCGCTCGACCAGCGTTTTGGTCAAGGAGCCGCGGCAGCCCTCGGCGAACAGCGTCTCCTTGCCGAGCAATTCGACGCCCGGCTGGTAGCGCTCGGTCGGCTCACTGTCCTTGCCGATGCCCATGTCGCCGGTGGCGACACCGCGCACCCGGCCCGCTTCGTCGTACAGCACCTCGGCGGCGGCAAAGCCCGGATAGATCTCGACGCCGAGCTCCTCGGCCTGCGTTGCCAGCCAGCGGCACAGATTGCCGAGGCTGATGATGTAATTGCCGTGATTGCGCATCTGCGGCGGCGTCGGCAGGCGAACCGCGCGGGACCGCGTCAGCAGCAGAAAGCGGTCCTCGGCCGCCGGCGTGTCGAGCGGCGCCCCGCGCTCGCGCCAGTCGGGGAAGAGCTCGTCGAGCGCGCGCGTCTCGAACACCGCGCCCGACAGGATATGGGCCCCGACCTCCGACCCCTTTTCGATAACACAGACGGCGATCTCCCGCCCGGCCGCCGCGGCGAGCTGCTTCAGCCGGATCGCGGCGGCAAGCCCGGACGGCCCGGCCCCGACCACGACCACGTCGTACTCCATCTGCTCGCGCGGCGCCCGCTCCTCGCCCATTCTTCCTCCGTCCAAAGTTACCGCGATCCTACGACACGGGGGGCCAGGATGGGGCGGCCGGTTCGAGCCGCGCCGCAATGCGCGACGGCAAGCGTCTCGTATCGGTCAGGGCTTTGCGCTCCAGAGCGACCCGGCGCGGTGCCCGACCCGCGCCCGCGACACCGAGCGTCAGCGAGCGGGCGCCGCGGCGCCTGCGTCAATCGTCTGGACCACCTCGAACCCTTCGAATTCCGGGTGGCCGAGATAGAGCGGCCGGTTAGAGCCGGCGTCGCGGTGCGCGAGCCGGAACGCCTCGGAACGGGTCCACGCCTCAAAATCGGCGCGGCTGCGCCACAAGGTGTGCGACGAGTAAAGCACATGATCGTCGTGCTCGGGGCCGCGCAACAGGTGGAACGCAAGAAAGCCGGGGACGCCGTCCAATTGGCTGTCGCGCGTCGTCCAGACCCGCTCGAAATCCGCTCCCGACCCGGGAACGACCTTGAAGCGGTTCATCGCGATGAACATTGGTTTTGCCCGTCGTTTGCGTTGGTCACACGGTTTTAATGCAGCCCCGCCGGTCGCGTCCAAAACTCCGCGAGCGCCGCCTGATCGCGCCCCGCCGCCGCCAAACGCGCCGCTCAGCTGAGCGCGACCTCGAAACCGCGCTTGGTGGCGGGGCGGGCCATCATGGTTTCGTACCAGCGCTTGACGTTGGGGAAGTCGGCGAGATCGACGAGGTGGCGCTCGTGGCGCCACGCCCAGCCGAGGATCGCGAAATCGGCGACCGAGACCTCGCCGCCGCCGGCGAACTCGGCCTCGCCGAGCCGCTTGTCGAGCACGCCGTAGAGCCGGCGGGTTTCCTTGGTGTAGCGCTCGAGCCCGTAGCGCTTGTCGTTCTCGTCCTTGACCGTCAGAAAATGGTGCACCTGCCCCGGCATCGGGCCAAATCCGCCCATCTGCCACATCAACCACTCCAACACCGGGACCTGCCGGCGCAAATCCCCCTTCGGCCAGAACTTGCCGGTCTTCTCGCCGAGGTAGAGGAGGATCGCACCCGATTCGAAAATGCTGATCGGGGCGCCGCCCGGCCCCTCGGGGTCGACAATCGCGGGGATACGGTTGTTCGGGCTAATCTTCAGAAAGGCCGGGGCGAACTGCTCGCCCTTCGAGATGTTGACCGGGTGGACGGAGTAGGACAGCCCCATCTCTTCTAGCGCAACGCTGATCTTGCGGCCGTTCGGGGTGTTCCAGGTGTGCAGTTCGATGGCCATCGCGCAGGAGCCTCTTTGTGGGTTCAGGACACCGCGGCGGCGGGCCCGGGCAAAGCGTGCGACATTTAACGGATCGGCCCTGCCGCAGGCAACCGGCCGCGGCCCGCGCGGTCCCGCTATTCGGGGAAATGAAAGGCAAGCGCCGCCGCGAGCACGACCGCGACAGCCGCGGCCGGGGCGGCAAAGGCGGCCGCAGGGAGGCCCGTCGCGTCCCACAGCGCGCCTCCGACGAGCGGAACCAGGCACGAGACCGTGTAGCCGACTGTGAACATGCCGGCCGAAAGCCGGTGAACGTCGCCGGCCGCGACCAGTTGCGGCGGCAACGCCAACGTCACGATCAAGGTGAAGGCGCAGCAGAAGCCGACAACCGCGGCGCCGAGCACGACAAAAGACGGGCCGCCGGCGACAAGCGCGGCAAGCCCGCCGAGTCCGACAAGCTGCATCGCCACGACCGCCGCTTTGCTGCCGCCGAGCCGCCGCGCTGTAACCAACAGCAGCAGCGAGGCCGGCAACTGCCCGAGATTGAGCGCGCTGAGCCCGGCGGTCACGAGCCCGGGCCGGCCGACTGCGTGCAGGTAGTCGGGGATCAGCGCGTTCGAGGCAAAATAGAGCCCGCCCGTGCCGCCCTGCATCAACCCGAGCTGCCACAGCCCCGGGCTGCGCCAGTCGGGCCACCACCGCGCCGGCGCCGTCGTGGCCCAGCCTGCCGGCTTCGCGTCGGAGCGACACAGGGCCATGATCACGCCCGTCACCGCGACCGGGGCTGACCAAACCGCAAAGCTCGCCGGCCAACCGCCGCCGATCATCGGCAGGATCAACGGGATCGTCAGCGCCGCCGGCAACGCCTCGCCGATCAGCAGCCCGTTGGCGTAAACCGCGGTGGCAAACCCGGGCCGGTCGGGGAACCACTCGGCGACAAGCGCCGGCAGGGCCGGCTGCACGACCGCGATACCCGCTGCCATGACAAAGGTCATCGCGAACAGCAGCGGCGCCGACGGCCCGACGCCGCGCGCGGCCGAAGCCGCCGCGACGACCAGCAGCGCCGCCGACGCCGCGCGGCGGGCGCCGAGCCGCGCGATCAGCAACGAGCCGGGGAGCGCGACAAGGCCAAACAGCAGGACCGGCAGCCCCGAGAGCGCGCCCACCGCCCGCTCGCTGAGCGCGAGGTCGCGGTGGATCAGCGGCAGCACCGGCGGGACGGCCAACACCGTCACCCGCAAATCGGCGCCTGCCAGCCACAGCACCGCGAGCAGCAGCAGCGCCGAGCCGGCCGGCCTGGTGATCGCGGTCCCTCGCCCCGGCATGACCGTACTCGCAAACGCCGCAGGCTCAGCGCGGTTCGCACGCGAAATAGGCGATGTTTTCGGACGAGTCGAGATAACGCGGGACCTTGTCGTAGCGTGCGCAATGCTGGCGGGCGACCTCGGTCGCCGCGGCGAGGTCGCGGCTGTAGCCGACCTCGGCGGAGGTGGCGCTGCCGTCCGACAAATACGGCTTCTCGGCGCAGCCCGCGGCCGCCCAGCAGATCACGACCGTGGCGACGAACCCGAGATGGTGTCGCGGCGCCGGCGCCGGCCTGGTCATCGGGGTTGCTCGACGCCGATCGCGGCAAGCCCGGCCTTGACCGCGAAGTCGCGGCCGCGCTCGGCGAAGTCGCGGTACCAGCCGTAGCTCGGCGCCGCCGGCGACAGCAGCACGACCCCGCCCGCGGGTGTGTTGCGTTTCGCCAAATCGACCGCCTCCTGCATCGAGCGCGCGAGGGCGGCGGCGGGCGCGCCCGAGCTGTCGCGCAGCGCGGTGCCAATGCGGCCGCCGCTGGCCCCGAGGCAGACGACGGCGTGCGCGCCGCCATTGGCGAGCCTGGCGACGAGCTTGGCGTAGTCGATGCCGCGGTCGTAGCCGCCCAGAATAACTGTGACATGACGCCCGGCGTAGACGTCGAGCGCGGCAATCGTCGATTCAGGCGCGGTCGAGATGCTGTCGTCGACGTAGAGCACACCGTCGACTTCGCCGATCTCCTGCTGGCGGTGCGGCAGCGAGCGAAAGTCGTCGGTCGCGGCGAGCGCGTCGCACGGGTCGAGGCCGAGCACCTTGCCGACGGTCAGCGCGGCGCACAGGTTCGACAGATTGTGCGGCCGTGCGAGATAGCGGTTGCGGACCTCGCCGACCCGCACGGCGCCGTCGAAAACCTCGCCATCGAGCGCATGGAGCGCGGCGTGGTCGTTGAAGAGGCGCGCCGCAAGACCGGCGTGCGGCGCCGCGTCACGGTTGACGACCGCGATGCGGCCATGGCGCAGCAGGTTGAGCTTGTCGCGGTAGTAGCGGGCGAGCGTGCCGTGCCAGTCGAGATGCTCGGGGAACAGCGAGGTCAGCACCGCGATGTCGCAGGCGCCGTCGAAGTCGGCCGCCTGATAGCTCGACACCTCGATAACCGCGTAATCGGCACCGGCCGGGTCGATCTCGGTGACCGGCACGCCGATATTGCCGGCGAGCGCCACCCGGCGGCCGAGCCGGCCGAGCATGTGCGCAATCAACGAGGCGGTGGTGCTCTTTCCCTTGGTCCCGGTGACGCAGACCGTGTTAACGGGGGGTTCTTCGGCGAACCACAGGTTCAGGAGCGACGTGACCGCGACCCCGTTCGCCCGGGCGGTTTCGATCTCGCGGCGATAAAGGCTGACCCCCGGCGACTTGACTAAAACGTCGATGTGGCCGAGCGCACGGCCGACCGCTTCGGCGCCGAACGCGCAACAGATGCCGGCGAATTCGCGCGGCGGCACGGCGTCCGCGGCATCGTCCAGCACCAGCAGCGGCAGGTTCGGGTGGTGGGCGCGCAGGAACCGGATCGCCGCCCGGCCTTCGCGGCCAAGCCCCCAAATCGCCACCCGCATGGCGCCGAGGTCAGCCGCACGCATCGAGCTTGGCCAAAAAGCCGGGGGGAACCCGGTGCGGGTGGCGCCCTTCCAGCATGGCGCGAAGATCGTCCGGGCCGCGCTCTCCCAACCCCGGGAAATCCGCGTGCAGCCGGCGCACGACCGCGTCGCGGCGCCAGTCGGGCAGATCGCGAAGAAAACCCATCACCGCCGCGCTCTCGGCGATTTCGCCAACGCACTCGAACGGTTTGTGCTCGCGCAACCCGCACAATTCGGCGAACCCGTGGGTCTGGCTTTCGTCGTCGAGCAGGTCGCGGCCAAAGATCGAAACCAGCTCGCGCTTTGCCAGAAACGGCGCCAGCGCCAGAAACACAAACCGGCATTTCGGGCAATCGCCGCACCAGTGCCGCCCGCGCTCGGCCGGCGATTGGCGGAAGGCCGTGTTGCAGCTGCGAAAAATTCCGAAATATTCCGGGTAGCGCGCGAAACGCCGGGCGATCTCAAGTTCCGACAATGGCCGCAGCAGCGAAAAATAGGCGACGCTCGGGGTGACATGGCGGGCGACGTAGTCGGCGAAATCGCGCTCGAATTCGAGCGACTTGCTGTACTGATGGTTGATGCCGACGCCGTCGACCGAGAGGTTGGGGGCGCTCGCCGAATGCTCGTTCGACATCGCGATCGTGTCGAAACCCGCCAGCACCGCGCAGGCGACGACGATCGCGCTCAAAATGCCGGTGATCGGGACGTGGCCGTTTAGCGCGCCCGCCTCGTTGAGCTTTAAGAGGCCGGGGTCGAGGCGCCGCCGCACCCGGATATAGGGCAGCCCGGCGGCCGTGATGCAGGCGGCGATCGGCGCCGCGTCGCCGAGCGAAAACAAAACTACGTTTTCCCCCGCGGCCTTCAGGCATTCGAGGGTGACGACCGAATCCTTGCCGCCGCCGACCGGCACGCAGGTGCGCCGCGGCAGTTCAAGACCCGATGGGGGCGGCGGCGCGTCCGTGTCCCATTCGAATCGGCAATGGCCGCGCAATGAAATTCGGTTTTTCCAGGCGAATTCGGCCAGGCCGTTTTCGTAGAATTTCTGCAGGAACGCGGCGCTGCCGCGGTCGAGCGCGAAGGCTTCGCAGCGCAGCCGGTCGGGCACAAAGGCCTTGTAGTAGCTGACCCCCGACAACAGAAAGACCACCCGACAGGCCCGGTCGAGCGCAGCCTCGGCAGCGGCCGAGAGCGCTCGCGGCGGGAAATCGAAAGCAAGCCGCTCCTCAAACCGGGGGCCGTCCGAAAACCGATAGCGCAGCGCCAGCGCGGCGCTGGCCGGGTCGTATCGGTAGCTCTCGAAAACGAATTCCTTAGGCCGCATGCCCGCGCTCGGCGAGGGTCCGGACGGTGCGCAGCTTTTCGTGATGGAAACCAAGCCCGAAATTGTCGATGGTCGGCGCCTGCACGCGCGAGACGCCGTCGACCGCCGGCCCGTTGCGCAAAGTGGCTTCGAGAATGTGCCGGTCGAGCGCCTCGTCGAGGCAGCGCAGGAGCTGCGGGCGCCAATCGGCGCGGATCGCGGCGAGTGCCGCCAGCAGCGCGTAGGCCCCCCAATGCGACACGCCGGCGACGACCAGATGCCGCGCCGGGGTGACGCAGGCGATGGTCTCGCCGTGCTCGACGTATTGGGCGATCAGCTCGCGCGGCAGGGCGCCCATCCCGATCTCGTTGCCGCCGTCGCCGACCGCGATCGTGTCCCACGGCCCTGCCGCGAACAATTCGTCGAGCGGTGCCGTATGGGCGCTGATGTCCTGACCGCGCATGTTGCGTGGGCTGCCGTCGCTGCTGCGCCCGCAGCGCTCGATCGAGAGCGCGTGGGTGATCCCGGCCGCCCGCCAGGCATCGATCACCGGGCCAAGCGACGCGCCGATCGCGACCGCGTCGAGCGGCACCGCGCCGGCATCGGCGGCGGCGAGCGCCACCGCGCAGGCATTATGGCACGGCTCGTCGGTGGCGAGCCGGCAGGGGATGCCGACTTCGGCCAGCCCGCGGGCCAGCAGCGCGGCGCCGACCGGCCCGTCGGTCTCGGCGGCGGGCGGCGCCCCCAACGGCACAAAAAATCCGGTGATCAGCCCGACCCGGCACGGCCCGCCCGCTGCCAGAGCCGACGCGGCGCCCCACAGCCCGCCGCGGGCAGCAGCGCACAGCGCGCCGATGTTGCGCCCGACATCAGCCTGCACCGCGCGCTCGATTTCCGCGACGACCGATTGCGGCGCGACCCGCGACGTCATCGCCGGGCGCCGCTAAAGGCTCGCAAGCTTGGCGTTCAGCAGATCGGTGACCAGCATCGAGCCCGGCGCGTGGGTAATGCAGAATTCGGGCTCGACTTCGGCAATGACCGCCTGCGGGGTGACGCCGCACGCCCAGAACACCGGCAATTCGTTCGCCTGCACCGGGACCGCGTCGCCATAATCCGGCCGCCCCAAATCGGCGACCCCGATCGCCTCGGGCAGGCCGAGATGCACCGGCGCCCCGTGCACCGACGGAAAGCGCGACGTGATCTGCACCGCCCGGATCGCATCGGCGGGCCGCAATGGCCGCATCGACACGACAAGCGGCCCGCGGAACATGCCGGCCGGCGCGCAGCGGATGTTGGTGCGGTACATCGGCACGTTCGAGCCGCAGGTGATGTGGCGCAGCTCGATGCCTTCCTCGACGAGCGCCTGCTCGAACGAAAACGAGCAGCCGAGCGCAAAGCTGACCAGATCGTCGCGCCATACGTGACGGACGTCGCGCGGTTCCTCAACCAGCTCGCCGCGTCGCCACACGCGGTATTTCGGCAGGTCGGTGCGAATGTCGAGGTCCTCGCCCAGCCCTGGAAGCCGCGGGTCGCCTGGCTCGGAGACCGCCAACACCGGGCAGGGCTTCGGGTTGGCCTGGGCGAAACGCAGGAAGTCGTGCGCCAGCGATCTCGGTAGGATCACGAGGTTCGCCTGCACGTTGCCGGCGGCGAGCCCGGCGGTGGGGCCGGCAAACCCGCCGGTGCGAATACGCCGGCGCTCGCGCGCCCCGGCCTCGATGCTTCGATCAGTCGCTGCGCTCATGGCACGATCCGTGTTCCAGATGACCGATGTTACCGCCGACCGGCGGCGGTCGTCAAAGCGGCGGCCGTTTCCAAAGCGGGCCAGGGGATGTCACGATGAGCGTCGTCTACCTCGCGATCGCGATTGTGCTGGAGGTCAGCGGGACGACGGCGCTGAAGCTGTCCGCGGGGTTTACCCGCCTCGCCCCGGCGAGCGCAGTCGTCGTCTGCTATGTCGCGAGCTTTTCGGTGCTGTCGCTGGCGTTGCGCGGGATCGACCTGTCGACCGCCTATGCCGTGTGGTCCGGGGTCGGGACCGCGCTGGTCGCGGCGATCGGCATCGTGTGGTTTGGCGAGCCGGCCGGGGTGTGGAAGCTCGTGTCGCTGGCGCTGATCATCGCCGGGGTGGCCGGGTTGCACCTGGCCGGACGCGGTTCTTGACGCCGCTCTCCGGCACTTCTGTCAGGCGACGGCGCCGCGCGGCGGCGGGTCGTTGACTGGAGGTGGCGGCGGCTCGGTCGGGGGCACCGGCAGCGGGCGCGGCGGCTCCTCGACCGGCGTCGGCCGCTCCGGGTCGGGCGGCGGCTGCGGCGGGCTGCCGGGCGGCAGCGGCGGCGTCGGGGTTTGCGCCTGACGCCGGCATCCGCGATGCCGCATGGCTCGGCCTCTCATCAACCCGCGAGCAAGGATGCGCAGCCGAGAAACGCGGCCAGCGGGTGGGTGACGACGGCGGTCGGGATCGCCGCGAGGTAGGGCTCGAACCGGCCCTTTGCCTGAAACCGCGCGCGGAACGGCGAATCGGCAAAAAACCGGCCGAGCCGCGGCACGATCCCGCCGGCGATGAACACCCCGCCGCGCGCGCCCAAGGTCAGCGCCAGGTTGCCGGCGACGGTGCCGAGCATCGCGCAGAACATTGCTGTCGCCTCGGCGCACACCGGGTCCTCGCCGCGCATCCCGAGATCGGTGATTTGCGACGCGGCATAGCCCTTGGACGGCACCCGGTCGATTTCGGCCAAGGTGTTGTAGAGGTTAACGATGCCCGGCCCCGACAGGACGCGCTCGGCCGAGACGTGGTCGAAATGCCGGCGCATGTGGTTGAGCACCGCGCTCTCGCGGTCGCTCGCCGGCGACATGGTCGCGTGGCCGCCCTCGCCGGTCAGCGGCACCCAGCCGGCGCCGCTCGGGATAAGCCCGGAAACCCCGAGCCCCGACCCCGGCCCCAGCACCGCGAGCGGCGCCCCCGGCGCCGCCGCGCCGCCGCCGACCGGCATGCGGTCGTCAGGGCCGAGCCGCGGAAGTGCCAGCGCCTGCGCCGTGAAATCGTTGACGACCTCCAACCGCTCAAAGCCGAAATGCGCCCTGAGAGCGCTGATCGAAAAGCTCCACGGGTGGTTGGTCATCGCGATCCGGTCGCCGGTAACCGCCGAGGCGATCGCGATCGCCGCCTGCCGCGGCATCGGCAGCCCGCCGCGGTCGCCGAGATACTCGGCGAGCGCGTCGTCGATCGTGGAGTAATGGTCGCAGGCCTGGGTGCGCCAGTGCAGCACCTTGCCGTCGGGGGAAACCAGGCCAAAACGGGCGTTGGTGGCGCCGATGTCGCCGACGAGCCAGGTCTCCGGGACGGCAACCGCGGCGCCGCCCCCCGCCGCGGCCATCAGCGCGCGCCGCTCGCTGCCAGGGCGGCAAGGAAGCTCTCGCGCCAGCGCGTGATGTCGTTGTGCTCGATCGTCGCCATCATCGCGGTCCACCGTTCCTTACGCTCGCCGAGCGACATGGTCAGCCCCTGCCGGATGCCCTCCGCCATGCCCTCGACGTCATGCGGGTTGACCAGCACCGCTTCGCCCAACTCCTGCGCGGCGCCGGCGAAACAGGACAGCACCAGCACGCCCGGATCGTCGGCAGGCTGCGAGGCGACGTATTCCTTGGCGACAAGGTTCATGCCGTCGCGCAACGGCGTCACCAAGCCGATCCGCGCCGCCCGGAAAAAGCCGGTCAGGATCTGGTGGTTGAAGCTCTTATTGATGTAGCGCAGCGGCGTCCAGTCGAATTCGCCGTAGCGGCCGTTGATGTGGCCGGCGGACGTGGCGAGCGTCCGCCTGATCTCCTGGTATTCCGGAACCTCGGAGCGCGACGGCGGTGCTATCTGCATGAAGACGATGCGGCCGCGCGTCTCGGGATAGGTGTCGAGCAATTGCCCGAAGGCCGCGAACCGCGCCGGCAAGCCCTTTGAATAATCGAGCCGGTCGACGCCGATCATCAAAGTCCGCTCGCCCAGGCTGTGGCGCAACCGTCGCATGTGCCGGCTGACGTCGGCGGCCTCCGCCTTTTTGGCGACGCCCGCGACGTCGATCCCGATCGGGAACACCTGGACGCGCACGATCCGGCCGAACGCGCGCAGCACCCCGCGGCCAAGGTCCTCGCCCCCCGCCCAACGCACCAGGTAATCGCGAAACCCGTGCAGATCGGACTTTGTTTGAAAGCCGACAAGGTCGTAGGCGCACAGCGCCTCGGCGAGGTCGCGGTGGTTTGGCAGCACGCGCAGCACTTCGGCCGGCGGGAACGGCGTGTGCAGAAAAAACCCGAGCGCCTGGGTCTGGTCGAGCCGGCGCAATTCCCGCCCGAGCGGGATCAGGTGGTAGTCGTGAACCCAAACCAGATCCTGCGGGTCGAGCATCGGCGCCAGCGAGCGGGCGAACATGCGATTGACCCGCAGATAGCCGGCGAAGTCGCGCCGCGAAAAATCGACGAGGCTGGCCCGCAGATGAAACAGCGGCCACAGCACGCGGTTGGCAAAGCCGAGGTAATACTCGTTGAAATCACGTTTCGACAGATCGAGCGTCGCATAGGTCAGCGGCCCGCGCGTGACGATTTCGGGCTCGCCCTCGGCTGTGTCGCCGACCTTGCCGCTCCAGCCGAACCAGATGCCGCCGCTGGTTTCGAGCGCCGCCTGAATTGCGACCGCAAGACCCCCCGAGTCGGGCTTGGCACTTTCGGTCGCCACCCGATTGGACACGACGACGAGCCGACGGCTTCCCTCAACGGTCTCTCGGACGGCCGCGTCTGCTGCCCGGAAATGCAAGCTTGCCCTCGGCTCGCCCGCGGTCTTGGCTTCTCCCTCCATCGTCTTGTTCCCCGAATTGCGTTGTTCAGCGAACGCCCCGTTGCGATTAATGTTCCCGCAGGGGCTTGATTTTCAACGATCCGTCCGGCGATCCGTCCGGCCCGCCGCGAGCCAATCAAGCACCGCGCCGACATCCGCAAGGGCATATGCGGCGCGCGATTGCGCCGGGGGCCCGACCCGAACCGCCGTCCCGCCGCGGCGCGCGACCTCGGCGAAGCCGTCCTCGTCGGTCGTGTCATCGCCGACAAAGACCGCGGCCCGGCCTAAAAACGGCGGCTCGCTAAGAAAGGCGGCGATCGCCGCCCCCTTGTCGGCGCCGCGCGGCTGAAACTCGACGACCATCTTGCCGGCGATCAGACGAAGCGACGGGTTCTCGCAGGCCAGCGCCTTGGCCGCCGCCCGGACCTCTTCCTCGCGCTCTGGCGCATCGCGATAATGCAGCGCCAGAGTGCCGCCCTTGTCCTCGAGCATGACGCCCCTGCCTGCGGCCGCCAGCGCAGCAAGAGGACGGCGCAGCCGGTCGAGGGCGGCTGTCGCCGACGGGCTGAGCCCCGGTCCGAAGCTGCCGTCGGCCCGCCGGCGCTCGATGCCGTGCAGGCCGGCTGCCGCCCCTCGCCACGGCCGGAACAGCCGGTCGACCTCGCCGAGCGGCCGGCCGCTGACGAGCGCCAGCGCCTGACCGCGCCGCCGTGCCAAATCCTGCAGCAAGGACGCCAGCCAGGACGGAACCTGGACGCGATCCGGACGCGCCGCGATTTCCAGCAAGGTGCCGTCGACATCGAGAAACAAGGCCGCATGCGGGTCAAGTGCCGGTGGCGGCGGCATTGTCGCCGAAGCACAGGGCGTTTTCGGCTGCGTCAAAGGAGCGTCCCTTGTGCGATGCACATGCGGCCCCGCCGGAGCGTGCCTTAAATGCCTGATCTCAACCGGAATCCCCAACGATGCCAAGCGTTTCGAAAAAGCAGCTTGACATCCCGGCGCAACGCATTAGATTGTGCAGTGCGGTAACGGTCACCGGTTGTGGTCTTACCGTACGTCTTCTAGGCGTTTCCTCCCTAAACTTGGGCCGCGCTAAGCTGCGGCCCATTTTTTTATCCTGCCGCCACAGTTTCTGCCGCGCTGGCGGCGCCGGACCGCGGATCGTCAACGAGCATCTGACCAGGATCAAGGTCGGGCAGGGCCGAAACTTCGCGGTAGACCGGCGCGAAGTCCGGGCGCGTCGCTTCGAACAGCTGCTCGAAATCGTCGATGACAAAATAAGTCTCCTGATACCGGTCGATATGATAGCAGGTGCGCATGACCCGCCGCAGGTCAAAGCCGACCCGGTTCGGCCGCGGATCGTCGAGGCAATAGACCGACTCGCCGGCCGACGACAAAATACCCGAGCCGTAGATCCGCAATCCTTCCTGGGTGGCGATCAGCCCGAATTCGACGGTGTACCAATAGAGCCTTGCCAGCCGGCGCAGGTGGCCGAGACTCACCGCCTTGAGCCCGCCCTGACCGTAGGCCTGCATGTAGTCGGCAAAGATCGGGTTCATCAGCAACGGCACATGGCCGCAAATGTCGTGAAAGACATCCGGCTCCTGCAGGTAGTCGAGCTGGTCGCGACGGCGGATGAAGCAGGTCGCCGGGAACCGCCGCGCGGCGAGGTGCGCAAAAAACACCGCGTCCGGCACCAACCCCGGCACCGCGACGATCCGCCATCCGGTGGCGCGGTCGAGCGCATCGCTAAGCCTGCGGAAGTCCGGTATCCCCGCCGCCGCCACGTCGAGCGCGCCCAGCCCGTCGAGGTATTCACGGCAGGCGCGTCCGACCAGCAGCCTTTGCTGGCGTTCGAACAGCAGCCGCCAGACGGCATGCTCCTCCAGGGTGTAGGCCCGCCAGTCCTGCTCTGTTACCCAGTCCTGCTCTAATTGAAAGTCCGGGGCCGATCCCGGCCCGATCTCGCTCATCCACCGCTCCCGTGCCTGACCACTCACTTTTAGGTGAGAATGGCGGGGCGGCAGGTCAATCTGCGTTGGGCGGCAGGTCTACCTGGCTTCGCTGAGACAGGCTTCGGCTGCCCGGCCTAATTGCCGAACGAGCTCGGCCAGATCGGCGGCGAGCCGCGCAAAGCGCGGTTTGCGCCGGTAGCGGCGTTCGTCCATGTAAAGCGCGCGGTTGACCTCGATCTGCAAGGCGTGGCGACCGCGGCCGGGATCGCCATAGTGCTCGGTCGTAAACCCGCCCGCATAGGGTGCGTTGACCGCCACCGAGAAGCCGCGCGCGCTAAAAAACCGGCGGGCGCATTCGATGATCGCGCGGGCGCAGGCGCCGCCGTAGCAGTCGCCGAGCACGATGTCGGCGCCGTCCCAGCCGCACACCGCGCCGGCGGCCGACGGCATCGAATGGCAGTCCACTAAGAGGCAGCCGCCGAACAGCGCCTCGGTCTCCTCGACCAGAGCGCCGAGCATCTGGTGATAGGGGCGATAGAGGCCGTCGATGCGCCGTTGGGCCTCGGCAAAGCGCAGCTTTCCGGAGTAGATCTCCTCGCCGCTGGCGACGATGCGCGCGATCGTCCCGAGCCCCATCCGCACGCGCGCCGAGCCAGCGTTGACAAACCCCGGCAGCGCATCCGAGAACATTGCCGGGTCGAGCTCGTAGGCCTCGCGGTTGACGTCGAGATAGGCGCGCGGGAACCTCGCCGACAGCAACGGAGCGCCGAGGCCGGGAGCCGCGGCGAACAGCTCGTCGACAAAACTGTCTTCGGAGCGGCGCAGCGCCAGCGGGTCGAGGCGCGAGCCGGCGACAAAATCGGCTGGATAGTCCGACCCGCTGTGCGGCGAGGCGAAGATCAGCGGCAGGCTTCTCAGCGCCGGCCGCCGCAACTCGAACACCCCGCACGCGAGATCGCCGTCCATCCGACAAAGCTTAGTGCGCGGCCGCAACACTGTCATCATCGGGTGCGGCGCGAAGGCCCGTTGCGCGATCCGCCACGACGGCACGGCTTCCCGCAGCCGGTCCGGCTAAAATTAAGCGAGTTTTCGTCGAGCTAACGACGACTTTGCTGCGTCCGGCACCGCCGCCGAAGTAGTGATGAAAAGAAGTTAACGTCGCGTGATACGAGGCTCACCGCGGGACACTGGCGGTTCGTGCACCTTCTCGGTCAAAGCATCCCGAGTTCGAGCCTGGCTTCGTCGCTCATACGCTCGGGGCCCCAGGGCGGGGTCCAGACGAGCTTGACCCGGACGTCGTTGACGCCAGGGACGCCGCGAATGGCGGCCTCGACCTCGCCCGGCATGCTGGCCGCGACCGGGCAGGCCGGCGTCGTCAACGTCATCTCGACATAAACAAGGCCGTCCTTTTTAACGATCAGCTCGTAAATCAGCCCGAGCTCGACGAGGTCCATCGGGATCTCCGGGTCGCGCACCGTCTTGAGCGCGTCCAACACCGGCGCCATCAACGCCGGGTCGTCCTCACCGCCCTCCGGACGTTCGACATCCTCGGTTTCCGCGGCCGGCGTTTCCGGCTCGAAGTCGAATGGATCGCGTTCCGCCATGCTGGCTACTCCGTCTTGACCGTCGCGCCGTCGGCTTGCAACGCGGCTTCGAGCGCATGCCACGACAAGGTCGCGCATTTGACGCGGGCGGGATACGCCTTGACCCCGGTTAATGGCTCGAGCCGCTCCATCTCGTCGGCCAAGGGCGCGGGCAAAGGGTTTTCGTTACCGCCGGTCACGCGCGCATGGAAATGGGCGAACAGCTCGCGCGCCTCCTCGACGGTCTTGCCCTTCAACACCTCGGTCATCAGCGAAGCGGCCGCGGTCGAGATCGCGCAGCCGCGGCCCTGAAAGGCAACGTCGGCGATCTGCTCGCCGTCGAGCGTCAGAAACACGGTCACCCGGTCGCCGCACAGCGGATTGTGCCCCTGGGCGGTGTGGGTCGGGTGCTCGATCGCCCGAAAATTGCGCGGATGGCGCCCGTGGTCGAGGATGATGTCCTGGTAAAGGTCGCGCAAATCCATCAGCGGAACATCTCCTGGGCGGCTTCGATCGCGGCGGCGAGCGCGTCGATGTCGCGCTCGTCGTTGTAGACGCCGAGCGAGGCGCGGGTCGTGGCGCCGAGGCCGAGCTTGTCGAGCAACGGCTGGGCGCAATGGTGGCCGGCGCGCACCGCGACATGATGGCGGTCGAGCACGGTCGCCACGTCGTGCGGATGTATTCCTTCGAGATCGAAGGACAATATGCCGAGCCGGCGTTGCCCGGCGCCGACCAGCTGCAGGCCGGGAATGCGCGACAGGCGGTCGACCCCGTAGCCGGTCAGCGCCTCCTCGTGCTCGAGGATGTTGTCGCGCCCCAATTCCTCGATGAAATCGAGCGCGGTGCCGAGCCCGATCGCGCCCGAGATATCCGGGGTGCCGGCCTCGAAGCGATGCGGCGGCTCCTGGTAGAGCGTCTTTTCAAAGGTGACGTTGAGGATCATCTCGCCGCCGCCTTGCCAAGGCGGCATCGCCGCCAGCAATTCGTGGCGGCCCCACAAGACGCCGATCCCGGTCGGGCCGTAGGTCTTGTGCCCGGAGAAGGCGTAGAAATCGCAGCCCAGCGCCTGCACGTCGACCTGGAGGCGCGGTGCGGCCTGGCAGCCGTCGACCAAGACCCGCGCGCCTGCGCGATGCGCGAGCTCGACGACCGTCTCGATCGGCACCAAGGCGCCGGTGGCGTTGGCCAGGTGGGTGACCGCGACGAGCCGGGTGCGCGGCGACAGGCGCGCGGCAAAAGCGGCGACGTCGAGCCCGCCGGTCGCGTCGATCGGCGCCACGACAAGGCGGATGCCGACCCGGTCGCGCAACAGCTGCCACGGCACGATGTTCGAATGGTGCTCGAGCTCGCTGATCAGGATCTCGTCGCCGGCTTCGAGAAAGGCGCCGCCCCAGCTCTGCGCGACGAGGTTGATCGCCTCGGTGGCGCCGCGGACGAAAACGACCTCGCGCGCATCGGCGGCGTTCAGAAAGCGCTGCACCTTGACGCGCGCCTGCTCGAACAAGTCGGTCGAGCGCGCGCTCAGCCGATAGACGCCGCGATGCACGTTGGCGTAGTCGGTGCGGTAGTAGTCGGCGACCCGGTCGATGACCGAAGCGGGCTTTTGCGCGCTCGCCCCCGAATCGAGAAAAACCAGGTCCGGGTTGCTCGCGAAAATCGGGAACTCCTGGCGCAGCCGGCGCGGGTCGAACCCGCCCGGCAGCCGCTGCTCTCCGGGGGCGAGAATCTTCGGGCCGGCACCCGTCATGCTCATTCCTCCAATGCCGCCAGACGACGGGCGAGCCGCGCCAGAAGATGCTCGCGCAATGCTGCGGGCTCGACGATTTCGACCGCCTCGCGAATAAACGCCTCGATCAGCATGCGACGCGCGTCCTTGCGGGGGATGCCGCGTGCAAGCAGGTAAAACAGCGCCGCCTCGTCGAGATCGCCGACCGCGGCACCGTGGCTGCACTTCACGTCGTCGGCGAAAATCTCGAGCTCGGGCTTGGTGTCGACCGCGGCGCGATCGCCGAGCAGCAGGTTGCGGCTCAGCATGTGGGCGTCGACCTTTTGCGCCCCCGGGCGGACCGTGATCCGGCCCTGAAACGCGCCGTGCGCGCGCCCCGCCGCCACCCCCTTGAAGATTTCGCGGGTCTCGCCGCGCTCCGCCAAGTGGTCGACGGTGGTGACAAAATTCGCCTGCTGATGCCCGGAGGCGAGATAGGCGCCGTGCAGGCCGCAACAGGCGCCCTCGCCCTCGCTGCGCACGACCGCCTCGTGCCGCATCGCGCCGCCGCCGAGCAGCAGAGCAAAACTCGTCAACCGAGAGCGCCCCCCGAGGGTGGCGTCGAGCACCGCGAAATGCAGCGCGTCGGCAGCTTCCTCGACCAGCGCCACGCGGTCGAGCGCCGCACCGGCGGCGAGCCGCACCGCCACGACGTCGTTGCGCCAATAGCGCCCGGCGCCGGCGAAGGTCTCGACGACCCGAACGCGGCTTCCCGCACCCAGCCTCACGAGGCTCCGCGTGTGCAGCGAGGCCGACACCTCGCCGGTGGCGAGGTGGACGATCTCGATCGGCTTGTCGAGAACAGCGCCCGGCGCCGCGTCGAGCACAAAGCCGTCGGCGAAGAGCCCAGCATTCAACGTAGCAAAGGGCTGGTCGGGATCGTTGGTCAGCGCGTCGAGCGCGAGTTGGGCAGCCTCCGGCCGCGCCGCGATCGCCTCCCTGATCGAGAGCAGCGAGATGCCCGCCGGCAAGCCGGCGCTCTGCGACAATCCAGGAGAAAAGCGGCCGTCGAGGATGACCAGGCGCGCCGCGGCGTCGGCGATTGCCAATTCCGCCAGCCTGCTTAGCGCGGCACCGGTCGCGGTCGCTGGGGTGTGTGCGGTGGGTAGCAGCGGCGCTGCTTCGAGCGGGCGTAGGTCGAGATAGCGCCATGCTTCGCCACGGCGGCTCGGAAACCCCTCCTCGGCAAAGCGGGCGAGGGCGCGGCGGCGGCGCTGCGCCAACCAATCCGGCTCGCCGGCAAATCCGCGGGCGGCGTCGAGGTAGGGCCGCGCCTCGGGCTTGACCGGGAAATCGACAAGGGTGGTCATCTGACCACCCTTGTCGTCCCCGCGAAGGAGCGCGTGAAGACATCCAAGGGACCGTCATTCCGGGGCGCGGGCGTTGCCCGCAAGCCCGGAACCCAAGCACACCGCCTTGGGAATACCGGCAAGGCACCGTTTTCATGGGTTCCGGGCCTGCCAAGGGGCATCCCGGAATGACGGGTTCTCAGCTGATCCGATTTCTTCACACGCAAGGCAGGGGCCCAGAGCGGGCGAGTAGGGGCCTGCCGCTGGATTCCCGCTTTCGCGGGAATGACGAACGCTCGGGTGGCGATTTTGGACTTCATTGTCGGCAACCAGCTCACGCGGCGTCGCCAAGGGCGCCGTAGCCGCGGCTTTCGAGGTCGGCCGCGAGCGACTTGTCGCCGGATTCGACAATATGCCCGTCCTGTAAGACATGCACCCGGTCGGGCTCGATGTAATTCAACAGGCGCTGGTAATGGGTGATGATAACGATCGCGCGGTCGGGTGCGCGCTGCCGGTTGACGCCGGCGGCGACGACGCGCAACGCGTCGATGTCGAGCCCGCTGTCGGTCTCGTCGAGGATCGCCAGGCGCGGCTCCAGCATCGCCATCTGGAAGATTTCGTTGCGCTTTTTCTCGCCGCCGGAAAACCCGACATTGACCGCGCGCTGCAACAGGTCCTCGCCGATGTCGAGCTCCTTGAGCTTGGCCCGTACCGCGCGCAGGAACTGGCCGGCGTCGAGCTCGGGCTCGCCGCGGTGGCGGCGCTGCGCGTTCAACGCGGTGCGCAGGAAGTACATGTTGTTCACGCCCGGGATCTCGACCGGGTACTGAAAGGCGAGAAACAGCCCCTCGCGCGCCCGCTCGTCGGCCGGCATCGCCAACAGGTCGCGGCCGAGATAGGCGACCGTCCCTTGGGTGAGCTCGTAGCCGTCGCGGCCGGCCAACACCGCGGCGAGCGTCGACTTGCCGGAGCCGTTTGGCCCCATGATCGCGTGCACCTCGCCGCTGCCGACCGAAAGGTCGACTCCCTTGAGGATTTCGCGCCCGTCATCGGCGAGGCGGGCGTGGAGGTTGGTGATTTTGAGCATTACGACGGTCACCCCGTTCGTCGCCCCCGCGGAAGCGGGGGTCCAGGGGCAACCTCTCGTCGCTCGCCCTGGGTTCCCGCTTTCGCGGGAGTGACGAAAAAAAACAGCATTTGATCGATGGTCAGCCGACGCTGCCTTCGAGGCTGACGGCGAGCAATTTCTGTGCCTCGACCGCGAATTCCATCGGCAGCTCCTTCAGCACTTCCTTGCAGAAGCCGTTGACGATCAACGACACCGCGTCCTCGGCGGAGAGGCCGCGTTGACGGCAGTAGAACAGCTGGTCGTCGCTGATCTTCGAGGTCGTCGCCTCGTGCTCGACCCGTGCGGTCGGGTTGCGGATCTCGATATAGGGCACCGTGTGCGCGCCGCAGCGCTCGCCGATCAGCAGTGAATCGCACTGCGTGTGGTTGCGCGCGTTCTGCGCCCGCGGCTGCACCCGGACGAGGCCGCGATAGGTGTTCTGGCCGCGCCCGGCCGAGATCCCTTTCGAGACGATCGTCGAGCGCGTGTCCTTGCCGATATGGATCATCTTGGTCCCGGTATCGGCCTGCTGGCGGTTGTTGGTGATCGCGACCGAATAGAATTCGCCGACCGAGTGGTCGCCCTCGAGGATGCAACTCGGGTATTTCCAAGTGATCGCCGAGCCGGTCTCGACCTGGGTCCACGAAATCTTGGCCCGGTCGCCGCGGCAGGCGCCGCGCTTGGTCACGAAATTGTAGATGCCGCCCTTGCCCTCGGCGTCGCCCGGGTACCAGTTCTGCACGGTCGAATACTTGATCTGCGCATCCTCGTGCGCGATCAGCTC
>DATMLF010000065.1:0-8146 GCA_035570595.1 Allostellaceae bacterium
CTGGCCGCTGCCTGGCGCGGCTGGCGCGCGGCGCGGCAGGCCGAGGACGAGGCGGCGCGGCAGGTCGCCGCCAGCCGCGAGGAAGAGGATTTGCTGCGCCACCATCTGGCCGAGCTCGAGGCCCTCGCCCCCGAACCTGGCGAGGAAGACCGTCTGTCGGCGCGCCGGACCTTGCTGCAAAACGCCGAGCGCTTGGCCGAGACCCTTGGCGAGGCGATCGGCGAGCTGACCGGCGCCGCCGGCGCGCAGACCGCCCTCGCGCGCGCCGCCCGGCGCCTCGAACGGGCGCGCGATCGCGCCCAAGGCCTGCTCGACGAGGCGGTGGCGGCAACCGAGCGCGCCGCCAACGAAACCGACGAGGCGCTCTCCGTCCTCGAAACCGCCGCGCGCAACCTCGATCTCGACCCGCGCGAGCTCGAAAGCGTCGAAGAGCGGCTCTTCGCGTTGCGCGCCGCCGCGCGCAAGCACCAGGTCGCGGTCGTGGACCTGCCGGCGTGGCGCGACGCGATCGCCGCGCGGCTGGAGATTATCGAGGCCGGGGCCGACAATGCCGAATCGCTGGCCCGCGCGACCGCCGCGGCGCGCGCCCAATACGTCGCCGCGGCCGAGCGGGTGTCGCGCGCGCGCCGCACCGCCGCCGACCGTCTCGACACCGGGGTCGCCGCCGAATTGCCGCCGTTGCGGCTCGACAAGGCGCGGTTCCGCACCGTAATCACCTCCCTGGATGAACCCGACTGGGGCGAGCATGGCCGTGAGCGCGTGCATTTCGAAATCGCCACCGTCCCCGGGGCGCCGTTCGGGCCGTTGGCGCGCATCGCCTCGGGCGGCGAGCTGTCGCGCTTTATGCTGGCGTTAAAGCTCGTGCTCGCCGGCACGTCCTCGGTGCCGACCTTGATCTTCGACGAGGTCGACAGCGGCATCGGCGGCGCCGTCGCGGCCGCGGTCGGCGAGCGCTTGCAGCGGCTCGGCACCAGCCTGCAGGTGCTGGTGGTCACGCATTCGCCGCAAGTCGCCGCGCGCGGCGCCCATCATTGGCGCGTCGCCAAGCAGCTGTCCGAGCGCAAGACGGTGACCTCGGTCGAGGAGCTCGACCCGGACACCCGCCAGGAGGAGATCGCCCGCATGCTGTCGGGCCGCACCGTCACCGCCGAGGCGCGCGCCGCGGCCGCGAGCCTGATCGCCGGCGCCGGCCCATGAGCGCCTCGCGCCGCCGCCGTGCCGAGCCGGCCGGGCAACCGCCGGTCGAGACGCTGAGCGCTGACGAAGCGCGCGACGAGCTGGCGGCGCTGGCCGAGGAAATCCGCCGTCACGACCGGCTTTATTACACCGACGCGGCACCCGAGGTTTCCGACGCCGAGTACGACGCGCTGCGCCAGCGCAACGCCGCGATCGAAGCGCGCTTTCCCGAGCTGATCCGCGGCGACAGCCCACAACAGCGGGTCGGTGCCGCACCCGCCGCCGGGTTTGCCAAGGTCACCCACACCCGGCCGATGCTGTCGCTCGAAAACGCATTCGACGAAGTCGACGTGCGCGGCTTTTTCGCCGGGATCCGCAACTTCTTCAGCCGCCCCGCCGACCAGGCCCTGGTCGCCGAGGACACGATCGAGATCATGGCCGAGCCAAAGATCGACGGGCTGTCGCTCGGCCTGCGCTACGAGGGTGGCCGGCTCGTGCAGGGCGCGACGCGCGGCGACGGCGTCACCGGGGAGGACGTGACGGCGAACATCCGTACACTGGCGAGCGTGCCCGAACGGCTCGCCGGCGCCGGCTGGCCCGGTTTGATCGAGATCCGCGGCGAAGTCTACATGGAGCGCACCGGCTTTTTCGCGCTGAACGAGGAGCGCGCCGCCGCCGGCGAACCGGCGTTCGCCAATCCGCGCAACGCCGCCGCCGGCTCCCTGCGCCAGCTCGACCCGTCGATCACCGCGCGCCGGCCGCTCAAATTCTTCGCCTACGCCTGGGGCGACGCGAGTGGGCCTTTTGCCCGCACCCATGCCCAGGCGCTCGACCGGTTCAGCGCCTGGGGGCTGGCGGTCAACGACCGTTCGCGGCTGTGCCACGGCGTCGACGAGGTCCTGGCCTATTACCATGACATCGCCGCCGACCGAGCGGCGTTGCCCTACGACATCGACGGCGTCGTCTACAAGGTCAACGACCTGGCGCTGCAAGAGCGGCTCGGCATGGTCAGCCGCGCGCCGCGCTGGGCGCTCGCCCACAAATTCCCGGCCCAGCAGGCGCAGACCGTGTTGCGCGACATCCTGATCTCGGTCGGGCGCCAGGGTGCGTTGACCCCGGTCGCCGCACTCGAGCCGATCACGGTCGGCGGGGTCGTCGTGCAGCGCGCCACCCTGCACAACGAGGACGAGATCGCGCGCAAGGACGTGCGCGTCGGCGACACCGTCATCGTGCAGCGCGCCGGCGACGTGATCCCGCAGATTGTCAGCGTGGTCGCCGAGCGCCGCCCGCCCGACGCGCAGCCTTACCAGTTCCCGGATCATTGCCCGGTCTGCGGCAGCCTCGCGGTGCGCGAGCCGGGCATGGTCGCGCGGCGCTGCACCGGCGGGTTGATCTGCGCGGCCCAGGCGGTCGAGCGGCTGAAGCATTTCGTCGCCCGCGACGCGTTCGATGTCGAGGGGCTCGGAACCAAGCACATCCAGGCCTTCTGGGAGGACGGGCTGATCCATCAGCCGGGCGACATCTTCCGCCTCGACCCCGAAATTATCGCCAAGCGCGAAGGCTGGGGCGTGGTCAGCGCGCGAAAGCTCGTCGCCGGGATCGACGAGCGCCGGCGTATCTCATTCGAACGCTTTGTCAACGCGCTCGGCATCCCGCAGGTCGGTCAGGCGACGGCGCGGCTGCTCGCCCGCCATTACCGCTCGCTCGCGCATTGGCGCGCCGAGATGGAGGCGGCACAGGATCCCGACGGCGAGGCGCGCATGGGGCTCGTCGACGTCCACGGCATCGGCGAGGACATGGCCGCCGACATCATCGGCTTTTTCGCCGAGCCGCATAACCGCGCCGTGCTCGACGATTTGGCGCGCGAGGTCACAGTCCTCGATTACACCGGGCCGGCGCGGCGCGGCCCCTCGCCGCTGGCCGGCAAGACCATCGTCTTCACCGGCTCGCTCGACAGCATGAGCCGCTCGGAGGCAAAGGCGCGCGCCGAGGGGTTGGGCGCCAACGTCACGAGCTCGGTTTCGGCGAAGACCGACTACGTCGTCGCCGGCGCCGACCCGGGCTCGAAGGCGACAAAGGCCGCGGCACTCGGCGTCATCGTGCTCGACGAAGCCGGCTGGCTGGCGCTCGCCAACGAGGCCGGCCCGGCCGGATGATCGCCGGCGGTGTTCCGCATCGACGCCCCCATCGACCAGGCCCGCACCGAGCCTCTGCTGTCGCCGCCGCCGGGGGCGGTTCGGCCGATTTTGTCGCTGACCCCGCCGCCGGTTCCGGGCGAGACGCCGACCGGCCGCGCCGAACCCGCGCTCGGGGATTTCCAGCGGTCGCCGGCGGCGGAGCCGCTACCCGATCGCGAGCCGCCCGTCGACTCGGACGAAGGCCGCCGACGGTTCGGGCCGGTCGGCTCGCTGATCCTGCATCTCCTGCCGTTGCTGCTGCTGCTCGACTGGCCGAGGCACCAGCCGGCGGAGGTCCCGCCAATCCCGGTGCAGCTGGTCTTCCAGCCACCGCCTGTGCCGAAACCGGCCCCAAAACCGGCCCCAAAACCGGCGCCCAGGCCCAAATTCAAGCCGGAGACCCGGCCGCCGCCCGGCCGCATCGCCTCGGAAACCATGGGCGAGACGCAAACCCATGGACCCGACCGCGCGAAGGCCGACAATCCCGCCAAGGACAAAGAGCCGGCTGCGACCATGGAATCGCCGCTCGAAGCGCCGCAGCAGACGGCGTTCCTGCCGCCGCCGCCCGCCCTGCCCGAGCCGCCCAAGCTCGAATTCCCAAAGCCGCCCGAACCCAAGTCGACAGCGGCGCCGCGACCGCCGCAGAAGCCGTCCCTGGCCGCGCGCGAGCCGGTCCGGCCGACGCAGCGCTGGGCGCGTCTCAGCCCGCGGCCGTCGCGGTATCCCGGCCCCGCCGCCACCCGCGACGAATACTTGGCCTACCTCGCCTACCTCGCCCGCCAGCATATCGGCCTGTTGTCGTCGTCCCTTGTCGGCGCCCGGCGCGGCGAGACCATCATCAACGTGCTGGTGCTGGATGACGGCACGGTGGCGATGCTCAGCGTCGGGCTGAGCTCGGGCTACCCCGACATCGACGAGAGGATCGAAGCGATGATCCGCGCCGTCGGCCGCTTCCCGCCACTGCCGCAATGGTACCAGGGTCCCAGCATGCGGCTCGAGTTCCGGTTGCAGTTTCCCGAGGCGCTCGAAGATTGACCCAGAACCCGCTCGCCCGGCGCCCGCGCCGCCATCCCCGCGCTCGCGCCGCCCTGACCATCGCCGAGCGGATCGCGCACCATTGGACCCCGCGCCGCCCGCGCAAGCGCGGCCTTCTCGCGTTTCTCGGCCCCGGCTTGATCACCGGCGCGTCCGACGACGACCCGAGCGGCATCGCGACCTATTCGCAGGTCGGCGCCCAGTTCGGCTACAGCATGGCGTGGGTCATGCTGTTCATCTGGCCGCTGATGGCCGCGATCCAGGAAATCAGCGCCCGCATCGGGCGCGTCACCGGCGACGGGATCGCCGGCAACATCCGAGAGCACTACCCGCGTCCGCTGTTGCTGGCGATCGTCGCGATGCTGCTGGTCGCCAACGTCATCAACCTCGGCGCCGACCTCGGTGCCATGGGTGCCGCCTTGCAGCTGCTGCTGCACGGCTCGGCAAGGGTTTACGTCGTCTTGTTCGCGGTCGCCTGCGCGCTCCTCGAAGTGTTCTCGCGCTACGAGGATTACGTCCGCGTCCTTAAATGGACCGCGGTGTCGCTGTTTGCCTATGTCGCGGCGGCGCTGGCGGTCGACCTGCCGTGGGGCAAGGCCGTCTACAGCACCCTCGTGCCCAGCGTCATCTGGAGCAAGGACTACCTCGTCTCGATTGTCGCGGTGCTCGGCACGACGATCACCCCCTACTGCTTTTTTTGGCAATCCTCGGAAGAGGCCGAGGACGAACGCATCGACCCCAAAGCCCACCGGCTGATCGACGCCCCCGGCGAGGCGCGAGCGCAAATCGGCCGCATCCGCGTCGACACCTATCTCGGGATGGGGTTTTCCAACCTGATCAGCCTGTTCATCATCATAACCACGGCGGCGACGCTGAACGCGCACGGGATCACCGACATCCAGACCTCGTCGCAGGCGGCCGAAGCGTTGCGCCCGATCGCGGGCGAGTTCGCCTTTGCCGTGTTCGCCGCCGGCATCATCGGGATCGGCCTGCTCGCAGTGCCGGTGTTGGCCGGGTCGGCCGCCTATGCGCTCGGCGAGGCGTTGGGCTGGCGCACCGGGCTCAGCCGCCAGCTGCGCGACGCACGCGCGTTCTACGGCACGATCGCGGTCGCGACCCTGATCGGCGTCTTTGTCAACTTTGTCCATCTCGACCCGATCAAGGCGTTGTTCTGGTCGGCCGTGATCAACGGCGTCGTCGCCGCACCCTTGATGGCCGTGATCATGGTCATGGCATGCCACAAGCGGGTCATGGGCCCGTTCGCGATCTCCTGGAAGCTGGCGGCGATGGGCTGGCTGTCGACCGGCGTCATGGCCGCGGCGGTCGCCGCCATGTTCGCGACGTGGTAAATCCCGGCGCCCGGTGCGCCGCAGCCAAAGCGCCGCCCTCGACAAATGGTGAGACCTTGGAGAACACGCTCGACCCGGTCGTCGTCTCGGTCGTCCGCCACCGCCTCTTGGCGATCGTCGAGGAGATGGGCGAGGCGATGCTGCGCACCTCGTACTCGCAGATCCTGAGTTCGAGCCGCGATTTCTCGACCGCGGTCTGCGACCTCGGCGGCCGGCTGATCGCCCAGGCCGAGCACGTGCCGATCCATGTCGGGGCATTGCCCTGCGCGGCCCAGGCGGTGAGCTGGGTGAGGGGGGCAACTCGGTCGGAAAGCGCTCAAACATTCCAGGCAGCAAGCCCTTTATCTGGCATTTCTTTCAGGCGCGGCCGGGCGGCGGCGCCTCGCCCGCGGGCGACGGCTGGCCGGGTGCCGGCGAATGGCGGCATCGAGTTCGGCAGCCTCGAGGTGACCGAGGTGCGCTTTCCGCTGTTTTTCCGCCGCCACGAATTCCGCCCCGACTCGGGCGGCGCCGGGCAATACCGCGGCGGCCCCGGCGGGGTCGTCGAGATGGTCGTCGAGACCGCCGAGCCGGCGACCGCCAACACCGCCGGCGACGGCGTGCGCCATGGCGCGTGCGGCATCCTCGGCGGCAAGGACGGCCTGCCGCACCGCTACACGCTCTATTCCGGAGACGCGCCGCCGCGCCCGATCAAAACCAAGGAAACCGGCATCACGATCCGCCCCGGCGACGTCTTGATCCTCGAATCCGGCGGTGGCGGCGGCTGGGGCGAGCCCACCCGCCGCGGCCCCGCCGCGATCGCCATCGACCTCGAAAACGGCTTTGTGACCGCACCGTCGGCGGAGGAAAGCGGCTGAACCATTCGAGGTGCCGGCCGCGGGTCCGCGGTGTCGTCCGAGCCCCACCACAAGGAGCAGCGCCTCGTGAATGTCAGCACCGCGCGCGGCGCGCCGTTCGCGCGCAAGATCGGGGCCGTCGCCTGGTCCCCGGCCGTCCAGCTCTGCCTGTTCGCGCTGATCGCCGCGTTCGTCGTGGCCTCGCGCTGGCCCGATGTCGTCCTCCACGCCAATTTCTGGGGCGAAGACGGCTGGTACTGGTACCCCGACGCGCGCGCGCTGGGCTGGGCGGCGCTGCTGAAGCCTTGGACCGGCTACTTGCAGACGGTCTCGCGGCTTGTCGCGCTCGCGGCCCAGCCGTTCCCGCTCGCCTGGGCGCCGACCATCTTCGCGGCGGCGGCGATCTCCATTCAGGTCGGTGCGGCGACCTACCTCGTCTCCGACCGGATGTCGGCGGCCTCGCCGTCGCAGCCCGCCCGCGTCCTGTTCGCGCTGATCTATCTTCTTTTGCCGGACTCCGCCGAGGTCTACGCTAATCTGACGAACGTTCAGTGGCATCTGGCGTTTTTCGCGTTTCTCGTGCTGGCGAGCACGCCCGCGCAGGGGTGGCGGGGCGCGGCGCTCGATGCGGCGGTCCTGCTGCTGTCCGGTCTGAGCGGCCCGTTCAGTCTGTTCCTGGCGCCGGTCGCGGTCCTGCGAGCGTGGCATGACCGCAATCGAACGACCTTCTGGCGTGCCGCGGTGGTGCTCGGCTGTTGCGTGGTTCAGGTCGGGTTTCTCGCGGCATCCGACCGCGCCCCGGCCTCCGCGTCAATGCTCGGCGCGCGGCCGGGCCGGCTCGTGGCGATCCTTGCGACGCGCGTCGTGCTGAGCGCGCTCGTCGGACGCCATGGGACCCTGGGCGTGCTGGGGCTGTGGATGTGGCGATCCCACCTGCTGCCGGTGCTGGCGACGGGCGGTGGCTTGGCGCTGACCGTGCTGGCGTGCGTGCGCGGTTCGAGCCTCGTTCGTTGGGGATTGCTCGCGGCCGGATTGTCGCTTGCGGCGGCGTTGATCAGCCCCGTGCCGTTGACCGGATGGGCCAAGCCCTGGGTCATGCTGACCAACCCCGACCACTGCGCCCGCTACTTTGTCCTGCCGATGCTCGCCTGGGTCGGGGTGCTGTTCACCCTCGCCGCCGATCGCAACTTAATGCTGCGGGGTGGTGCGATCTGTCTCCTCGGACTGTTGCTGATCGAGCTGCCAGGCGATTGGCATCTCCCGCCGATCAGCGCGACTCACGCCCGCACCGACTTCGTCGCGCGCGCCACCGCCTTCGCGGCCGCACCCTCCGGGACCCGGATGGAATTCCCCGTCAACCCTCCCGGCGCGCGCCCGATGGTGCTGGTAAAGTAAAGCCCAACCGCCGTCGCCCCCGCCCGCCGATGCGCGACGCAGTCACCGACCAGCGCCGTTTCTGCAGGTTGACCCGGAGGCGCAAATGCGGAGGGCGGAAAAGGTTTCGCCTCCCAGGCACCCGTAAGCGGCTTTGACGCTATTCCGCGGCCTGCGCCAAAGGGCGCAGCGCGGTGCG
>DATMLF010000066.1:0-17270 GCA_035570595.1 Allostellaceae bacterium
TTTCCAGGAATGGGTGCGGTTGGTGTCGCCGGCGAAGGCGACGACCGGGGTCCCGGCGTTCAACGCCTCGATCAGGCCGGTGACGAGGTTGGTGGCGCCGGGCCCGAGGGTGCCGTCGCACACCCCCGGCCGGTTGGTGACGCGGGCATAGGCCTCGGCGGCAAAGGCGCCGCAGCGCTCGTCGTTGATCAGGAAATGGCGCATGCCGAGCTGGGCGAGCGCGTCGTAGAACGGCAGCAGCTGAAACCCGCCCATGCCGAACATCGGGCCGACCTCGGCGAGGCGCAGCATCTCGGCCATCGCACGGCCGCCGTTCATCCGGCCGGAGGGGCGGTTGCTGGTGCGGGTGCTCCTGCTTTCGCTCATAGGCGCTTCTCCCGGTTCTGCACGGCGTCGCGGATTTTGGCGACAAACGCGCGGGCGGTGCCGCCCGGGGCGATGCCGAGGGCCGCGGCCGACGCGTTGACGCGGGTGAGGATACCATCCTCATAGGTCGAGCGCGCGTCGCCGATGCGGGCGCTCGCGGCGGCGACCGTGGCGGCGGCGATGCCGCGGGCGTCGAGGGCGGGAAGGCGGGTCGTGCCGGCGTCGTCGACCCCGATCCCGGCGTCGTTGAAGAGGGCGGCGCGGGCGTCGTATTTGAGCGCCGTCTCGGGCTTGCCGCCGAGCAATCCGCCATGCGAGCCGGTCACGACGATGGCGCCGACATGCTCGGGCGACACCGCCGAGGCCGAGTCGAGCGCCCACACCGCGGGCGGCTCGACGACGAGGAGAAATGCGGATTCGAGCGCCGGCGGCGGCTCTCGCCCGGTGACGGGGGCTCGCGCGAGCACGGCGGCGGCGGCGCGGCAGGGCATGCCGGCATGGCAGCCGAGGGCGGCGGCGGGCGGGTTGGCATGGGTCACGACGCCGCGCGCCTTCATGTCGGCACCGTCGCCGATGCGGGCGGTCAGGTGGCCGATCGCGGCGGCCGGGATGCCGAGCTCCGCCAGGTAGTCGAGCCCGGCGACGCCGGCACTATCGCGGCCGACCCCGGCGTCGTTGAAGATTGCCGCGGCGACCCCGAGCTTCGCCGCGACATAGGCGGCATAGACCCCGCCATGCGAGCCGTTGACGACGACGGCACCGCGGGCTTCGGGGCCGACGCGGGTGATGCTGTCGGCGACGAGGATCGGCGCCGGCGGCGCGGGCTTGGGGGGCATGGCAGCGCCTTCCGCAACGAGAAAGGTCGCCGCCATCATGGCGGGGCCGGCAAACCCTGCGCAAGCGGCAAACCCGGCCCGTTGGTTCCGGGCGCGACCAGGCCCAGGCCAAAGCCGAGGCGTGGATACCGGCTCGTCCGGCCGGCTCGCCCCGATTGACCGCGCTGCCGATCCGGCCCAACCTTCGCAGCCCCGGGACGGCGCGAGCCTCGCCCCACGACACAACAGAGGCCGGGAACGGAGGCAAGCCCGCCCGGACGGACAAGGAGGGATCAGCCATGCTGGAAATCGGTGTGTTTCACAACGGCGCGTCGAGCCTGCCGGTGATCACCACCAAAGACGGCGTCACCTTGAACGACGGGTCGTTGGCCGAAGTCCACAAAGCGGCGCAGGAAACGCTCGTCAACCAGGTGCGCCAAGGCATCCTCGCCGAGAAGCTCGGCTACCAGTCGTTCTGGCTGACCGAGCACCACTTCCAGCCCGAGGGGGCGGAGATGAGCCCCAACCCGCTGCTGGTGCAGATGGCGGTGGCGGCGCATACGAGGCGCATCCGGCTCGGCCAGGCCGCCAACATCATCGTGTGGCACCATCCGGTGCGGCTCGCCGAGCAGATCGCCACGTTGGACGTGATCAGCGGCGGCCGCGTCGACTGCGGCGTCGGCCGCGGCTACCAGCCGCGCGAGAACGAGACGCTCGGCCGCCCCTACGGCTCGACGATCCAGGACCAGGAGCGCAATCGGAAAGCGTTCGAGGAAGCCATCTCGATCATGAAGAAGTGCTGGACCGAGCCGTCGTTCTCACACCATGGCGAGAACTTCTCGGTGCCGCCCAGCTACACCAAGTGGAACCACAAGCAGACCATCGCCTACTTCCAGCAGGACAAGGCGGGGCGCCGGCTGGAGGAGGTGATCAAGCTCGGCGACCCCGACATGTACTCGGCCGGCAACCCGGTGCAGGCGACCACGACGACACTCAAGGAATTGCAGGTCTTCCCGCAGCCGGTGCAGAAGCCGCACCCGCCGCTTTTCGAGCCGCTGACCAGCGCCCGCTCGCTCAAATTCGCCGCCGAGCACGGGATCAACGGGGTCATGATCGCGGAACCCAACGACCGGCTGCGCCGCAATCTCGAAATCTATTACGACGCGGCCGAGCGCGCGGATTTCCCCGACATGAATGGGCGCGGCCGGTTCAAGTTCGGCTGGGACGCGGCAAAGCGGCGGGGGATCATGACGAGCCGCTATCTCCACATCACCCGGCCGGGCAAGGAGAAGCCGGCGCTCGAGCGCGCGGCGCGGGCGATCGAACTGCAGTTCGACTATTACGGCCCGTTTGGTTTTGGCGCGGTGGTGGCGCGCCTCGACGAGCCGATGTTCGACCTCAACAAGAAAGTGACCGCGGAGATGTTGCGCGAGCGTGAGATCGCGATCCACGGCTCAAAGCAGTTCGTGATCGACAAGATCATGAAGATGCGAGCGGAGTGCGGCTATGAGGATTTCTGTTTTCTCGGCTGGTTCGAGCTCGGCGGGTTCGAGGCCCCGGAGATCGAGGAGCAAATGCAGATATTCGCCGAGGAGGTGATGCCGGTAATCGCCAGCGAGTGCGGCGGCAAGGCGGAGTTGCCGGCGCGCGGGCTCGACTTGGCCGGTTGAGGCGCTGCGGAGGAGGAAGCGATGGCGAGCCAGGGTGCCGAGGAGCTGAAGACATTCTTGCGCAACTGGGCGGCGATGCTGGCGGCGCGGCCCGACATGCCGCTCGACGATCTCCGGCTGCTGTTCGAGCATTGGGGTGACGTGACGGGTGAGCCCGGCGGCGTCGACTACCTCGAAACCGACGCGGGCGGGGTGCCGGCGTTGTGGGCGGTTCCGAAGGGCTGTGCCGAGGACCGGGTCGTGCTGTGCCTGCACGGCGGCGGCTATGTCACGGCGTCGATGTACACCCATCGCAAGGTCTACGGTCATCTGGCGAAGGCGGTCGGCTGCCGCGCGTTGATCCCGCATTACCGCCGCGCCCCGGAACACGTGCACCCCGCACCGGTCGATGATGCCGCGACAGCCTATCGATGGCTGCTCGACCAAGGCATCCGACCGGGTCACATCGCTTTAACAGGGGATTCGGCGGGCGGCGCGCTGGCCGTTACCACCCTGCTGCGGGCGCGCGAGCGCAACCTGCCGATGCCGGCGGCGACGATGCCGCTGTCGCCGTGGGTCGACATGGAAATAAGCGGCGACAGCCTCTCTTCCAATCGCGAGAAGGATGTGCTGGTCCAGAGGGAAGTCGTCGAGGTCATGGCGGCGACTTTTCTGGGCGACGGCGGCAATCGTAAGGACCCGCTGGCGAACCCGCTTTACGCCGACCTCAAGGGCCTGCCGCCGACGTACATCCAGGTGGGTGGCGACGAGACATTGTTGGACGACAGCCGCCGGCTCGCCGAGCGCGCCCGGCAGGCCGGCGTCGACGTCAGGCTGGATGTGTTCCCGCAGATGCAGCACGTCTTTCAGTTTGCCGCGGGGCACGCACCCGAAGCCGACGACGCGATCCGCCAATTGGCGGAGTGGGTGCGGCCCAAGCTGGGGCTCGCCTGACCGGCGCTCCTGTCGTGTGGTGAAAAGCCGGCCCCGGCGAGCGTCGCATTCGCGAAATGCAGCGCCGCGCCGGCCGGAGCCGGATTTCACAGGCCCGTCATCGGCGAGCGGCGATAGCGGCTTCGACGGCGCTCGCCACAGCGAGGAGGTGCCGGTCGCCGCCGTGCTCGCCGACGACCATCAGCCCGACCGGCATCATGCCAGGCTGCTGGATCGGAAGCGTCGCGGCGCAGCGGTCGAGAAAGTTGACCACCGAGGGATTTCGCAGGATCAGCGCGTTGAGCCGAAAATAATCTTCGTCGCGGGCAAAGCCGGCGAGCGGCGGCGCGGTGATCGCCACGGTGGGCATCAGCAATGCGTCGAATTGCGCGGCATGGGCCGCGACCCGCGCGATCAGGTCGGCGCGCGCGGCGCACAGCTCGAGGTATTCGACCGCGGTCATGCCGCCACTGCGCTCGATGCGCGTCCTCACTCTCGGGTCGTAGTCGCTGCCGCGCCGGGCCAAGAGCGGCCGGTGCCAGGCGAACGCCTCGATCGGGGCGAAGCCGCCACGGGCGTTTATGGCCCGGTATTCGCCGAGCTCGGCAAGCGGTAGGGCGACGACTCGCGACCCGGCCCGCGACAACGTCGTGCAGGCGTCCGCGAACGCCGTTGCGACTTCGGGCGCGAGATCGTCGAGGACGAGGCTCTGGGGCACGCCGAGGCGCAATCTCTCGACTGCCACCGGCGGCGGCGCGGCCGGCTCTTCGCCCGCCATCACCGCATCGGCGATGGCGCAGCACGCGACGCTGTTGGCCAACGGCCCGATCGAGTCGAGGGTCGTCGACAAGGGTGTCGCCCCGGCGCGCGAAATCCGCTTCTGTGTCGGCTTGAAGCCGACAATGCCGCACAATGCCGCCGGGATTCGAACCGAGCCGCCGGTGTCGGTGCCGATCGCCACGATGGCGCCGCCGTCGGCGACCGAGACCGCGGCCCCCGACGACGAACCGCCCGGGATGCAGCGACGGTCGGCGGGGTTGCCCGGCGTGCCGTAATGCGGGTTGATGCCGACACCGGAAAAGGCGAACTCGGTCATATTCGTGCGACCGACCAGGACCGCGCCGGCGGCTCGCAGACGGGCAACTATGGGGGCGTCATGCCGCGCTGGCGGCGTGTCGTCGAGCGCCCTCGAACCGGCCAAGGTTACCTCGCCCGCCACGTCGAACAGATCCTTGACCGACACCGGCAACCCGGCGAGTGGCGAGGCGACATATCCGGCGGCGCGAAGGCGGTCCTGGGCATCGGCGGCGGCTCGAGCGGTGTCGCTGTAAACTTTGGTAAAGGTACGCGCCCCCTCGCCCGCGGGATCTTCGATCCGGGCCAATGCCGCCTCGACCAGCGCCCGGCTGGTGGTGCGAGCGAGCGCGAGATCCCCGGCGAGGCTCAATACGGTCGGCTTTTGCTCGATGGCAGGGGGCATGACATCCTCGCGCGATCGTCAGCAACGCTGCCTGGCAGGAGCATTGCAAAAGGGCTTTCCCTCACTCTAACTCAAATCTCGCTACAGGGCGGCGAGGGCGGCTTTGCGGAAGTGGCGGCTTTCGGCCATCCCGGGCTGAATTCAGGGCATAACAATGCCCGCTTCAGCGCGGCGCCGTGATTTGCGGTATTCTGGTTTGCCGGAAGGGAGGGACGACGTCATGAGCGCAACGCCATCGTCGAAATCGGCTTGCCTGCAGGAATTGATCCAGCGCCGGGACAAGGTTCTGGCGGTGCTGCACCCGCCGACCGCGGCGCACGCGCGGATCATGGAGCGGGCCGGTTGCGAGGCGTTGTTTGTCGGCACCGGCGGCGTAGTCGGCGCCTACACGGGTCTAGCCGATGTCGGCACCGCGACAATGACCGAATGCGTGACGATCGCGGGGTGGATCGCCGACAGCGTGTCGATCCCGGTGATTATGGACGGCGACACCGGTCACGGCGGCATAATGGCGGTGCGCCGGATGATCCGCGAGTGCATCCGCGCCGGGATTGCCGGGATCCGCATCGACGACCAGCCGATCGAGGGCAAGCGCAAGACGCAGAGCGCCGGGGTCGAGGTCGTGCCATTGGAACAGGCGGTCGCGCGCTACCGGGCGGCGGTCGACATCAAGAACGAGCTCGACCCGGATTTTGTCGTGATGGCGCAGTGCTACGCCCGCGATGCCGCGGACGGCACGCTGGAGGATACGATCGCTCGGCTGCGGGCGTATCGCGAGGAGGCCGGCGTCGACTGGGTGCAGTTCGAGTCGCCGCATTCGGTCGACGAAATCAGAGCGGCGCGGGCCGCCGTCGAAGGGCCGTTTTCGTTCATGAAGGGGAAGCTCGGCCGCTATCTCGACCTCGACGAGCATCTGGCGCTCGGCGTCACGATTGCCTGGTACCCGGGCTTTACCCACCATGTCACCTGGGCGGCATTGTGGGATTTCATGACCGCGTTCCAGTCGGGCGGGGTCAAGGCCTGGGACGCCTTTGTCGAAAGCCGCCGCGACCGGCCGTATCCGACACCCCAGGTTCCCGACGAAGGTGAAAGCGGAGCAAGACAGCAGGCGCTCGAACAGCGCTATTTTGCGTCGGGCGATCGGCGCCGGTAGTCTCAACCTCCATTCGACGGAGTGAGCCATGGCACGCGACGGCTTCCGGATTTTCGACTCCGACACGCATGTCGGACCCGACGCGCGCATTCTCACCGGCTATTTGAGCGAGGGCGAAAAGGACCGGCTGCGGGAATGGGAAGAATTCAAATCGGTCGGCCGCTCCGGGCACGAGACCTACACCAAAGGCCAGCGCCGCTATCGCCGCCGGCTCGGCGTGGCCGAACCCGACGAGGCGCCGGCCGGGTACATGGCGGGGTTCACCGGGGTCAAGCGGTCCCGCCAACCGTCGCCGCTGGTCGACGACGATCCCGCCGAGCGCATCAAGGACATGGATTTCGAGGGCGTCGACGCAAACCTGACGCTCCCCTCGGGGTGGTTCGGCACCTGGACAGCGGGCGAGGACGTGGCGCTCGAGATGGCGATGTACCGCGCCTATCACCGCTGGATGGCGGATTACTGCGGGGCCTACCCGAACCGGCTCGGCGGGGTGATCCTGGCCGGCGCCCGCGACATCGAGGGTGCGCTCACCGAGCTCCGCCGCTGGGGCCGCTCTAGCTGGGCCTGGGGGATGATGGTCTACGCGCCCGCCGGCATGCCGCTCGACCACCCGGCGCTGGAGCCGCTTTACGCCGAAGCCGCCGAGCTCGACCTTGCCGTCGTGCTCCACACGTTCACGGTGATGCCGCCCTACGCGCCGGGCGGGCAGGACACCTGGGACAATCTGTGGCTCCAGCGCTCGGCGGCCCACCCGTGGTGCGGCATGCGCAACATGGCCGCCCTGATCGGCAGCGGGGTCATGGACCGCTATCCGAGCTTGCGGGTCGGCACGCTGGAGGCCGGGCACGGCTGGCTGCCGTTCTGGATGGCGCGGCTCGACGAGCACGCCGAGACGATCAAGGCGGCCCTCCCCGAGTTGGCACACAAGCCCAGCGAATACGTCAGTGGCGGGCGTTATTTCCAGAGCATCGAGATCCCCGAGGGCGCCAGGTTGACCAACGCCATCAGCGACCTCGTCGGCGATCACGTGCTGATGTACGCGTCCGACTATCCGCACGGCGAAAGCCACTTCCCCGAATCGGCGGCGCTGGTGCTGGACTGGGCAATGGACGCCGGGCGCAAGCGCAAGCTGTTGTGGGACAATGCGGTTCGGTTCTATGCACGGGCTCCGGCCGGCCCCTGACGGGCGAAGCCCCGGCGAGGTTGACGGAACTGCCATGCCGTTTTCGCCGCGATCGGGCAGTGGCGTTCGCCGCTCACCAGTTCTAGTTTCGTCCCGTAATTAGCGGGAGGTTCGGACCACAATGCCGGACATCATGGCAAGTCCCTCGACCGGCGACGCGATGCCGCAATTCGACGCCGTTGTCGTGGGCGCCGGTTTTGCGGGCCTTTATCAACTGCACTGCCTGCGCGACCGGCTCGGGCTGTCGGTGCAGCTGCTGGAGGCGGCGGACGGGGTCGGCGGCACGTGGTATTGGAACCGTTATCCGGGCGCCCGCTGCGATTCCGAAAGCCATTGCTATTCCTACTCCTTCTCGAAGGAGCTGGAGCAGGAGTGGGAATGGTCCGAGCGCTACCCGCGGCAGCCGGAGATCCTGCGCTACCTCAACCACGTTGCGGACCGTTTCGACCTGCGCCGCAGCATCCGCTTCAAGGCGCGGGTCACCGGGGCGGAGTATGACGCTGGCGCCAACCTGTGGCGGGTGACCGTCGAGAGCGGCGAGACGCTGTCGGCGCGGTTCCTGATCACCGCCGTCGGCTGCTTGTCCACGGCCAACGTCGCCAAGATACCCGGCCTCGAGACGTTCGAGGGCAAGTGGCACCACACCGGCCAATGGCCGCATGAAGGCGTCAACTTCTCGGGCCAGCGGGTGGGTGTGATCGGCACCGGCTCGACCGCGATCCAGGCGATCCCGGTGATCGCCGAACAGGCGGCCCAGCTGACCGTGTTCCAGCGCACCCCCAACTACAGCGTACCGGCCCGCAACGGCCCGCTCACGCCGGAATTTCAGCGCTACCTGAAGGATAACTACGCCGAAATCCGCCGGAAGATGCGCGAGAGCGTCAACGGCTTCGACTTCTTCATCTCCGAGCGCTCCGCGCTCGAAGCCTCCGAAGCGGAACGCCAGGCGCTGTTCGAGGAGGCGTGGGAGCGCGGCGGCCTGCGGTTTCGCGCCACCTTCAAGGACATCCTGCTCGACAAGGCGGCGAACGACACGGCCGCTGACTTTATTCGCGCCAAGATCCGCTCGATCGTCAAGGACCCGGTCACCGCGGCGAAGCTGTCCGACATCGACCACCCCTATGCCGCGAAGCGCCCGCCGATCGACACGAATTATTTCGAGACCTACAACCGCGACAACGTCTCGCTCGTCGACGTGCGGGCGGCCCCGATCGAGCGGATCACGCCGCGCGGGCTCAAGACGACGGGCGGCGAATACGCGCTCGACACGATCGTCTTCGCCACCGGCTTTGACGCGATGACCGGGCCGCTCCTGCGGATGAACGTCACTGGCCGGGACGGATGCCGGCTCAAGGACATCTGGAGCGCCGGCCCGCGCACCTATCTGGGGCTGCAAGTTCCGGGGTTCCCGAACCTCTTCACGATCACCGGCCCGGGCAGCCCCTCGGTGCTGTGCAACATGCCGGTGGCGATCGAGCAGCATGTCGAGTTCATCACCGACTGCATCGCCTATATGCGCGCGCACCGCCTCTCGACGGTCGAGGCGACGCCGGAGGCGACCGAGCAATGGGCGGCGCAGGTCAACGAGGCCGCCAACGTCACCCTGCTGCCGCAGGCGAAGCACTCGTGGTATCTGGGCGCCAACATCCCTGGGAAGCCGCGCGTGTTCATGCCGTACGCCGGCGGCATGGCGCGCTATCGCCGGATTTGCGAGGACGTGGCGGCGCGCCAGTATGAGGGGCTGGCCCTCGGCGCCTGAGCGAGGGACGCCCAGCGCCGGCGGGCGGGCAGCGCCGCGCCAGGGCATATCCCGCCGCCCTCCGTGCCCGGAGACATCCGGGAACCGCGCCGCGGCCGGGTTCGACACAGCCGCCTCAACCGCATTCGGCGAGGGCCGCGACGGTGTCGGGCGGCAGGTCGATGCGCTCGATGTGGCGGCGATGCCAGAGCGCGTAGAACAACAGGTTCCACGCGGCCCGGCCGGCGCGCTTCTGCCCGGCAAGGGCAAACAGGTTCTCGACCGCGTCGGGGCGGCAGATTTCGCGCACCGCCGGGGAACGCGCGACCAGCGGGCCGATCGTCTCGGCGCGGCGGGCGATCCAGCGCGCCACCGGCACGGTGAAGCCGCGCTTGCGGGCGAGCGGCTGTGCCTGCGGCAGGTGCTCGGCGAGCCACTGGCGCAGCACCCATTTGCCGAGCCCGCGGCGCACCTTCAACTCGTCCGGCAAGCCGAAGGCGAAGGCCGCCAGCTGGCTGTCGAGATAGGGCGTGCGGCCTTCGGCGCCGTGCGCCATCAGCGAGCGGTCGAGCTTGGTCAACAGGTCGTTGGGCAGCCAGTCGGCGCAATCGACCGCCTGCGCCGCCTGCAGCGGGGTGCGCCCGCGGGCACTCCCGTGCACCTCGGCCGCTGCGATGCCGTCGCGCCAGCCGGCGATCTCGCCGCGCAAGACGCCGAGGTCGTCGAGCATGCCGCGGGCGCGCGGCCGGCGGCCGCCGGCCCACCACGGCCGCAGCACGCTGCGGTAGCGGCCATAGCCGCCCAGCAGCTCGTCGCCGCCCTCGCCCGACAGGATCACCTTGATGCCGGCCGCGCGCGCGGTGCGGGCCAAGACCCAGCTCGGCAGGATCGCGTAGTCGGCGGCCGGGTCGTCGACGCACGCGACGATCTCGGGCAGCAGCCGCCAAAAATCGGCTTCGCCGAAAGCAACCTCGACGTGCTCGGCGCCGACCGCCGCGGCGGCAGCGCGCGCCGCCGGCCGCTCGTCGGCCTCGCTGTCGCCAAAGCCGATCGTAAAGGCCTTGACCGGGCGTTCGGCGAGCCGCGCCATCATCACCAGAACCGCCGTCGAATCGATGCCCCCCGACAAGAACAGCCCGAACGGCACATCCGAGCGCTGATGCATGCGCACGCTGTCGGCGAGCGCGGCGTCGAGCCGGGCGAGCGCCTCGCCCTCGCCAATCGCGACCGGGCCGTATTCGGGCAGCGCCGCGCGCCGCTCGCGCTCGACGATCCGCCCCTGGCGAACGACCACGGTCTCCCCCGGCAGCACCCGGTTAATGCCGGCGAAAATCGTCTCGCGGCCGGTCGTGAACTGCATCTGCACGAGCTCGTCGCGCGCCCGCCGCAGCAGCACCGGGGCGACGATCCCCGCCTCGATCAGGGCGTTGGGCTCCGAGGCGAAGGCAAAGCCGTGCGCGGTCTCCGCGTAATAGAGCGGCTTGATCCCAAACGGATCGCGCGCCAACACGAGGCGGCGGGCACCGGGGTCATGCAATGCCAGCGCATACATGCCGCGCAGGTGTCGCGTGAAGTCGAGCCCGTGACGGCGGTAGAGGTGCAGCGGCAGCTCGCAATCCGATTGCGTCGAAAACATAACCGGCCGCGCGCCGCCGCGCAGCTCGTCGCGCAACTCGAGGTAGTTGTAAATTTCAGCATTGGCGATCAACGCCACGCCGCCGGGCTCGTGGAGAGGCTGCGCGCCGGTCGCGAGGTCGATGATCGCCAGCCGGGTTTGCACCATGCCGACATCGCCCGAGCGATATTGGCCGACACCATCCGGGCCGCGATGGCGCAACGCCGCCTCCATCGCCCGCAACGGTGCGGCGGGCGGCGGCGCGCCCGCGAGCGTCATCAGCCCGGCGATGCCGCACATCAGGTGCCAACCCCGGTGGCACCCGCCCGGCCCGCGACAACCGGTGCGATGTCGCCCGCGGCTCCCGGCGGGCCATGCCGGCCGATCGCGGCGACCGCTTCGGCGAACACCCGGTCCACGGTGAGCTCGCCGAGGTCGGGGGCGGCCAGCACCCGAACGGTCCGCCCGCGCGGCGCGCACCAGGCGGGGTCCGAGGCGGCGGAGAACAGCACGACGATCGGCGAGCCCGCCGCCGCCGCGAGGTGGGTCACGCCGGTGTCGTTGCCGACCGTCAGCGCCGCCTGCTGCGCCAGCGCCGCCACCGTGTCGATGTCGGTCTCGCCGATCAGGTCGACCACCTCGGGGCACTGGGCGGCGATTTCGTCGCCAAGGTGTCGCTCCGCGCTCGACCCGATAACGACCGGCACGTACCCGGCATGGCTCAGGGCTCGCGCCAGCGGGGCGAATCGGCGCGTGGGCCAGCGCTTCGCGGGATGACGCGGCGACGAGCCCGGAACGAGCAGGACAAACCGGCGCCCGGCGAGACTGCGCGGCAGGTCGCGGTCGACAGCCGGCAACAGCGGTAGCGGGGTCGGATAGATCCCGGCCATCAGCAGCTGTTCGGCCTGCTTGTCGATCGTGTGCTGACGGTCGCGGTCGAGATTGGCATGGGGGTGGGAACAGCGCCGGGCGGCGCCGGACCATTCGGGCACGGGGCCCGGGCGGAACAGCCGGGCATAGACGGCGGAGCGCTCGGAGGTCTGCAGATCGTACACCCGGTCGAAACGGGCCCGCCGCAACCTGCGCCGCAGCGCCAGCCAACCCGGAATATCCAACGGCGCGGGGCGGCGGTCGATCATCACTTCGTCGAAAAAGCCGAGCCGCCCGGCGAATTCCGCAAAGGCGGAGGTGGTCAGCAACGTCATGCGGTCGCCGCGATGATGCCGGCGAATGGCGGCGACGGGTCCGAGCGCCTGGACGAAGTCGCCGAGCGCGCTCAGCCGGATGACCAATATTCGCCGCGGGGACGGCCGGCGCTCGGCCGGCCTGATACGCGGGCGGCGCCGCGCCAGCGCGTCAAGGTCGATTTCGGCGGCCAACTGCTCGAAGGCGACAAACACCGCGGCGTGGGCAGCGATGTCCGCCGACCCGACCGCGGCGGTCAGGCGGTCGACCGTCCGCCTCGCCGCCGCAATCGCCGACGCGGCGACATCGGGGCCGTCAAGCGACGCCGCCTGCGCCACGAGCACGCGCTGTCGGCGGCGCGCGATCACCACCGGGCGCCGCACCAGATGCGCGACCGCCAGGGCGCGCGCGGCGCCGGTGTCGCCGAGGGCGGTGATAAGCCGATAGAGGTCGCAGGCGACGGTGTAGCGCCGGTCGCGATGCCATGCCCTCTCGTTCCAGGCAAAAAAACGATTGAGCGGCGTACCGGCCGGGAAGTCGCCCGACCGCAGCGGCGTGCCGCGAACCCAGGAGCGGCCTTTCATCGGCCGGCGGCCCCGCGGCCGAGACCGCTGTCGGCCGCGACGGAGCCGGGGTTCGGCGGCCGCTGTGCTGTCATCCGTGCGGGAGCCCGGCGGGCGCACGCGTCAGCCGGTCGAAGAAGGCGCGGTAATCGGCGACGACCGCGGCTTCGGTGAACTGGGCCTCGTAGGCGCGGCGCCCGGCCCGCCCCAGCCGGCCCCGCAATTGCGAGTCCCCGGCAAGCCGCTCGATCGCGGCGGCGAGCGCCGCGGCACCCCCGCCGGGGCAGCCGGGGAGCGGCACCATAAGCCCGTTGACTTCGTCCTCGATCAACCCGGCCGGGCCGTCGCTGGCGGTGGCGACGACCGGCAGCCCCGCCGACCACGCCTCGATCACGACATTGCCGAGCGGCTCGTGCAATGACGGGCACACGAGAAAATCAGCCTGGGCGAGCAACGCCGGCACGTCGTCGCGCCACCCCAGAAACTGTACTCGCGACGCGACCGCGAGATGCCGAGCCAGCCGCTCCAATTGGCTGCGCAACGGCCCGTCGCCGGCGATCGCGAGTCGAACCTCGCGGGTTTTTGCGAGCGCTTCCAGCAGCAACCCAAACCCCTTGTTCGGATGAAGCCGGCCGAGCGCCAGCGCGAGCGGCGCTTGACGCGAGGCCCCGGCACGGCGGCACGGCGCGCCTGCGTCGGGGACAAAATTCGGCAGGTAGTCGATCCGGTCGCACGCCCACCCTTGGGCCACGGCGTAGTCGACGATGGCGCGGGTGTTGGCGACCAGATGATCGCAGCGCCGGTAATATTTCAAATCGTAATATCCCCCGAGCCGGGCAACATGCACGAAATTGCCTCGTGGGCAAGCCTGCGTCGCCCGGCTCATCCAGGTCAGCACGACGTCCGGGCGCCACGCCGCGACCTCGCGCCGGAAGCCGAATCGCGTGACGACATCGAGCGGGCCGCCAAACCCGAGCTCGCCGACCGTTACCCCGGCGGCGCGCAAATGGCGCGCCCGGTTGGGATCGCGGCGGATCAGCACCCGCTGGGTTTCGCCGACCCTTTGCAACGCCGACGCCAGCCGGACAAAAAAGGTTTCGGCGCCGCCGTGCCGCGCCCCGGCCATCGCCTGCAGCAGTCGCCGGCTCATCTCATCAGTGCTTCGAAGCGCGTGGCCGCCATGTCCCAGCTCAGCCCGCGCTGATGATCGAGCGCCGCCAGGTGCCAGCGCCGCCACAGAACGTCGTCGCGCAGCACCGTAAGCGCCGCCTCGGCGAAGTCCGCGGCGTTTGTCGCGACGCGCCCGCTGACCCGGTCCGCGACCCGCTCCGCGACCGCGCCGAGCGGCGTCACGACCGCGGGCACCCCCATCGCCTGCGCCTCGGCCAGCGAGAGGCAGAAGGTTTCCCCCGGGTCGCCGCGGTACAGCATGACCCGCGCACCCGCGAGCGCCACCGCCAGCGCCGCGCGCCCGACCGGGGCGAACCGGCGCACCCCGAAGCCCGCGAGCGCCTCGGCGCGGGCAAGCACCGCCTCCATCTCGTCCGCGCGCCGGGCGCCGAGCGCGCCGTAAACCGCGGGCCCGGAATAGACGTGCAGCTCGGCTTCCGGCATGACGGGTGCGATCCGCGACACCCACAGATCGAGCAGCCAGCCGAGCCCGCGCAGCGGGTTCGACGTAAAGATCGCGCGCGGCGGCGGCGGCTCGCGCGGCGCGCCGCCGCGAAACCGGTCGACGACACCATAGGGAATGACCTCGCACCCGCCATGCGGCAGCCATGCCGGCACCGTTGTCGCGTGATAGGCGCCGGTCACGACGAGAGTCGGCCGGTACCAGGCGAGGCGCCAGACGTTGCGCGGCTTGCGCAGGTAGCGCGCCGGGTTGTGCAGCCAGAACAGCCTTCGCCGCGCCCGCCGGACGAGCCCGATCACGCGGTGGCTGCGATTGCCGATGTAAAGATCGCAGGCCCTCGGCATGTCGCGCGCCAGCGGCAGCCAACGCACGCCGTTGTGCGTCAGGGCCGCCTCGCAACGGTTGCGGACCTCGACCGAGTGTCCGCGCGCCGCCAGCGCCTCGGCAAGCGCCACAAAGGCGGTCTCGGCGCCGCCGAGCGGCGCGGTCTCGGCCATCCGCCCGTCAAACGCAACGGCGTCGTCGGCCATGACGATCTTTGCCATCACTCGGCGGCGCGTTCGACACCGGATCGCGACGCGGCGACGACTTCTCCCTCAGGCAGCTCGGCCTCCTCCCCTGTTTTTTCAATGCTTGAGGCGAATTCTCCCGGTTCGAGCCGCGCCTTCAGATAGGACAGGATCGGGTAGAGTGCCGCGCACAGCGCGATCAGGAAACCGTACGGGCCCTCCCGATAGCCGCGGCGGCCGACATAGCATTTCCAAAAGCGCGAGGCGATGCGCCGCACATTGTGGGCAAAGCTGCCGATGTCGCCGCTGTCCCGCAAATCCTGCGCGCGCAGCGTCGTATAGCGGTCGAGCCGGATCAGCATGTCGGAAATGTTGCGGTCGACGTAGTGCGCGAGACGCTCGTCGAGGTTCGGCCCTTGCGGCCCGGCGAGGCTGACGCTCGCATGCAGCACGCGGTCGTCGGCCCACGACTTGACGCCGCGGCGGTAGAGCCCGGCATGAGCCGACCTGCCAAAAAAGGCACCCCAGCCCCAGCGGACGAGCCGCTCGCCGATGTAGTTGTCGACCGGGACGAGGTGCCATGCGGCCGGGGAGCGCGCGGCGACCGCGCGGATTTCCGCCGCCAGGGCCAGGCCGACCCGCTCGTCGGCATCGGCCTCGAAAATCCAGTCGCCGGTGCACGCGGCAACCGCCGCGAGCCGGCGCGGCGCCTCCCGCGGCCAGGCACCCTCGACGACGCGGTCGGCGAAGCGGATTGCGATGTCGCGCGAATTGTCGGTGCAGCGGTCGAGGAGCACGACGACTTCGTCGGCGAAGGTCAGGGTGGCGAGGCAGTCCGCGAGCTGCGCCTCCTCGTTGTGCGCGACGACGAGGGCCGACACGGTCGGGCCACGCTGGTTCGGTGGCGCCGGCCGGCTGCCGGTTTCGTTTGAACTCATGTCACAGCGCTCGCGGCCTGGCGCCACAGCCGACGGGCGGCGGCCTCGGCGGCGTCGACCGAGAGGCTGTCCATCAGGGTGTCGGTCGTCAGGTGGTTGAAGCCCGGGCCGAACATCGACTCGGGCGGGTCGGCGGTCCGCACGACCGCGGTGCGCGAGCCCCACGGGGCGTATTTGTCGATCGGGCTCGGGCCGAACAGCCCCAAGGTCGGGATGCCGGTCGCGGCGGCGATGTGCATCAGGCCGGTGTCGTTGCCGACAAACAGCGCGCAGCGGCGTAGCGCCGCCGCCGCGGTCAGCAGGTCGACGCGGCCGACGAGGTCGATCAGGCGCTCGCCGGGGATCGCGTCGAGCAGCGGCAGCGCCTGGGGACGCTCGTGCGCGGCCGCCATGACCGCGACGCGGGCACCGGGCAGCGGGCCGTCGGCCGCGGTCAGCCGGCGCGCCAGCTCGGCAAAGCGCTCGCCGCGCCACTGCTTGCCGCGCCAGTTGGCCGCCGGGCCGACCGCCAGCACCGGCGCCCCTAACGGGATCGCCGCCGCCGCCTGGCACTCGTGGGCGGAGGCCGTCCACAGCCGCGGGCCGGGCGGGGGGTCAAGCCCGAACAGATGGCCGAGCTGGCGCACGCGGTGCTCGCGCTCGTCGCCTTTGGCTGCCACCTTGCGCTCGCCGGAGCGCAGCAGCCAGGCGAGCCCCGACCCGCGCAAGTCGACGACCAGATCCCAGCGCCGTGCCGCGACGGCCGCGTAGAGCGCCAGCCAGTGCAACGCCCAGCGCCGCTTTTCGACGACGATCAACCGTTCGAGGCTGGGGACGGCCTCGAACAGCGGGGCGGCGACCGGACCCGCCGCGATCGTCAGCCGGGCGCCCGGAAAGCGCTCGACGAGATAGCAGATGAGACCGGTCGACAGGACCGCATCGCCGATGCGCGTCGCAGTGACAAACAGAATGTCCATCTCGCCGATCCGCGCGCCTTATATCGCGGTCCGCGGCGGCTTGCCAAGCCGCCCGGCCCTGCCCTGCCAAGCGCGAATGGCCTGGCCGGGACCAACGACACGGAATTTCCTCCTTTGTCGCCGCCGCCATAGCAGGGGTCTGGAGCCAAACTCGCGCCACTGGGCGTGTCGTCGATCCGGCGGACGCCGCGTCGGAAGCACTGGCGCAACCTATGCCCACACCAGGCTTGCGTCCCGCGGGACGCGTGGCCCGCAGGCCGCTCCGCAGGATCACAAAAATCCTGCTTCTTTAAAGGCTTACGTCATGCTGGGGGGCCGCGGTGCAGCCGTCTCGAAGCACGGCGACCGGAGAGGGTCTCTCGCCAATGCGGTGGCGACGGTGTGAAATCCGCACGCCTCCCGGCCCGGCGGGGATGCCGGGCCGGGAGGTGAGGCAGGGCGTCAGTTCGGGTGGAAGACGAGGGTGCGCAATTCGATGCTCTCACGCGGGAAGGCGTCGGGCGGCGTCGTCGGGTCGGTGAACGAGGTGTGCGGCATAAACCGCGCGCGCCCGT
>DATMLF010000067.1:0-7545 GCA_035570595.1 Allostellaceae bacterium
ATTTCATTTGAGAGAATATGCCAAGTGCCGCGGCCTGACCTTTGGGCGGATCTCCCAGACAACGGCCGAGGGAGATGTCTCTGGCTGCCCCTGCGCGGCCTGAGTATGATCGCGCTCCGATGACCGGCCTCACGCGCTACATTTTACGCCAGTGCTTTGGGATTACGATATTCGTCACCGCGGCGCTCAGCGCGGCGGTTTGGATGGCCCAGTCGCTACCACTCATCGACCTGATCGTCAATCGCGGGCTGTCGCTCGACGTCTTCCTTTACCTGGCGGCATTGATCCTGCCGAAATTCATCGACATCGTGCTGCCGATCGCGATCTTTATCGCGGTGCTGCTTACCTTCAACCGACTGACCGCCGAGAGCGAGCTTGTCGTCATGCGCGCCGCCGGGCTGAGCCCGATGGCGCTCGCCCGGCCGGTCCTGATTCTCGCCGCAATCGGTTTTTCGATACTGATGAGCCTGTCGCTCTACGTGCTGCCGGTGACCAGCCGCGCGTTCAAGGACTTGCAGTTCGAGATCCGCAACCGGTTTGTCTCGAGCCTGATCCAGGAGGGGACCTTTACGACGATATCGGACAAGCTGACGATCTACATCCGCAATCGCGACGCCAACGGCGACGTGACCGGGCTGTTGATCAACGACAACCGCGACCCGCAGCGGCCGATCACGATTCTCGCGGAGCGCGCCGCCTTTGTCGACACCGCCGGCGGCACGCGGATCATCATGGTGAACGGCGATCGCCAGCAGCTGGACCCGCAAACCCGCAAGCTCTCGGTGCTGACCTTCGAGCGCTACACGCTCGACCTCGGAAGTCTGCAGGACGCCCCGGTCGTTCGCTTTCGCGGCGCCCAAGAACGGTTTATGGGCGAGCTGCTGTTTCCCTCCGGCCAGTTCGACCCGCTGATCCGGCACAGCTTTGTCATGGAGGCGCACGAACGGATGCTGGTCCCGCTGTCGGTCCTCGGCTTCTCGTTTATCCCGCTCGCCTGCCTCCTGCCGGGCGAGTTCAGCCGGCGCGGGCAAGTAAAGCGCGTCATCGCGGCAATCCTCGCGGCCTTTGTCTTTGAGGCGGCAAGCCTCGGCGTCAACGACCTCGCCGCCCGCTTCGGCCAGGCGATCCCTCTGATGTACGTCGTCGACCTGCTGCCGTTCGCGGTTGGCCTGACGATGCTGATGCATCGCGGGCTGCGCTTTGGCTTTCGCTGGCCGGCCTTGGCCGCCGCCCGGGCACACTGAGCCTCCGCACCGCAAGGCAACCGGCGTTGCAGCTCGGACGAACTCTGTCGGCCTACATCGCGCGGCATTTTTTTGTCTGGTTCGCCGGTGTCTTCGGGGCGATGGCGATCGTCACGTTCTTGGCCGACTACATCGAGCTCATTCGCCGCGGCGGGTCGAAGATACAGGCGACGCTCGGCTTGCTGTTCGAGATGGCGGCGCTGCAGTCGATGCAGACGGTGCAGGAAGTGCTGCCCTTTGCCGTCCTGTTCGGGACGATGCTCGCCTTCTGGCGGCTGACCCGCAGCAACGAGCTTGTCATCGTCCGCGCCGCCGGCGCCTCGGTGTGGCAATTCCTGACCCCGGCGGTGCTGGTGGCGCTGCTGATCGGCATTTTCGCGGTGACGATCTTCAATCCGGTGGCCTCGGTCGCCGAGGCGGCCTACGAACGGCTCGACGCCCGCATCCTCGGCGAGGGGTCGGACGACACGCTGTTGTCGAATGCCGGCTTTTGGCTGCGCCAGAGCGACGCGTCCGGCGACCAGATCATCATCCACGGCGGCCGGTTCGCCTCGCCCGACCTCGTCCTCGACAATGTTACAATCTTCTTCTTCGACGGCCGCACCCGCTTCACCTCGCGGATCGACGCCCGCACCGCTGCGCTCGAAACCGGCGTCTGGCTGATCCGCGACGGCGTCCGCTGGCGGCCGGACAAGCCGCCCGAGGCCTTCGCCAGCTGGCAGCTGCCGACCCGGCTCACGCCGCGCAAAATCGAGGAGGGCTTTGCCTCGCCCGATACGATGTCGTTCTGGGACTTGCCGGGGTTCATCGAGCTTTTGGAACGCTCGGGCTTTCCCGCGCAGCGTCATCGCCTCCATTACGACGTGCTGCTCGCGCGGCCGTTTCTGCTGTGCAGCATGGTTCTGGTCGCGGCCATTTTCAGCCTGCGCATGCAGCGCCGCGGGGGCACGACGTTGATGATCGTCGGCGGCGTCGCCAGCGGGTTTGTCCTTTACGTCGTGTCGAACGTGGTTTTCGCCCTCGGCATATCGGCAAAGGTCCCGGTGGCGCTTGCTGCCTGGACCCCGACCGGCGTCAGCCTGATCTTTGGCGCCTCGACCTTGCTGCACCTGGAAGACGGGTGATGACCGAGTGGCCGGGACGCGACCGCCGGCAGTGCCACACCCGGATCCCGCCATGGCGACGCCTTGCCGCGGTGTTGTCGTTGGCTCTCATGGTCGCCGCCGGCGTGGCCATCCCGGCCTTTGCACAGCTCGGCGTCACCCGAGGGGGCCAGCGGCACCCCAACGCGCCGATCGTGCTGCGGGCCGACGAGATCGAGCACAACAGCGACCTCGGCCTGACGATTGCCCGCGGCAACGTCGAGGTGTCGCAAAGCGGCGATGTGCTGCTCGCCGACACGGTGACCTACAACCAGCGCACCGACACGATTACCGCGTCGGGCCACGCCAGCCTGTCGCAACCGACCGGCGAAATCCTGTTCGCCGATTATCTCGAGCTGCGCAACGCGATGTCCGACGGGTTTGCCGAAGCGGTGCGGGTGCTGCTCGCCGACCGCTCGCGGCTCGCGGCAAACACCGCGCGCCTCACCCACGGCAACCGCACCGAGCTGCGGCGCGCCGTCTATTCGCCCTGCGACTTGTGCAAGAACGACCCGAGCGCGCCGCCCGCCTGGCAATTCGTCACCCGCCAGATCGACGACGACCGCGAATTCAAGCGGATCGAGCTCCGCGACGCCACGATGGAAATCGACGGCTGGCCGGTATTCTACACGCCCTACATGTCGATGCCGGACCCGTCCGTCAAACGCGCGAGCGGCTTTCTGATGCCGTCCTTCGGAAGCTCGAGCTCGGTCGGCGTGCACGTCACGATCCCCTATTTCCTGGTGCTCGGGCCGAGCAGCGACCTGACCCTGGCGCCGCGCATCACCACCAAGGCGGGGCCGCTGTTCGCGAGCGAATATCGGCAGGTGTTCAGCGACGGCACAATCGACGCGGTCGGCAGCATCAATTGGAGCAACCCGAACACCGCCGAGCTGAGCGGCGGCCAACTGCGCGGCAACATCAACGAGACCAGCGAGTTCGACGTCAGCGAAAACTGGCGCACGGGCCTCGACCTGCAGCGCGTCTCCGACCAGAGCTACCTGCTGCAATTCGGGTTTGGCAACCCGCCTCTCAACGCCGAAATCAGCCGCGCCTATCTCGAAGGCTTCGGGGCGCGCTCGTCGACCGATGTCGACGCGTATGCATTCCAGCCGCTGGTGACCGGGCTCGGCGTTGCGACCCAGCCGATCGTGCTGCCGGTGGTCAACCGGAATTGGCAGAGCGAGCCCGACGAGCTTGGCGGCCGCTGGAACCTCAACGCCAACCTTCTCGATATCGCCCGCGCGGAGGGCACGCAGACCCGGCGGGTGTCGCTCGGCGCCGAGTGGGAGCGGACCTTTCGCGACGGCATCGGCGGGCAGTACGAGTTCACCGCAAGCACCCGCGGCGACGGCTATTGGGTCAACGACCTGAGCCCGTTGTCAAACCCCGACCTGCCCTCGGCCTATTTCCCGGTCGACGGCACCCCGGCGGCCGAGCCCGTCAACCCCAACTTCGTCGACGGCCGCGTGTTTCCGCAGGTCGGCCTCAAATGGAGCTACCCGCTCGTTCACCCCGGCACGTTGACACCGCTGATCGAGCCGATCGTCGGGGTCTACGCCGCGCCCAACGGCGGCAACCAGCGCAAGATCCCGGACGAGGACAGCCTGTCGTTCGACTATGACGATTCGCTGCTGTTCCGGCCCGACCGCCTCGCCGGCTACGATGTCCTCGACACCGGCCAGCGCGTCGATTACGGGCTCAAGCTCGGCCTCTACGACAATAGCGGCGGCAGCTACCGCGTGCTCGTCGGGCAGAGCTATCGCGCCGAGGTCAACCCGTTTCTGCCGCCGGCCTCGGGCGCGTTCGAGCGCTTGTCCGACGTTGTCGGGCGGGTTGTGCTGGAGCCGAGCTCCTACCTCGACCTGATCTACCGTTTCCGCCTCGACAGTACCACGCTCGCCTATCACGAGCAGCAGGCCTCGATCAGCACCGGCCCGACGAATTTGCGGGTCGGCGCCACTTACGTGCTGATCCCGGCGCAGCTCCCGAGCGATGTCGTGACAATCCCGACAACCGGGCAGTCGGTGATCTACGGCAAGCAGGAGCAGCTGACGTTCACGGTCACCGCCAAGCTCACCCGCTACTGGTCGCTGCAAGGCAGCGAGACTCTCAACCTTACCGCGAGCTCAAACATTATCAACGGGGTGGTGACGCCCGAATCCGCCAACAACAGCATCTACGCCACGCTGTCCGCGATCTACCAGGACGAGTGCATGGCGTTTGTCGGCGCCATCACCCAATCCGGCATCACCAACGGCGCGGTGACGCCGGGCTACTCGGTCCTGTTCAGCGTCGTGTTCAAGAACATCGGCGAGGTCGGCGGCACCGTCGCGTCGTTCAGCGGGGCCGGCGGGTGAACGGGGCGGCGGCGCCGGGCTCCGCCGATAACGGCGTCCAAGCGACGACAGCGTCGAGGCGGCGTCCAAGCGACAACGGTGGCGGAAAAGGTGTAGGATCGGGCGGCTTCGAGGGGGATGGACGGCTTGTCGATGACGCTGACCCGTTGTTTTTTGATCCTGCCGATCGTGCTCGCCGGGCTTTCGACCGCGATCGCGGCAGCCGACGCGGCCTCTCCGCGCGTGCCTCAGTCGCGCGCCGCCCCGCCTTCGCCGGCGCCGGGCGCCCCTGCGGGCGAGCCGCCGGGAGCGCCGCAATATCCGGAAATGCGGATCGCCGCGGTGGTCAACGACGACGTGATCTCGGTCGCCGATCTCGCCGCGCGCGTCCGCATGGTCATGATGTCGACCTCGATCGCAGATTCGCCGGAGGCGCGCAAGCGCATCGCCACCCAGGTGTTGCGCACCCTCGTCGATGAAAAGCTCGAGGTTCAGGAAGCCAAGCGCCGCAACATCACCGCGACGCCGCAGGAGATCGAGAAGGCGATTGCCTCGATCGCCCAGCAGAACAACCTCAAGCCCGAGCAACTCGACGACGCGCTCAAGGCGAACGGCATCGACCGCAGCGCCCTCGTCAGCCAGGTCACGGCGTCGATCGAATGGGCCAAGGTCGTCCGCCAGCTGGCCGGCGAAATCGACCCGGTGTCGGACGAGGAGATCGACGACACCCTGAAGCTTCTCAAACAGAACGAAAACACGCCCGAGGCGCGCGTCGCCGAAATCTTTCTTGCGGTCGACAACCCTCAGCAGGACGAGGACGTGCGTGCGCTCGCCGACCGGCTGACCGAGCAGATGAAGCAGGGCACGCGCTTTTCCGCGGTGGCGCAGCAATTCTCGCAGTCGGCGACCGCGGCGGTCGGCGGCGACATCGGCTGGGTTCACCCGGCCGAGCTGAGCCCGCCCTTGGCAAAAGCGGTGGCCGACATGCGGCCGGGCGAGCTCTCGCCGCCGATCCGCGCGCCCGGCGGCTATTACCTGCTGTTGGTCATCGACCGCCGCGGCGCCGGGGTCGCGGCGAGCGAGGACGACACCATGCTGCATCTCGTGCAGGTCGTCTTTGCGCTGCCGGCGCAGCCGAGCGAGGAAGCCCGGCGCGCGGCGATCGCCCAGGCGCAGGGCGTCAGGGGCGAAGCGAAAAATTGCGACGACATGCTGAGGATCGGCAAGACCGAAGCGCCGCAGCTGTCGAGCGAGGGCGACTTGCGGCTGAGCCAGATCTCCCCGGCCATGCGCAGCATGGTGTTGGGGCTGGGGATCGGCAAGCCGTCGGAGCCGATCCTGCAAAAGAACGGGGTCGGCGTGATCATGGTGTGCAACAAGGTCGACCCCAAACCGGTCGCGATCCCGACCCGCGACGACGTCGCCGAGAGCCTGATGCGCGGGCGTCTCGACGCGCTGGCGCGGCGCTATCTGCGCGACCTGCGGCGGGCCTCGTTTGTCGACGTCCGGGTCTGAGGCGGGGATTGGCGGGATGGTTTTGCCGCTGGCCTTGACGATGGGCGAGCCCGCCGGGATCGGCGGCGAAATCGCGCTGAAGGCATGGCTCGGCCGCGGCGAAGGCGTGCCGCCGTTTTACGCCGTCGACGACCCCGGGCGGCTGGCACGGCTGGCGGCGGGGCTCGGCTGGCCGGTGCCGGTCAGGCCGATCGGTGAGCCCGCCGAAGCCTCTGAAATCTTTGCCACGGCATTGCCGGTGGCCCCGATCGGCGCGGCGTTGCGCGGCCGGCCCGGACAGCCCGACCCGGCCGATGCGGCGGCGGTCGTCGGCGCGATCGACGCCGCGGTCGCCGATGTGCGCGCCGGGCGGGCGGCGGCGCTCGTCACCAACCCGATCCACAAGGACACCCTCTACCGCGCCGGGTTCCGCCATCCCGGGCACACCGAATATTTGGCCGAGCTGGCCGGCTGCGGCGCCACCGCAATCATGATGCTGGTCTGCCCGGAGCTGCGCGTCGTCCCGGTGACGATCCACTTGGCGCTGCGCCGGGTCGCCGAGACCCTGACCCGGGATATGATCGTCCACGCGGGGCGGGTCGCCGCCGCCGCGCTGCGGCGCGACTTCGCGATCGCAGCACCGGTGCTCGCGGTCGCCGGCCTCAACCCGCATGCCGGCGAGGCGGGCGGGCTCGGCCGCGAGGAGATCGAAATCATCGAGCCGGCGCTCGCCGAGCTGCGCCGCGCCGGCATCGACGCGCGGGGGCCTTTTGCCGCCGACACGATGTTCCACGCGGAGGCGCGGCGCGCCTACGACGCGGCGCTGTGCATGTACCACGACCAGGCGCTGATCCCGATCAAGACCATCGATTTTGACGGCGGCGTCAACGTCACGCTGGGGCTGCCGTTCGTGCGCACCTCGCCCGATCACGGCGCCGCCTTTGCGATCGCCGGCACCTGGCGGGCGCGCCCCCATAGCTTGATCGCGGCCTTGCGGCTCGCAGCCCGGATGGCGGCGAACCGCCGGGCGCGCGGCGAGGCCGCCGGCTGAGGCCGCAGTCGACGGGGGCGCCGCCGCTCGCGCCGCTGCGCGAGGTCATCGCCCGCCACGGCATCGCGGCACGGCGCCGGCTCGGCCAGAATTTTCTGCTCGACCTCAACCTGACGCGCCGTATCGCGCGCGCCGCGGCACCGTTGCGCGACGCGAACGTCGTCGAGGTCGGCGCCGGCCCCGGCGGGCTGACGCGGGCACTGCTCGACGAAGGTGTCGGGCGCCTCGTCGCGATCGAGCGCGACCCGCGCTGTCTTGCAGCACTTGGCGAGCTT
>DATMLF010000068.1:0-22099 GCA_035570595.1 Allostellaceae bacterium
GACCCAAGCCGGCTCGAACTTGTCGAAAGCGGCCAAATTACTCGGGATCAGCCGACCCACGCTCTACGATTTGATGCAGCAGCACCAGCTCGGGGTCGACGGGTGACTGCCGGGCACCGCAACGGGGAATGGCAATGGCTCAGCCGCGCCGTCAGCTTTCGTCTCGCTGTCTCGCCGCGCTCGCAACGCTCGCGCTGATCGCCGCGGTCCGGCCGGCCGCCGCGACCGACTCGCCGGCCGCGGTCAAAAGCGCCGACCAGTACGTCGCCAGCGGCAACCTCAAGGCGGCCGCAATCGAGCTGCAAAACGCAGTGCGCGAGGCGCCCCAGGACGCCAAGCTGCGGACCCGGCTCGCCCGCGTCTTCCTGCAGCTCGGCGATCCGGTTTCGGCCGAGCGCGAGGCGCGCGCGGCGCGCGAGCGCAATGGCGCCGAGGCCGATTACCTGCCGGTCCTGACCGAGGCTCTGCTGCGCCAGGGCAAATTCTCCGACCTTGCCGACCTGGTCAGCCCCGGCAATCGTCCGCCGGCTCTCGAAAGCAAGGTCCGCTGGGCGCTCGGCCTGGCGGCGGCGGGGCTGCACGACAACGTCAAGGCGCAAGCCTTGCTGCAGGATTCGATCCGGCTCGACCCGACCGCGGTGCCGCCAAAGATCGCCTTGGCGCGGCTCGTGGCGGCGAGCAAGCCGGCCGAGGCGGCCACGCTGCTCGATGCGGCGCTCGCGGCCGACCCGCGCTCGGTCGACGCGCTGCAGGTGAAAGGAGAGCTGGCGCGCGCGCACGGCGACACCCAGGCCGCGATGAGCGATTTCGACGCGGCTCTCAAGATCGACCCCAAGAATGCGCGGGTGCGCCTCAGCCGTGCCAGCGTGAACATCGACGCCGGCAAATACGACGCGGCCAACGAGGACCTCGACCCGGTCCTGAAAGCCAGCCCCGGCAACTTTATGGCTAACTACCTGCGCGGCGTCGAGGACGCCAAGCGCGGGAAGTACGCCGACGCCGACCGCCGGTTCGACCGGCTGTCGCCGATGTTCTCGCAATTCCCGATCGGCTACTACCTGCAGGGCGCGACCAAGTTCGCGCTCGGCCAGTACGCGCAGGCCGAAACCATCCTCGAGCGCTATCTGGCGCTGGCGCCGGGCGACGCGCGGGCGGCACGGGTCGCGGCCGCGGCGGCGCTGCACGAGCGCGAGCCGGCGCGCGCCATCGGCTTTCTGGAGCCGTTCGCCGCCAAACCCGGGGCGGACGCGCAGACACTGACGCTGCTCGGCAACGCCTACATGGCGAGCGGCAAGCCCGAGCTCGCACTTCAGCAATTCGACAAGGCGGCGGCGATCGACCCCAACAACCCGACGATCCAGACGCGAATGGCGATTTCGGAGATCGGCGTCGGCCAGGGCGCGCAAGGGTTGGCGGCGCTCGAAAAGGTGTTCGACACCGAGGCCGGCGCGCCGGTGGCCGGGCCGACCTTGGTGTTGGCGCAGTTGCGCGCCAGTCAGCCCGACAAGGCGGCGCAGGTGGCCGCGGCACTCGTCAAGCGGGATCCCGGAAACGCACTCTACCTGACGTTGTCGGGCATGGTCAAGGCCGCGCAAAAGGACGTTCCGGGGGCCGAGACCGCGTTCCGCGCGGCGCTAGCGCAGAACGCAAACTTCGCCCCGGCGAGAAACGACCTGGCGACGCTCTACGTGTCGGCCGGCCGCGTCGAGGACGCCAAAAAATTGTACCAGGAGGCGCTGGCGAAAAAACCGGACGACGAATCCGCCCTGCTCGGGTTGGCCGGCATCGCCATCACCCAGAAGGCATGGCCGGAAGCGATCGACGCCATCAATCGCGCGCGCACCGCGGCCCCCAACGACCCGGCGCCCGGGCTCGCGCTGGTGCGCGTCTATGAGCTGCAGCAGGATTGGAATGACGCCAAGGCGGTAGCAGGCGCGCTCAACGCGCAATTCCCGTCCGATCTCAATGTCCTGGAGGCCCAGGCCCAGGCTCAGCTCGGCGCCGGCGACAGCGACGGTGCGATGGCGAGCTATAAGCGGGCCCACGAGCTGGCGCCCGATTCGAACCCGCTCCTGTCGCGCTATCTCTCCCTGCTCACCTCCGCCGGGTATTACCGCGAAGCGGTCAGCGTGCTCAACGACGCGATTGTCCGCGATCCCCGCAACCCCGCGCTAAAGGCCGACCTCGTCCGGGCGACGGCCGAGCTCGATGGGGTCGACGCCGCGGTTTCGAAGGCAAATCTCTACGCCAAGGACGATCCCGGCAGCGCCGTCTTCCCCCTCGTCGCCAGCCAAGTGTACCAGAATGCGGGGCGCTGGGACGAAGCCACGGTGCTGCTTGAAAAAGCGCTGGCGGCGCGGCCGACCGACGCCACACTGACGGTGGCACTGGCCCGCCTCTACATCCGCACCGGGCATTTCGGCAAAGCCGAAGCGGTGCTGACCAGCCGGCTAAAGGCCGACCCGAAAGACGCGACCGCAAACACCGCATTGGGCGCGCTCTACCTCGCGACCGGCCGCACCGCCGACGCGCGCAAGGTCTATGCCGGCCTGTTGGCGCAAAAGCCGAACGACGTGACGGGACTGCTCGGCCTCGCCGATGTCGCGATCGCCGAAAAGAAATGGGCCGACGCCGCCGACAGGATCAAGCAAGCCGCCGCGGCAGCACCCCAAGACACCGCGCCCCAAGTCAAGCTTGTCAACTTTTACATCCTGCGTCAGGACTGGAAAGACGCGACCGCAACCGCAGCCGAGCTTGCCGCCAAATTCCCGAACAACATCGATATTCTCGACGCGCAGGCGCGCGCCCAGATCGGCGCCGGCGACCTGCAGAGCGCGGCGGCGACCTACCAACGCGCGTATCAGCTGGCACCCAACTCGAGCGACATCCTGACGCGCTACGTCGCCGCCCTGAACGACGCGAAGAAATACGTCGAGGCCCAGTCGGTGCTGCAGGCGGCGCTTAGCCGCGCGCCGCAAAACCCGGCGATAAAGGCCGAGCTGATCCGGGTCGCCGGACAAATCGGCGGTGTCGAGGCCGGCCTCGCCGAAGCGCGCGACCTCGCCAAAAAGGATCCAGACAACACGCTCTACGACCTCGTGTCGGCCGACCTGCTGGATCGGGCGGGACGCGGCAAGGAGGCAATCGGGCTGTTAGAGCGCGACCTTGCGGCCAAGCCGGACAACAATGGCCTGATCACGGCGCTGGCCCGCCTTTACAGCCGGGCCGGCAATCCGCAAAAGGCCGAGACGTTGCTGAGCGCGCGCCTGACGAGCGATCCGACCAACTATGTCGTCGCCGCGAACCTCGCCTCGCTCTACCTTGAAAACAACAATCACGACGATGCGATCGCGCTATACAAAAAGATCCTCGGTGCGCGCCCAGCCGACCCGACCGTATTGAACAACCTCGCCTGGCTCTATCAGCAAAAGGGCGACTTGAACAAGGCCCGGAACCTGGCGGAGCGCGCGGTGGCAGCGGCGCCCAACGCCGCCCAGATCGACGACACGCTCGGCTGGATCCTGCTCGCCCAAGGCGATGCCGGCAAGGCGGTGACCTATCTGACCGCGGCCAACGACTCGTCTCCCGCCGACCCGGCGATCGCCTATCATCTCGCGGTGGCGCTAAGCCGCGCCGGCCGCACCGGGGATGCCCAAGCCACGCTCGAAAAGCTCCTCGGCTCCGGGGCGTCCTTTACCGACAAGCCCCAGGCCGAAAAACTGCTGGCTCAGATCAAGCACAGCTAGTGGTTTAATGCCGACAGATGATTTCATTCCAATCCGTTCGCTGAACCGCACCACGAAACTATCAACCTGATGGGGCGGTTCACGGACCGCTTGGGAACCAAGCGTTTCGAGCGGACGACTAGTGGTTGGCGCCGCTTTCGGTGTTGGACGAGCCGTAATTGCTTGACGTGCCCGGTGCCGTCGAGCTGCCGGTCTGCTCGATGACCCCGGTCATCTCGTCAGGCCGCAGCAGCATGACGACGCGCGAGCCGTCCGGGGCCTGCGCCCGAATGACAAAGGCTTCCGGGGTTACCGTGACATTCTTGAAACCGGAATTCTCAAGCGACTGGCGGAGCTTTTCCTTGGTGTCGGTGCTGACACTCGTGCCGTGATGCCAGCTATTCGAATAGCCGGGGGCGCTGCTCGGCTCGCTGGCGGCGCCGGTGGTGGTCGAGCTCTGCGCAAAGGCCGGCGCCGCAAGCAGAACCAGCGACGCGACAATCGGAAATGCGGGGACGCGCATGTCATGCTCCATGGGTTGGTACATGCGTCCAACGCCGCGCATGCGCAAACGTCGCCTTGCCGATAAAATTTACTACTCGATTTTATTTATTCAAAACAAAAGATTGCGGCTTGAAGCGCGCCAACCGGAGTCGCAAAGGAAGCGGGACTTGCACCGTCAAGGCCGGGGCGGCTCGGGCAATGAAAACCGATTCGAGAGCCGGCTCGGTGACTTGCCGTGATAGGCCGCCGACCAGCGGTGCCGAGATGCTTCGATACGCGAGAACAAGAGCAGCGCGGCCGATGTCGGCTGATCGACACGCCGCCCGCGGCGGCACCTCCAAACAAACCGGGCGCGTTCCTGAACCCAGCGTGCCCGCGCAACGGACGCGCGCATAGCGCCGATCCGAGCCTTTCGCAAACTCCGCGCGAGGACGGCGTCGAAAGTTGGTCCCCGCCGTTACCGGCGGCCGAACAGCCGCTCGATATCGGCGAGGTCGAGGGCGATGTAGGTCGGTCGGCCGTGGTTGCACTGGCCGCTGTTGGGGGTCACTTCCATCTGGCGCAAGAGGGCGTCCATTTCGGCGGGCGTGAGCCTGCGGCCGGCGCGCACGCTGGTGTGGCAGGCCAAGGTGCCGCAGACCGCCTCGACCCGCTCCTTCAACGACAGGGCCGCACCCCATTCGGCGAGCTCGTCGGCGAGGTCGCGCACCAGGGCGGCGACGTCGAGCCCCGGCAGCATTGCCGGGATCTCGCGCACGACGACCGCTCCCGGACCAAACGGGTCGACGACGAGGCCGAATTCGGCGAGCTCGTCGGCGCGCCCCGCGAGCCGCGCCGCCGCCGCCTCATCGAGCTCGACGATCTCGGGCAGCAGCAGCGCCTGGCGTGCCACGCCGTTCGCCGCCAGCGCTTCCTTGATCCGTTCGTGGACGAGCCGCTCGTGGGCGGCGTGCTGATCGACGAGCACGATACCGGTCGCGGTCTCGGCCAGGATATAGGTGCCGTGCAATTGCGCGCGCGCGGCGCCGAGCGGCGCCGCGGCGCCGTTTGGGGCGGCAGCAGTCGGGGCGGCGGCGTCCGCCGGGTCGCGGCGCGGCGGCGCGGCGGCGGCCGAGGGGATCGGCGCCGGCGCGAGAAAGGCCTCGGCGGCTTCGGCGAGCGCCAGCGACCGGGGTGGCGGGAACGCAAAGCGCGGCATGCCGGCGCCCGGCGCGGATCTGCCGCCGGCGGGGCGGAAGGCCCCGAGCGCCGCGTCGGCGACCGTCGTCGAGGCACGGTGGCCGGCGGCGGCGAGTGCCGCGCGCAACGCGCCGACGATCAGCCCGCGCACCAATGCCGCGTCGCGAAACCGCACTTCCGCCTTGGCCGGGTGGACGTTGACGTCGATCTCCTCGGGCGCCCCGTCGAGAAACAGTGCCACGATCGGGTGGCGGTCGCGCGCGAGCACGTCCTGATAGGCGCCGCGCACCGCGCCGACGAGCAATTTGTCGCGCACCGGGCGGCCGTTGACGACGAGATACTGGTCGCGCGGCAACCCCCGGTTCAGGGTCGGCAGGCCGGCGAGCCCGGTCAGCCGAAACCCATCGCGCTCGGCGGCGATCGCCAGCGAATTCTGGGCGAAGTCGCGGCCGAGGAGCGCGCCGAGCCGCGCCGCCCGATCTGAGACCGCAGGCAGGCGCAGCAACATGCGCTCGTCGTCGCCGGTCACCGAAAACGCGATCCCCGGATAGGCCATCGCGAGGCGGCGCACCATGTCGACCGCAAGCTCGCGCTCGGTGCGCGCCGTCTTCAGGAATTTGAGCCGCGCCGGGGTGGCAAAAAACAGCTCGCGCACCTCGACCCGAGTGCCGGGTGCGGCGGCGGCCGGCAACGGTGCGCTCTTATGGCCGGCCTCGACCGTGATCTCCCAGGCGTTCTCGGCGTTGGGCGGGCGCGAGACGATGCGCAGGCGGCTGACGGCACCGATCGACGGCAACGCCTCGCCGCGAAAGCCCAGCGCCGAAATCCGCAGCAGATCGTCGTCGGGCAGCTTTGAGGTGCAGTGGCGCTCGACCGCCAGCGACAATTCCGGCGCGCTCATGCCGAGCCCGTCGTCGGTGACCGCGATCAACGCCTGGCCGCCCTCGCGCAACGTCACGTCGATGCGGGCGGCACCGGCGTCGATCGCGTTTTCGACCAATTCCTTGACCGCCGCCGCCGGACGCTCGACGACTTCGCCGGCGGCGATGCGGTTGACCAGAACCGGCGGCAGCTGGCGGATCGTCATTGCCGCAATCTAGCCGATCGGCGGGCGGCAGACGACCCGAAGTTTCACCGCAGGCAGCGCGCTGCGCTGCGCCCGCGGATGTGCTAGACGAGAGCAATGCCGCCAGTGACCCGCCCGTCAACGCCAGCCGCGGCCCGCTGTCCATATGATCAAAGCCGGGGCCCGCATCCCGCTCTCCCGAGCGGCATCATCGGCTGGGCGCGGTTGAGAAATTTTGAACGCGGGCGTAATGCGAGCATGGCCGCGCCGAGCATCCGACGCGGCACCGCGAGCGCTGTTATCCGGCGGAGCAGGCATGAGCGGGCGCAAGATCGACATCTATAACCACGTCATGCCGCGCGCGGTCGCCGACCGCATGCGCGAGCTGGCGCCGGGCAAGGGCGACATGCTGAAGCGCGTGACCGGCATCGCGATGCTCCACGACATCGAAGCCCGCATCCGGATGATGGAGGAGTGGCCGGGCTATCAACAGGTGTTGACCCTGTCGAACCCGCCGATCGAGACGATCGCCGACCCCGGCGACGCGCCGGAGCTCGCACGCCTCGCCAATGACGAATTGCGCAAGATCTGTTTGGCGCGGCCGGACAAATTCCCGGCCTGGGTGGCCTCGCTGCCGCTCAACAACATCGAGGCCACGCTCGCCGAAATCGACCGCGTCGTCGCGCTGGGAGCGCGCGGCATCCAGATCTTCACCAATGTCGACGGGCGGCCGCTCGACGAGCCCGATTTCTTTGCGGTCTTCGAGCACGCGGCCCGGCGTCATGGTCTCGCGATCTGGATGCACCCGGCGCGCGACGCGCGGTTTGCCGATTATCGCGGCGAGCAAAAGTCGAAATTCGAAATCTGGCAGGTTCTGGGGTGGCCTTACGAGACCAGTGTGGCGATGGCCCGCATCGTCTTTTCCGGCATCTTCGACCGGCTGCCCGAGCTGCGCGTCGTCACCCATCATCTGGGCGCGATGATCCCCTATTTCGAAGGCCGCGTCGGACCGCTTTGGGATCAGCTCGGCAGCCGCACCTCGGACGAGGACTACGCTCCGATCCTTGCCGCGATGACGGCAAGAGGCCGCCGCCCGATCGATTATTTCCGGCTGTTCTACAACGACACCGCGGTCGGCGGGGCAGGTTCGGCGATCCGCTGCGGGCTCGATTTTTTTGGCGCCGACCGCGTGCTGTTCGCGACGGACTGTCCGTTCGACCCCGAAGGCGGCCCGATGTTCATCCGTGACACGATCGCCGCGATCGACGGCCTCGCGCTGGCCGAGGCGGAGTGCGCAAAGATTTATTTCGGGAACGCGCTCGATATGCTGAAACTGCCGATGGACTAGCGAAGAGCGAAAGGCGGGTGACGACGTTGAAGAGTGGCCCGATCGACCGCAACGACGACGATCCGGCGGCGGCCGGCTATGTCGCGCGGGCGCAAGAGCTGGGGCTGGTCGTCGCCGCCGACGCCGACGAGATCGAGCGCCGCCGCGAATTGCCCGAGGGCCTGCGCCGGCGACTGATCGAGGAGGGGTTGTTCCGGCTGCTGCTGCCGCGCTCGCTCGGCGGGGCCGAGTTGCCGCCGCCGGTTTTTGTCGAGGTGATCGAGGAAATCGCCAAGGCCGACGCCAGCACCGCCTGGTGCCTAAACCAGATTTCGGGCTGTTCGATGACCGCCGCCTATCTCGATCCCGCGGCGGCGCGCGAGGTGTTTGGCGCTCCCGACGGCATCCTCGCCTGGGGGCCGGGGCCGGGCGAGGCCCGGGTCGTCGCGGGCGGCTACCAGGTGACGGCGCGGTTCAGCTTTGCAAGCGGCAGCCACGACGCGAGTTGGCTCGGCGCCCACCTGCCGATCGTCGAGCATGACGGCCGGCCGCGGCATCATGCCGACGGCAGCCCGGTCGTGCACACCCTGCTGTTCCCGAAATCTGCCGCCCGGATGACCGACATCTGGCATGTCGTCGGGCTCAGAGGCACCGGCAGCGACCAGTATTCGGTCACGGACCTGTTTGTGCCGGCGCGCTTCTGCGTCGCCCGCGACGACCCCGATGCCCGCCGCGAGCCTGGCCTGCTCTACGATTTCAGCGCGTTACAGCTCTATGCCTCCGGGTTTGCCGCGGTGGCGATCGGGATCGCCCGCGCGACCCTCGACGCCTTTGTCGAGCTCGCCCGTGACAAGATCCCGCGCGGCGCCCGGCACACTCTGCGCGACAACAACGTCGTGCAGTCGCAGGTGGCGCAGGCCGAAGCCAAGCTCGGCGCCGCCCGCGCCTTTCTGTTCGGCGCGCTCGCCGACATCACCGCCGAAGTCGCGCGCACCCGCCGGCTTAGCCTCGACCAGCGGATGACGATCCGGCTCGCCGCGACGTTTGCGATCCATCAGGCGATGGCGGTCGTCGACACCGCCTATCACGCCGCCGGCGCCACCGCGATCTTTACCACCAACCCGTTCGAGCGCCGGTTTCGCGACATCCACACCGTCTCGCAGCAATTGCAGGGCCGCCAACAGCATTTCGAGACCGTCGGCCAATACCTGATGGGCCTCGCCCCCGACACCGCCTGGCTTTAGAGCGGTTTGCGATCAAGTTGCACCGCACTCACCCCCTCCCGAACCCTCCCCCATCTCGCCTCGAGAGGAAACCAGCAAAGCCGTCTTGCCCGACCCGGGCCCGGACCAGGTGATCACGTCCTCCCGAACAGCTGGCGCAACTTGTCTTTCGCGCGCGCCAGGACCCGGCGGCGCTGGTCGGGCAAGTTGCGGCCGGCGCGGTTGATGTAAAAGTTCAGCATCGACATCGCCGACTGGTAGGGGCCGCCCTTGCGGCGATGGCTTTCTTCGGCTGAATGCTTCAGCGAGCGGGCGATCCGCTCGGGATCGTCCTCCTGAAAGACGCCGGGTTCGAGATCGAGCGCGTCGCTCTCCCGGGTGACCTTCCCCGACCAGTATTTGCGGTTGTCGGCTCGGCGCGTCTTGCGGCGCGGCATCATACCCTCCGGCCCCCTGGGCGAGCAGGTTTCCTGATCGAAGAACGCCGCGGCGCGCGGTTTCGCCCAACCGGGAAGCACGATATGACATAAACCTCCCGCTGCGCCGCATCGCGCCGTCAGCCCGAGGTTCGCCGATGCCCGAGGAGATCATGCCTGACGACATCAACGCCTTTGTTCCGGGCCCGCGGGTGCGGGTCGACGGGCGGCCGGGCGGCCCGCTCTCCGGGCTGACGTTTGCTGCCAAAGACTTGTTCGACGTGGCCGGCCACCCGACGGGCGGCGGCAACCCCGATTGGGCGACCTACAACCCGGTTCCGACGCGGCATTCCTGGGCCGTTGCGCGGCTGCTCGACGCCGGGGCCACGTTGATCGGCAAGACCATCACCGACGAGGTGTCGCTCGGGATCGTCGGGGAAAACGCGTTCTACGGCACGCCGGTCAATGTCCGCGCGCCCGGCCGTGTGCCCGGCGGCTCGTCCTCGGGCTCGGCGGCGGCGGTCGCGGCCGGGCTGTGCGACACCGCGATCGGCACCGACACCGGCGGCTCGGTGCGGGTGCCGGCGAGCTTTTGCGGGCTCTACGGCATCCGTCCGACGCATGGCCGCCTCGATGTGTCGGGCATGCTGCCGCAGGCGCCGTCTTCGGACACGACCGGCTGGTTCGCGCGCGACGCCGCGACCTTCGCGCGCGTGTCGAGCGTCATGCTCGACGAGGCGATCCCGTCTGCGCTGCCGCGCCGGCTCATCGTCGCGGCCGACGCCTTCGCTTTTGCCGACCCCGAAGTCGGCGAGGCGCTGCGGCCGCTAGTCGAAAGATTGCGGGCGCTTATCGGGGATTGGCGCGAGGAGACGATGGCGCCCGGCGGCATCGTGCAATGGGCGCGCGCCCAGCGCACGATCCAGCCGTCCGAGGCGTGGCTGACCTTCAAGGATTGGGTCGAGCGCCGCAACCCGCGGTTTGCCTACAATGTCGCGCGCAACATCTACACCGGCTCGCAGATCCCCGACGGCGAGCGCCATTGGGCCGAGCTGGTGCGCCGCGAGGCGCGCGGGCGGATGCGCCACCTGTTGCCGCCCGGCACGATCCTGTGCCTGCCGACAACTCCGTTCCCGGCGCCAAAGCGTGGCGAGCCGCTGTCGGTCGCGAGCGTGCAGCGCGACCGCATCCTGTGCCTTGCGGCGCATGGCGGGCTGACTGGCGTGCCGCAGGTCAGCATCCCCGGCAGCGCTGTCGATGGTTTGCCGGTCGGGTTGTCGATCGTCGCGGGCCACGGCGCCGACACGACCCTGGTCGCCGTGGCACAGGCGCTCGCCGCCGCGTAGTTCGTCATTGCGACCTGCGGACATAACCCGCGGTGAAGCAGTCCAGCGCGCACGATCCCGACATGCCGAGTACGACGAGCGAGGATCGGGATTGCTTCGTCGCTTCGCTCCGCGCAATGACGCGCGGCAACTCGACCGGAGAACGGCCGAGCGGCCTCACGCCTCGTTGACGAGGTAGTCCATCGCCGCGTCGACGCCGCCCTTGCCGTGCGGCACGCCGACGAGGTCGAGCGCCATCTCGATCGCGGCGAGCGCACCCAAAATCATCGGCTCGTTCAAATCGCCCATATGGCCGATCCGGAAGACGCGGCCCGCCAGCGGGCCGAGCCCGCCGCCGAGCGACACGTTGAACCGCTCGAGGCAAGCCGCGCGCACCTGGTTGGCGTCGAAGCCCTCGGGGGTCAAGACCGCGGTCACCGAATCCGACTGGGCGCGCGGGTCGACGGCAAAGATCTCGGGCCCGTCATTCTGTCGCCACACCCGCACCGCGCGCCGCGTCGCCTCGGCGAGGCGGTGGTGGCGGGCGAAGACGTTGTCGAGGCCCTCTTCCTCGAGCATGCGCAGCGCCTCTTGCAGTCCGTAGAAAAAATGCACCGGCGCCGTGCCGTTCCACCACGCCTGCGAGGTGCCTTCGACGAGCCGCCGCCAGTCCCAGTAGACGCGCGGCAGCTTGGCGTCGGCCGCCGCGGCGAGCGCCTTGGCGCTGACCCCGGTGAAGGCCATGCCGGTCGGCAGCATCAGCCCCTTTTGCGAGCCGGCGACGACGACGTCGACCCCCCACTCGTCCATGCGGAAATCGATCGACGCGAGCGACGAGATCACGTCGACCAGGAACAGCGCCGGATGCCCCGCGGCGTCGATCGCCCGGCGCAAGGCGGCGATGTCGTGGACGACCCCGGTCGAGGTTTCGTTGTGCACGACCAGCACCGCCTTCAATTCGTGGCCGCGGTCGTCACGCAGCCGCTTTTCGAGCGCGGCCGGGTCGGCGGCGTTGCGCCAGTCGTTCGCGAGCGTCTCGACCTCGAGCCCAAACGACTCGCAGCGCATGCCCCAGTTCAGCGAGAAATAGCCGGTCTCGACCACCAGCACCTTATCGCCGGGCGAGAACAGGTTGACCAGGGCGGCTTCCCAGGCGCCGTGCCCGGAGGCGGCGTAGCCGAGGATCGTGTGCTCGGTCTTGAACACCCGCTTCAGGCCGGCGAAGCATTCTTCGGCAATGCTTTTGAACTGCGCGCCAGTGAAATCGATCGTGCCGCGGTCGATCGCCCGCAGCACCCGGTCCGGAATATTGGTCGGACCCGGATTCTGAAAAAAGTGCAACCCGCGACTGACGGCCATCTACGCTCTCCGGTGCAATCCCATGCGCTGTCCCCGCCGGGCGGTGAGATAGCAGCATAATCGGCGCACCGGGAGAGCCTTTGCGCAAAAGAAAGAGGCAGGACCACCGCCCTGCCTCTTTCTTCGCTCCCGCCGCCCGCCTGCTCGCTGTCGCGGCCGGCGGCGCACTCCTCCCTAAACTCGGGCCGGGGCGCATGGCTGCGCGCATCGGACGGAGCGACTATAGACACCCCTGCGACCGATTGTCACCGCAAATCTTCAGGAATCTTTGACCGCTCGACGAAGCCGCCAATCCGCGTGGGCGCGACGTCGCGTGTGCTGCCCCACCCGGTCGTGCGATGGACAGGGCGGTGCTGCGTGCCTAGAGTGCGACCTATCGATGCCGCGCGAGGGGTGATGCGTCTTTCTGACTATTTTCTGCCGGTGTTGCGCGAAAACCCGAGCGAGGCGCAGATCGTCTCGCACCGGCTGATGCTGCGCGCCGGCATGATCCGCCAGTCAAGCGCCGGCATCTATTCGTGGCTGCCGCTCGGGCTGCGTGTCCTGAAAAAAGTCGAGGCCATCGTCCGCGAGGAGCAGGACCGCGCCGGCGCGCAGGAAATCCTGATGCCGACGATCCAGCCAGCCGAGCTGTGGCGCGAAAGCGGCCGCTATGACGATTACGGCAAGGAAATGCTGCGCATCCGCGACCGTCACGACCGCGAGATGCTGTATGGCCCGACCAACGAGGAGCAGGTCACCGAGATCGTCCGCGCCTCGGTCAAGAGCTATCGCGACCTGCCGAAGCTGCTCTACCACATCCAGTGGAAGTTCCGCGACGAGGTGCGGCCACGGTTTGGCGTCATGCGGGGGCGCGAGTTCCTGATGAAGGACGCCTACAGCTTCGACCTCGACGCCGCCGGCGCCCGGTATTCCTACAACAAGATGTTTGTCGCTTATCTGCGCACCTTCGACCGCATGGGGCTGAAGGCGATTCCGATGCGCGCCGAGACCGGGCCGATCGGCGGCGACCTCAGCCACGAATTCATCATTCTCGCCGACACCGGCGAGAGCGGCGTTCACGTCCATACCGATTTCCTCGAGGCCGACCCGGCGGGCTTCGATGTCGCGAGCTGGGAGGCCCCGGCCTTGCAGCAGGTCGTCGACCGTTACACAGCCCTCTACGCCGCCACCGACGACGTGCACGATGCTGCGGCGGCCGCAAAGTATGGCGAAAACATCGTAAGCCGGCGCGGCATCGAGGTCGGCCAGGTCTTCCATTTCGGCGACAAGTATTCGCGGCCGATGGGGGCGGTCGTGGCCGGGCCCGACGGTGAGCCGGTGGCACTCGAAATGGGCTCCTACGGGATCGGCGTGTCCCGCCTTGTCGGCGCGCTGATCGAGGCGAACCACGACGAGGCCGGCATCGTCTGGCCCGAAAGCGTCGCGCCCTTCCGGATCGGGTTGATCAATTTGCGCGCATCGGACGCGCGCTGCCGCGCCGCCGCGGACGATCTTTATGAGAAGCTGCGGAACGCCGGCGTCGAGGTGCTGTACGACGACCGCGACGAGTCGCCGGGCGCCAAATTTGCGACGATGGACCTGATCGGCCTGCCCGAGCAGGTCGTCCTCGGCCCACGCGGTCTCACCGCCGGCACGCTCGAGGTCAAGGACCGCCGCAGCGGCGTGCGCCACGAGATGCCGCTCGATGCGGCGCTCAACCGGCTGACCACCCCCTGAGGGTCAAGGAGCCCCGCTGGTGGCGGGGCTCTCATTGACACATGCGTTAATCCTTTTTGTCGCGGTGCTCGCCGCCCTTGCGGCCCGCCTCGACGGCGATTTCGGTATGGTGCTCCTTGCTCTCGTCCGGCACGTCACGCCCAACCGTGCCGCCGGGTTTGACGCTGCTCTGGCTGCCGTGGCTTTGGCCGACCTTGCCGCCCGGCTCGCGCTGCGGCTTTTGCTCCATCCCGGGTTTCGAGGATTGTTCCCGATCCGCCATGACAAGACTCCGAGTGGTTTCGTGGTCGCCGCCGTCCTCGCGACGGCGGCTCGACAAAACAAACCTCGTGACAGAAGCGTCGGTTCCGGAAAATGTTCGGTAGAATGACCGCGCCACATTAGAATTATTATTTATCACCGGGGGCGGAGCTTTCCGGCTAACCCACCATCTCGACTTTATGGGATCCATATATCGCGCGGTTGTGGATGTCGCTTAGCCCGCTGTCACTCCGCGACACAATAAAGACTTCAACTCACGCGGAACCGCTTATCCTCGCGCTCGTACGCCAGAGTGTGTCCAAACTCGTCAAGCGGAGGAATCATGAAAAAGTCGTCTCCCGACACTCCCGACCGCAGACCACATCAACGCGACAAGGCGACCATCGATCATGTGGTCGACCAGGTGCTCGATCCGAAAAGCGGCGAAAAACATCGGCAATCCCCGACGACCGACAGCGGTGCCTCGGTCGAGGAGCAGGTGCGCAAGGAACGGGATCCCAAACAGGGCGGCCTTCCGACTTTCTGACAACGACATCCGCGGTGACCGAATGAGCGACCTCGCGCGACTGCGCAAGCGGCAACTGGACGAGCGACGGGTGGAGGCGGGTGCGGCGGCCGGTGAAATCGACATCGCCGGCTGCGCGGCCCTGGCTTACTCATCAGAGGATCCGGCTCACCCGGTCGAGCATGCGCTCGACGGATGCAGCGGCCCCGGAGCCACACGGTGGATCAGTGCGCGCCCCGACACGGTCGAGCACATGGTCGTCGAATTTGACCAGCCGCAACCGGTCTCGCGCCTCGCCTATGAGGTCGAAGAGGATATGCGCGAACGCACCCAGCACGTCCGCGGCGAGATATCGGAAGACGGCGGCCGGACCTATCGGCAAATCTTCGCCCAGGACTACACTTTCAGCCCGCGAGGCGCCACCTACCAGCGCGAGGAGCAATCCTTCACCCGCGTCCTCGCCACCCATCTCCGATTGACGATCGTGCCCAACAAGAATGGGCACGGCCCGGCGACGCTGACGGCGCTCCGTCTTTTTCCCTAGCAACATCCGCTCACGTTTCCCGGCAAGGTCCGCTCACGCCAACCCAGGTCGGGTGATCGGCGGGTTTTCGGGCGCGGGGTCGGTTGGCGGGAGCCGTATGCTTTCCGAAGTTTTGCCGGAGACCTCTCCGGCCATGACTCCGCAAAGTCTGAAGCCACTTTTTTGACTTATTCTGGCCACCGGATATCCCGGCCCAAGGCTGAGTGGGCCTGTGTTATGCACCTGAATCGCCCTTTGCAGCAGATTGTTTTGTCTCATACTTGATTCTGGAGCGTGCCAGCGAGGTCTGTGCACTTATTTTGTGCAACCCTTTAGGACAATATCTTAATGTCGGGGAACGCTGCTGTTGACCGCGGCGTTGTAGCCGTGTGGCGAGGTAATCGCCAACGATGCGATACGGGGATGACAATGAGCAAACTGATCCGCAAATTTGTTCTGGGCACCGCCTCGGTGCTGGCCTTGGGGTTTGCGGGCGCCGCTCTCGATTATGCGGCCGACGCGGGCAGCGCGGCGAATGCCGCAGACATGCCGGCGGCATCGCAATTTTCGGACAATCTGCTGCCGAGCGCCGACATCTGGAAAGACGACGTTCGCTGGGCGCAGGTGGAGTTGCGAGACCGCGGACTCTACAAGGGATCGCTTGACGGCGTCCTTGGCCCCGCGACGAGGCGGGCTCTTGGACGGTTCCAACAGAATAGCGGGATCGAGCAGACGGCATCGCTCGATGCGCAAACTTGGGAGGCGCTGACCGGCGCGCCCACCGTCGGCCAAGGCTCCAGCCTGCCGCCCGGCGCCGATCACGCGGGATCCGCGAGAAATTCGTTCGGGGCGAGCGATTCGGGCAGATAAATCCGGAATATTCGCCGTCGCTCGCTGAGTCCTCCGCAGCTCGCGTGACGGACGCGGGCCAGGCCGCCGCTCGTCAGCCCCCCGTTGTCGGGGCGAGCGCATCGATCAGCGCCCGGATATACCCGTAGCAATAAGCGAAGGCGACGCCCGAGGGGTCGCGGCCGTCGATCTGCGGGACGTGGTCGGGCATCAGCATGTAGGGGTAGCCGACATCGCGGTAGCAGGCGATCGACCGCGCCATGTCGATGTCGCCCTCGTCGGGGAACGCCTCCATAAAGTCGAGCCGGCGGCCCTTGATGTTGCGGAAATGCACATTGAACAGCTTGCCGCGCTCGCCAAACCAATGGATCACGTCAAAGATCTCGCGCGCCGGGTCGTCGAGCATCTCGCAGACCGTGCCCTGGCAGAAATTAAGTCCGTGATACGGGCTCTCGTGCATCGTGACAAAGCGCTTCAGACCCTCGACCGTGCCGAGCACGCTGGTGACGCCGCGATAGCCCGGCGGGGTGTAGGGATCCTGCGGATGGCAGGCAAGCCGCACCTTGGCGGCGGTCGCGACCGGCACGACCGCGGCGAGGAAATGGTCGATGCGCTCCCAATACTCGTCCTCGGAGACGACACCGGCGGCGCTCGGCGGTGCCGCCTGATCGGCACTGCTCCAGCGAAACGCGGCGTTGCGCGAGCCGCCGCGCCCCGGCTCGCGCGCGGTGCGCGGGATGCCGAGGATCGTCAAATTGTACTTGGCAGCCGGGATGCCGGCGGCGGCGAGGCGCTCGATCAACGCGCAGATGCTGTCGAGCTCGCGCTGCCGCTCGGGCTCCTTTGCCAGCAGGATGTGCGGGCTCTCCTGCGTTTCGATCGGCGCCGACGACATCGGCAATTGCACCATGTCGAGAGAAAGTCCGAACGATTCGACGTGCTCGCGGTGCCGGTTCAGGTCGTCGAGGCTCCAGCCGTGGGGGTTGCCGGGCGGGTCGAGGCAGACATGCGTAACCCCGAGCTGGGCCCACATGCGGTAGTCGGAGTCGTCCCGCGGCCTGATCTGCGTCCCGACATGCATGGCTGTCCTCCGCTGGTGCGCGGCTCCTTGCATAGCACGCGGCCCCAATTCCCGCAGCAGGGGCGCCGGTCGCGTTGAGCCAAAAGGGTCCGCCGCCGGCAGAGCCGATCGCCGCCGGCTAAGCGACCTGCCTCACGCCGGTCTGCGCGGCGCGCGCAATCATGTCGAGCAGCCGATGGCGGGCGACGGCGGCGTCAAAACCGGGGCTGACGCTGTTGCCGCCGCGGATGGCCTCGGCCAGCCGGCGGTAGAGCTGGCCGACGTTGTACGGCGAGTCGGGCGGCATAGCCTCGGGAACCCACCGATAGCTGGCGGGAATCGGCAGCGCCGCAAGCGTCGTCTCGTCGCCTTGCGCGCCCTTGACGATCAGCTCCTGACGCTGCATCGAATTGCGCGAAGTGGCGGTGAGCTGAAGGTCGCCCCGCTCCCCGTGGATCTCGAACAGGAAGTCGGCGCCGCGCGCCATGCCGCCGCGGATTTGGAACGAGGCGACGGCGCCGTCGCCGACGATGCCGCTGACGACGAGCTGGTCGGGCGCGGTCTTGGGGACCATCTCGCCGGTGCCTTGCAGCGGGATGTGGTCGCGCTGGCTGACGGCAAAGGCGGAGAGCTCGCGAAACTCGCCGAGGCAATAGCACAGCGCATCGACCGTGTGGCCTCCGGTGATCGTCAACAGATTGGCGCCGTTGGCGAGGTCGGCCTGGTAGGCGCGGTCGATCGCAGCCCCCCAATTCGGCGCGCAACCGATCATTGTCGCCGCCAGCACCCGGCCGACATAGCCGTCGGCGACCAGATCCTTGACGTAGCCGATCGCGGGCGACACCTGGCCTTGCAGCCCGACCGCGTGCCGAACCCCGCGGCGCTCGGCGGCAGCGAGCATGCGCGACGCTTCGTCGGTGTCGCGGCCCAGCGGCCACTCGCAATAGACGTGCTTGCCGGCCTCGATCGCGGCGATGACCGGCGGATAGTGGTCGGGCACCTTGACGCTGACCGTGACGAGGTCGACGTCGGGATGCCGGGCAAGCTCGCCGGGGTCCGCAAACGCGTGGGCGGCCGCGAAGTGGCGGGCCGCCGCCTCGGCCGACGCTTGGCGGGTCGTGCACACCGCCACGATTTCGAATTCCGGCAGCGCCTTAAGCGCCGGGATATGCGCGATCGAGGCAAACCCTCGGCTCGGGCTGGCGCCGACGATCCCCACCCCGATTTTGCCGTCTGCCGCCATCCGTGCGCCCCTTCCTTGCGTCGCCTTTGTCTCACTGTCGGGGCCTCCGGCGCCCCGGTCCGCCGCCGGCGCGGCTAGGCGTTGTCGATGCGGTAGACCCGGGCCGCCGTGTCGTGCAGCAGGGCGGCGCGCTCGCCGGCCGAATAGCCCTCGGACACGCGCTTGCACGCATTAAAGAAGACCGGGTGCGAGAACGACACCTTGTCGACCGGGAAGTTGCTTTCGAACATGCAGCGCTCGGGTCCGAACCGGTCGATGCAGTAGCGCATGATCGGCGCCATCGTCGCCGCCAGCTCCTCCGAGCCGACCGGCTTCGCGCGCGCGTGCCAGTCGAACCCGAGCCGCGGCATGCCGATGCCGCCGAGCTTCAGGTTGACGTTGGGGCATTCGGCGACCGCGGCGAGCCCGCGCCGCCACGCGGCCGTTACCTCTTCGTCGCGGTTCGCGTAGGGGCCGACCCGCTGCAAGCCGCCGAGATGGTTGAGAACGATCGTCAGCTCGGGAACGGCGCGGGCAAAATCGGCCAATTCGGGCAGCTGCGGAAAGCACACCCCGGTGTCGAGCGACAGCCCCAGGCGCGCCAGCACCCGCGCGCCGGCGCGGTATTCGGGAGAGGCGAGCACGCCCTCCTTTTCCCGCTTGTCGACCTCGGGATGCGGGTCCCAGGTGACGGTATGGCGGATGCCGCGAAACCGGTTGGGGCTGGCGGCGTGCAATGCCTGCAATACCGCCTCGACCCGGTCGCCCAGCTTCAGGTCGGCGTGGCCGACGATCGCCGCGGCGGCCCGGCACGGGCCGTAGAGGCCGGTGGCGCTGGCGGCGGCCAGACCTTGAACGAATTCGACTTCGCCGACCGGGCGAAGTTCTGTGGGCCCGTCGGGGCGGTACATCGACCGCGCCTCGATAAAAACCGTCGAGCGCACATTGTGGCCGCAATTCACATCGGCGGCCAATTCGTGCAGCAGGTAGCGCTGGTAGGGGATGCGCTCGAGGCGGAAGTCCCAGAAATGGTGGTGGGGGTCGCAGATCGCGATCGCCGGATCGAGGATCGGCTCCTGCGTCAATGCCAGCCAGTCGTTTCCTCCGTACGGCATTGGGACCTCCTTCTCATCGCGGTGGTTTTCGCGGCGTCGGGCGCCAGCATATTGGCGGGAACCGCGCCAGACAATCGTCGAGCGCCTGAAGACGCCAGTGCTTCACCGGCCTAAACTTGGAAGAGCACAACAGCTGGGTGTGCCCGAGCCACGCAAGCCGCGCTCCGCGGCGGCGAGCCTCGCGCTTGCCCGCGATGGCGGATTGCGCGAGAGTTCCAGCCGCGAGGCCCTGCACGCGCTTTCCGCAGCCAAATCGGAGGAAGAAGGTGGACACGCTTGAAGCGAACATCACGAACCGCCCAGCCCATATCGGCGCGGAGGAATGGAGGGTGCGGGTCGATCTCGCCGCTTGCTACCGGCTGATCGCGCATTTCGGCTGGGACGATTTGGTGTTGACCCATAATTCGGCGCGGGTGCCGGGCACCACCGACCAGATGCTGATCAACCCCTCCGGGTTGATGTTCGACGAGATCACCGCTTCGAACCTTCTCAAGGTCGACATGGACGGGCAGCTGATCGAGCCGTCCGAATATGAGCCGATCAACGCCGGCGTCGTCATTCATGGCGCGATCTATCTCGGCCGGCCCGATGTCGAGTGCGTAATCCACACCCATACCGAGGCCGACATCGCGGTTGGCGCGCTCGAGGAGGGGCTGCTGCCGCTCTCGCAATGGGCGATGCGCTTCTACAACCGGCTCGGCTACCACGATTACGAGGGCGTCTCGCTCGAGATGGACGAGCGCGAGCGGCTGCAACACGACATCGCCGATCACCCGGTGCTGGTGTTGCGCAACCACGGCCTGCTCGCGACCGGCCGCAACGTCGCCGAGGCATTTTCGCTGACCTACCATTTCGAGCGCTCGGCCGCCGCACAGCTGAAGATCCAGGCCGCGGTCGCCGCCGGCGCCAGGATGGTCGTCCCGTCGCCCGACACCTGCGAGCGCCAGGCCGCGCAGTTTTCCGGCAACATGCCGCGCCTCCAGGGTCAGCGCGAATGGCCGGCCTTGCTGCGGATGCTCGACCGGCTCGACCCGAGCTACAGGCGCTGATGTCGGAGGGCCGCCCGATGAAAGTCACCGGCGTCCGCGCCAACATCGTCGCACTCCCGGCCGACGAGCCGCTCGCGGGTGCGGCCGAAAATCCGAGCGGCACCCGGCCGATCGTGACCCTCGAAGTCGAGACCGACGACGGTGCGGTCGGCGTCGGCGCGACGTATTTCGGCGGCGCCCTGACCGGCAGCCTGAAGCGCGCGGTCGAGGAATTGGGGGCGCTCGCGGTCGGCGAGGACCCGGTGCGGGTCGAGGCGGTCACCGCCAAGCTGCGCGCCGCCGCCGGCTCGGCCGGGCCGGGCGGCATCTTCAACCTCGCCTTGTCGGCGATCGACACCGCGCTGTGGGATTTGCGCGCCCAGGCGGCGAACCTGCCATTGTGGAAGCTCCTCGGGGGCGCGCGCGAGCGGGTCCCGACCTATGCGAGCGGTGCGTTGATGCGCGGCCTCTCGCTCGACCGGGTGGTCCAGGCGGCGGCGACGTTGAAGGAGCGCGGCTGGCGCGAGATGAAGACTCAGATGGCATTGCCCGGCGAGGCGACGCCCGCCAAGGAGGTCGAGCGCATGCGGCGAGTGCGCGAGGCGATCGGCCCCGACATCAAGCTGATGTGCGACATCAACCAGCGCTGGCGGCCCGAGCAGGCGATCGACGTCGGTCGCCGCGTCGAGGACGCCGGCGTCGGTTTGTTCTGGCTCGAGGACGTGACCTCCGCCGACGACTTCGCTGGCCTGGCGCGCGTCACCGCGGCATTGGCGACGCCGGTCGCGGGCGGCGAATACGTCTGGGGCATCGTGCCGTTCCGCCACATGGTCGAAAGGCACTCGGTCGACGTCGTGATGATCGACCTGGTGCGGGTCGGCGGCGTCACGCAGTGGATGAAGGTCGCCGGCATGGCCGAGGCGTTCAACCTGCCGGTCGTCAGCCATCTGATCCCGGAGGTCCACGTCCACCTGATCGGGGCGATCCCGAACGGGTTGACGGTCGAATACATGCCGTGGCTGATGCCGCTCTTCGAAGAGGTGCCGCAGCAGCAGAATGGCGAATTGCTGATGCCGACGGCCCCCGGCCTCGGCCTCAAATTCAATCGAGCTACGATCGACCGCTACCGCCTCGCCTGACCAAGGTCGAAAACTTCTCCAGTGATGCCATTTAGGAGACGCCTCAGTCAGCACTTTGCATGTGCGCGGGGACGACCCGGATTATGGCCGATTGGCTGATCGATAATTCGCGGCCACTGAGATCGCGGACCGTCGCCGCGCCGGCGTGGTTTGCAGCGATCGCTTTTCGGCCCTCTCCCCGTGGCATAAGTGCTTAAGGGGAGAGGGGGCAATCGACCGTTCGCGCCTGACGCCTCAGCACTGGTTGCTGTCGCCGCCGCCGAAGTCGCCGCCGCTGAAATCCTGGTCCTGGCCGCCGCCGCTCGGGTCGAAGCCGCCGCCCGAAAAATCCTGGTCGGAGTCCTGGCCGCCCCCGGCGCTCGGGTCGTACCCGCCGCCCGAAAAATCCTGGTCCTGGGCGCCGCTCGGGTCGTAGCTCCCGGCCGAGAAATCCTGGTCGGCCCCGCCCTGGCCGGCGCCCGCGTCGCCATAGTAGTTGTTGACGACGGTCTCGCCGAGCCCCGGGGTCGCGCCCTGACCGCCGAGGATGCCGGCGCTGGCGTGCTGGCCGAACA
>DATMLF010000069.1:0-24447 GCA_035570595.1 Allostellaceae bacterium
CAGATCGGCGAGCTCGGCGTGCTCCCAAAAATGCGCGCCGCACCCCCCGAGACGCTGCTCGCCGCCTGCGGCACCAGCTGCCGCCATCAGATCGCCGACCTTGCCGGCCGTGACGCCCGCCACATCGTCCGCCTGCTCGACGACGCCTGCGCGTAGGTGGCTCGCGCAACCGGCTTGAAGACCCTTCCCAACCCGGCTATATGCATGGTTTGTTCCGTTATGCGGGACCGCAAAGGTTAAGCTGGCCGAGAGCCGTGGTTCGAGCCACGGCCTCTATCGTGGCGGCGAAGGCCTGTCTCTTGGGCGGCTCTGCACACCTTGCGAAGCTCGCCTCGACGGCCGGCAATATCAGCAGCTTCATCCGGAGTGCCCGACCGTCGATGTCCAGCGTTGAGCCAGGCGGACCGACGGCGTCGCATCGAGTGGCGCGCCGCATCCTCCTCGCCCGGATTCTCGACGGGGCCTTTATTTGGCGGTAAACAGCGATCGGCACTGACCAAGGCATCGGACCCGCGTCGTCCGGCGGCCGCTACCGGGAGGAGCCGTGAATGCCGGTTGGTTCGATCCTTGTCTACGTCACTAGCCATGTCGACAATGCGCTCGGCGAAAACGTGCTCAAGCTGCCGCTGCTGCTGGCGCTCAGCGCCGGTTTTCCCGGCGCCAGGATTTCGTGGGTCCCGGGGACGAGCGGCGAATTCTACCTGCAGCGCAGCCTGGCGCCGCTGGTCGGCGGGCGGATCGCCGAGTTCATCACCGACCTCGACATCCCGGTCGAGCCGCGCGCAGCACTCCGGGCAAAGCACCCGATCCTGAAGCGCCATTTCGACCTGGTCGTCGACACGCAACGCTATCTCGGCCGCACCTTGTTTCTGCGGCGCATCCCGCATCGCCGCTTTGTCAGCGGGACCTGGCGATACCTGTTTTCCAACGCCGGCCCGCCGCGCGGCCTGTCGCGCCGCCCGCCGCGCCTGACCGACAAGCTGTTGGGCTTGGCGGCGGCGGCCGCCGGGCACGAGATCCCGGTTCCCAACCCGATCCCCTTGCCGCCGGCGTTGCGCGCGCGGGCGGCGGAATTGCTGCCCGCCGGCCCGACCTACGTGGCGCTGGCGCCTGGTGCGGGGGTCAAGCACACCGGCAAATGCTGGCCGCTCGACGCATTTGTCGCGCTCGCCCGGCAGCAGGTGAGTTGCGGCCGCGCGCCGGTGTTTTTTGTCGGTCCCGATGAGCTCGAGTGGTGCGGGCAACTGCGCGAGGCGGTTCCCGGGGCGCTGTTCCCCGAGCAGCAAACGGGCGCGGGCGACCCGGCGGAGCTGCGCGGCCCGAGCCTGGTCGCGGCACTCGGCGAGCGGGTGTCGGCGGCGGTCGCGAACTGCTCCGGCACCGGCCATCTGCTGGCCGCGGGCGGGGCGCCGATGGTGTCGCTCTACGGGCCGACCCGGCCGGAGAAGTACGCCCCGTTCTCGCGGGCGTTGATTTGCATCAAGGCCCAGGATTTCGGCGCCGACCGGGTCGATGCGATCCCGCTCGAAACCGTCGCTGCCGCGGTCGAACGGCAGGTGCCGCTCGGGCCCGCCGCGGCACCGCCGCCCGAACCGCCGCTGCTGGCGCCGATTTCGGTTGGCGAGCTGCTCGACAAGATCGCCATCCTCGAGATCAAGGCCGAGCGGATCCAAGACCCCGCACGCCGCGCCAATGTGATGCGCGAGCTCGATTGCCTGAACGCGGTGCGCCTCCGGGGCGTAGCCCCGATGCCGCGGCTGGAAGCGCTGTGTCGCGACCTCGCTGCGGTCAATGCGCGGCTGTGGGACATCGAAGACGCGTTGCGTCGATCCGAGCGCGCCGGACAATTCGACCAGCGCTTTGTCGAATTGGCGCGCAGCGTCTATCGCTATAACGACGAGCGCGCCGCCGTGAAGCGAAAGATCAACGAATTGACCGGTTCCAAGATCATCGAGGAGAAGTCCTATCGTGGCGGCTAGCACTTTCGGGCAGCGATGATCGAGGCAGCGCACCTGCCCGAGCGGGCGCGGGCACTCCTCGACTTCTGGTTCGGGCTTCCCGGGGACCCGCGGCGGCTGCATCACCGCCAGATCTGGTTCCGCAGCACCACGGAATTCGACGACGCCGTGCGCCGCCATTTCGCCAAGGACCACGAGGCGGCGGTCGCGGGCGAGCTCGCCCCTTGGGAGGCGGCGGCGGAAAGCGCGCTGGCGCTCGTGATGCTGCTGGACCAGGCGCCGCGCAACATCTTTCGCAGCACGCCGCGCGCCTTTGCCAGCGACCCGCTCGCCTTGGCGACGACCAACCGGGCGTTGACGCGCGGCTTCGACCTCGCGGTGCCGCCGGCGTGGCGGCTGTTCTTTTATCTCCCGTTCGAGCACAGCGAGCGGCTCGCCGACCAGGAGCGCGGCATTGCGCTGTTGGAAGCGCTGCCGCCGGTCGACGGCCGCCCCGGCGACGGGCGCATGTCGCGCACGCATCTCGAAATCATCGAGCGGTTCGGCCGCTTCCCGCACCGCAACCCGATCCTCGGCCGGGAATCGACCGCGGACGAACTCGCCTTTCTCACGGAATGCGACCTGCGCTTCGGCCAGCCGTTCGCCGGCTCGCCGGCCGCCGACGACCTCTGATCGCCGGCCGCTGCCCGTCCCCGGAGAAACCCCCATCCAGGAGCAGGAGAGAACCATGCCGATCACCAGGCTCGCCGTCGCCGCGACCGAGAGTTTTGCCGGTGGCCGCGACTTCGGCGCCGCCGGCCCCTATATCCGGATCCACGGCGTCGCGGCGGGCGCGCTCGACCCCGCCGGCGAGAACGGCGTGATCGTCGATCTCGACAAGGCCCCGCGCAACGCGCGCGGGCTCGTCGAGTACGAGGCGGATTTTTTCATCCTGCGCCCAGCCATGCCGCGGCGCGGCAGCGGCGTCCTCGTTTACGACGTGACCAACCGCGGCCGAAAGGTGATCCTCGGCCGGCTCGACGAAGCGCCGGGCGACGCCGACGCCAACAACCCCAAGACGGTGCGCGATGTCGGGCTCGCCTTCACGTTGGGGCGCGGCTACAGCCTCGTCTGGTCGGGCTGGGACGCCGGCGCGCCGCGCGCCAACAACGGCATGACGGCGCGGCTGCCGGCGGCGCTCGAAAACGGCAAGCCGATGGTCCGGCGTATCCGCGACGAGTTTCACATCGGCACCCGCGCGCCCGGCAAGGGCGATGTCGTGCGGCTCACTTATCCCGCGGTCGCAGCCGACCAGCACCAGGCCCGGCTGACCGTGCGCGACCGCGAGCGCGGCGACCGCACCGAAATCCCGGCCGATGCCTGGGAGTTTGTCGACGAGCGGACGATCCGGCTGTTGCCCGTGGGCGCGCTGTTCGCCCCCTACAAGATCTATGAAATCTGGTACGACGCGACGGGCGCCAGCGTGAGCGGCGTCGGCTTTGCCGCGACCCGCGACCTGGTCTCGTTTCTGCGCTACGAGCTTGCCGCCGGCGACGGGACGCCCAACCCGATGCTCGCCCCAAACGCCAGCGCCGACGCCGCCGACGGCGCCCGGGTCGCGCACGCCTTGGCCTTTGGCGTGTCGCAGAGCGGGCGGTTTTTGCGCCATTTTCTCGAGCTCGGCATGAACGAGGACGGGCATGGCCGGCGCGTCTTCGACGGTGTGCTGAGCCATGTCGCCGGCGCCGGCAAGGTGTTTGCCAACCACAGCTTTGCGATGCCCGGCCGCACCGCGACCCAGCACGAGGACCGGCTTTACCCGGAGAACTGGTTCCCGTTTGGCAACGCGCCGGCGAGCGACCCGTTTTCCGGCCGGCGCGACGCGATCCTTAAAGGCCGCCCGGCCGACCCGTTGATGATCGAGGTCAACACCTCGACCGAATATTGGCAAAAGGGCGCCTCGCTGATCCACACCGACCCGGCCGGCCGAGAGGACGCCGTGCTGCCGCCCAACGCGCGCGCCTATATGGTCGCCGGGACCCAGCATGGCGGCGGCCCGGCCACCGACCCGAGCCCCGGCCCTTGCGTCAACCCGCGCAACCCGCACAGTGCGAGCCCGGCCTTGCGGGCGTTGCTGGCGGCGCTCGAAGAGTGGGTGCGCACCGGCGCGCCGCCGCCGCCGAGCCGCGTCCCCTCGGTCGCGGGCGGCACGGCGGTCGCGGCCGAGACCGTCACGATGCCGGCGGTGCCGGGCTTTGCGACGCCGCCCGGCGCCAACTATATTGCCGCACCCGTCGACTGGGTCGACCCGCCGGCGCGGCTCGACAATTTCTACGGCACCCGGGTCTGCGCGGTGGACGCCGACGGCAACGAGGTCGCCGGCATCCGGTTGCCGCCGATCGCCGTGCCGCTCGGGACCTATACCGGCTGGAACGTCTACCGCGCGCAGCCCGGTGAGCTCGCCGACCGCGACGGCTCGCTGATCCCGTTTGCCCGCACCCGGCAGGAACGCGAGGCCGCGGGTGACCCGCGCCCGTCGCTCGAGGAGCGCTACGGCACCCGCGAGGCTTATGTCGCAAAGGTGAAGGCGGCCGCCGAGGCGCTCGTCGCGGAGCGCCTGCTGCTGCCGGCCGACGCCGCCGCGTACGTCAAAGCGGCAGAGGAACGCGACCGGTTCTGAGTACGGCTTTGCGCAGCCAGGAGGATTGCGCGAGCTGAACGCCCCCGACGCCAATTGCGGGCGAGATCGTTGCGAAGGAACCGAACAAGGAAGGGAGGATGCCTGTGCCGTCGTTCAAATACGCCGTCTTGATGGCTGGCCTGTTGGGCTGCGGGCTTACGCCGGCTTTTGGCCAAACCCTGATCGTCGGCAATGACGAAAAGCAGGGGGTCGACCAGAATTTCAAGCCGATCCTGCGCGAGCCCGGCCACGACACCTTGTCGGTCGTCGACATCTCGACACCCGCGGCGCCGCGCATTGCCGCGACCATCCCGCTGATGAACTCGGTCGTCGGGCCGCCGACCAACCTCGCGATTACGCCGTCGGGGGATGTGGCGCTCGTCGCCAACTCGCTCGCGCCGGTCGTCCAGGGTTGGGGGCGTCGGCTGGAGCCCGACAACAAGGTGTTCGTCGTCGATTTGAAGGCGAGCCCGCCCAAGGTCGTCGGCACGGTGACGGTGGGCAAGCAGCCCTCGGGGCTGGCGATCGGCCCGAAAGGCGACATCGCACTCGTCGCCAACCGCGGCGACGGCACGATCTCGGTGCTGGCGCTCCACGGCAAGGACGTCCTTGTCGTCGGCACCGTGCCGGTCGGCGCCGCGGCCGACCAGATCTCCGCCGTCGCGATCACCCCCGACGGCAGCCGGGCGCTCGTGACCAGGCCCGCGGCCAACAAGGTGGCGCTGTTGTCGATCGACGGCGACAAGGTCACCAACGACAACCGCGACCTGCCGACCGGCATCTATCCCTACAATGTCGCGGTCACGCCGGACGGCAGGCTGGCGTTGACCGCCGACAACGGCAATGGCGGCGGCTCGGACGGCAATGTCGACACCGTCGGGGTCATCGACCTCGCCGCCAGCCCGCCGCGGGTCGTCGACCATGTCTCGGTCGGCGATTCGCCCGAGGGGCTGGCGATCAGCCCAAAGGGCAATCTCGCGGTGTCGCTCCAGGCGGAGGGCTCGAACACGCCGCCGTCGGTTTTTTACCACCACAACGACGGCAGCCTCGCGGTATTGGCGATCAATGGCGACAAGGTGACCAAGGTCGGGTCGATCACCGTCGGCCGGCTACCCGAAGGGGTCGCGTTCAGCGCCGACGGCAGCCATGTCTATGTCGGCAATTTCCTCGACGGCGACCTGTCGGTGCTGAAGGTCGACGGCGCCAGCGTGACCGACACCGGGCAGCGCTTTAAGCTGCCCGGCCACCCCGCCTCGATGCGCGCCGGCCCGCAATAGCGGCCTGGACGATCTGGATGGGACTGAACACTGGAGCCGCGGCGCGCCGGCGGGTGCCGCGTCGGAAGCCCAAATCAAATCCATGGCCACGCTGGGCCTGTGCCTGGCACCGAACAGGAAGCCGGGGCCTATGGCAAAAAGGTCCCGGGCTTCGCGCGTGTGAGGAAATCCAAGCGAGCGTCATTCCGGGTGCGGGCCTTGCCCGCGAGCCCGGAACCCAAGCAAACGGCCTCGGAAAATACCGGCAAGGCGCCGTTTTCATAGGCTCCGGGCCTGCCAAGCGTCATCCCGGAATGACGAGCTCTCGAAGTTGTCCAATTCCTTCACACGCTCTGTCGCGGGGATGGTGAGTGGGCGGTATAGAGCAGCCCCAATGCGAAGCCGCCCCCTGGCGCCGATGATTTTCGACGCGCACCGGCGCCGTCGCGCGCCGGCGGGCTCTGCCGCGGACGCCGGTCCGGCACCACATCTGGAGGGCGTCGGCGCCGTACGCCCGGCTGAGGCTTCGGCCGGATGCGCGAGCGTGGCGGTGTCCGAACGAAGGCCCAGCCCATGGATGTCGTCTTCCCCCACCCGTTGCCGCCGGCTGCACCCTTGCGCGCGGCGATCCGCGATCATCTCCGGCTCGACGAGACGGCGGCCGACGCCGAGATCCTCGCCGCCGCCGACATAGCACCGGAAGCACGCGACCGGATCGCCGCGACCGCCCGCGGGCTCGTCGCCGCGGTGCGCCGTGAGCGCCATGGCAAGGGCGGCATCGACGCCTTTCTGCACGAATACGCGTTGTCCTCGCAGGAGGGCGTGGCGCTCTTGTGCCTCGCCGAGGCATTGCTGCGCATCCCCGACGCCGACACCGTCGACCGGCTGATCCGCGACAAGCTCGGCGAGGCCGACTGGGCACGCCATCTCGGCCGGTCCGATTCGGTGTTTGTCAACGCCTCGACCTGGGCGTTGATGCTGACCGGGCGCCTGGTGCGCACGGACCCCGCGCCCGATCTACGCGCGGCTTGGCACCGGTTTGTCGCGCGCTCGGGCGAGCCGGTGGTGCGCCAGGCGGTGACCGCGGCGATGCGGATCCTCGCGCGCCAGTTCGTCATGGGCCGCACGATCGAGGAGGCGCTCGACCATGCCCGCCCGGCCGAGGAGCACGGCTACCGCCATTCCTACGACATGCTGGGCGAGGCGGCGCACACCGCCGCCGACGCGGCGCGCTACCTCGCCGCCTACGAACATGCCGTCGCCGCGCTCGGGCATGCGGCGGCGGGGCGCGCGGTCGAGGACGCACCCGGCATCTCGGTCAAATTGTCGGCGCTGCACCCGCGCTACGAGATGGCGCAGCGCGAGCGGGTGTTGGCCGAAATGGCCCCGCCATTGCTCGCCCTCGCCGAACAGGCGCGCGACGCCGGCATCGCCCTGACGATCGACGCCGAGGAGGCCGACCGGCTCGATTTGTCGCTCGACCTGATCGAGACATTGGCGCTCGCCCCCCGGCTCGCCCAGTGGGACGGGCTCGGCGTCGCGGTCCAGGCCTATCAAAAACGTGCCCTGCCGCTCGTCGACTGGCTCGCCGACCTTGCCCGGCGCGGACGGCGGCGGCTGATGGTCCGGCTCGTCAAGGGCGCCTATTGGGACAGCGAAATAAAACGCAGCCAGGAGCGCGGCCTCGACGGCTACCCGGTGTACACGCGCAAGGTCGCAACCGACGTTTCCTACCTCGCCGCCGCCCGCCGGCTGCTCGCCGCCGGCAATGCCTTCTACCCGCAATTCGCGACCCACAACGCGCAGACCGTCGCGGCCGTGCTCGAGCTTGCCGCAGGCCGCCGCGACTGGGAATTCCAGCGCCTGCACGGCATGGGCGAGGCGCTCTATGGCGAGATCGTCGGGCCCGAGCGTCCGGCCGAGCGTCCGCCCGAACGTCTGCCCGAGCGTCTCCGGCGGCCGTGCCGGGTCTACGCGCCGGTCGGCAGCCACGAGGAATTGCTCGCCTACCTCGTGCGCCGATTGCTCGAAAACGGCGCCAACACGTCCTTTGTCAACCGCATCGTCGACGACAAGCAGCCGATCGACGAGATCATCGCCGACCCGGTGGCGCGGCTCGCCCGGCTCCCGGTCAAGCCGCATCCGCGGATCCCATTGCCCGCCGACCTCTACCTCCCGGCGCGCCGGAACTCGCGCGGGATCGACCTCGCCGACCCGCCGGCCTTGACCGCGTTGCGCGACGGCCTTGTCGCCGCGATGCGCCAGCCGTGGCATGCGGCACCAATCGTCGGCGGCGTCGAGCAGCCGGGGCCGCCAACCGCGGCCCGCGACCCGAGCGACCGTCGCCGCGAGGTCGGCGCGGTTGTCGAGGCCGGGCCGGCGCAGGTCGAGCGGGCGCTCGGCCGCGCGGCCCATGCCGCCCCGTTGTGGGACCGCCGCCCGGCCGGTGAGCGCGCCGCGATCCTCGAGCGCGCCGCCGACCTCTACGAGAGCCGCGGCGCCGAGTTGACGGCTCGCGTCATCCGCGAGGGCGGCCGCACGATCCCGGCGGCGGTCGCCGAATTGCGCGAGGCGGTCGACTACCTGCGCTATTACGCGCAGCGCGCCCGCGCCGACTTCGCGGCCCCCGAGGCGATGCCGGGGCCGACCGGCGAGCGCAACGAGGTGGCGTTGCACGGCCGCGGCGTCTTTGCCTGCATCTCGCCGTGGAATTTCCCGTTGGCGATCTTCACCGGCCAGGTCGCCGCCGCGCTCGCCGCCGGCAACGCGGTCGTCGCCAAGCCCGCCGAGCAGACGCCGCTCGTCGCCGCCGCCGCGCTGCGGCTGTTGCACGAGGCCGGCGTCCCCGGCGACGCCCTGCACCTGCTGCCCGGAAGCGGTGAAACGGTCGGGGCGCCCCTCGTCGCCGACCCGCGGATTGCCGGCGTCGCCTTTACCGGCTCGACCGAGACCGCGCGCGCCATCGCACTGGCGCTCGCCCGACGCCCCGGCCCGCTCGTGCCGTTGATCGCCGAGACCGGCGGGCAGAACGCGATGATCGTCGACTCCTCGGCGCTTCCCGAGCAGGTCGTCGCCGACGTGCTGGCCTCGGCCTTCGAGAGCGCCGGCCAGCGCTGCTCGTCGCTGCGCCTCCTCTACATCCAGGCCGACATCGCCGACCGGCTGGTCGACATGCTGACGGGTGCCATGGCGGAGCTCGCGGTCGGCGACCCGGCCTTGCTCACGACCGATGTCGGGCCGGTCATCGACGCCGCCGCGCGCGACGCGCTCGACAAGCACGCCACCCGCATGGAACGGGAAGGCCGGCTGCTCTTCCAGTGCCGGCTGCCCGCCGGCGCCGAGCACGGCACGTTCTTCGCGCCGCGCGCCTTCGAGATTCCTGGTGCCGGTGTGCTCGACCGCGAGGTGTTCGGCCCGATCCTGCACGTCGTGCGCTGGCCCGCCGAGCGGCTCGACCACGCGCTCGACGAGATCGAGGCGACCGGCTACGGGCTGACCCTCGGCATTCACAGCCGCATCGACGAGAACGTCCGGCACATTCTCGGCCGCACGCGCACAGGCAACAGCTACGTCAACCGCAACATGATCGGCGCCGTCGTCGGGGTGCAGCCGTTTGGCGGCGAGCGCCTCAGCGGCACCGGCCCCAAGGCCGGCGGCCCGCGCTACCTGCATCGCTTCGCGACCGAGCGCACCACCTCGACCGACACCACCGCCGCCGGCGGCAACGCCACCCTCGTCTCATTGCAGGACGACCCCTGACCCGCCCATCGCAAGGCGGGCGCCAAACGCCCGGCGCGCGCCCGAAGGCATGTTAGGAAACTCTAATTTCGCGCTACACTTGTCTTACGGCGCCGGTGAGACACTTGACGGCGAATTTTTCAGGCCGCATCGTAGTCCGCCAAAACGGACCAACCCCGGCTCGGGCGCCCATGCGCGTCCGGCGGTGTCGGCGGATCATAGAGGAGGAGAAGAACCATGATTAAGCAGCTTTCTCGGCGCCTGTTAATCTTGGCAGGGGTGATGGCGGCTGGCGCCGGCAGTGCCGCGGCTCAGACGTATACGTGCAGTGGCACCTTGGCCCCTGGCAGCTACACCGCCGTCAGCGTGCCGGCTTCCGCGACCTGCACGGTGAGCACCAGCGGCAACGTGACTGTCACGGGCAATGTAATGGTGGGCTCGGGCGCGTCGCTGTTTGATTACGATACCGCGTCGTTTACCGTTAGCAGCTCTCTGCTGGCGGTAGGCGCCAAGACGATCTACCTCGTGCCCGCAACGGGGGGAGCAGTCAACATTCTTGGCAGCGTGTCCGTGACCGGAGAAACAAACACCGTAGACATCCGTAATTCATTTGTCGGCGGCACCCTGTCGGTTGCCAACTCCATGATTTCTGCGTATATCAATTTGACTGGAAACAACGTGTCCGCGAATGTGCTCAATCGGAGCAACACCACGCCAGCTCCGGGCGACAACGACGTCGTCAACAATACGATTGGCGGCAGCCTCGTCTGCACGGGCAATACGCCGGCGCCGCAGGATGGCGGCATCCCGAACACTGTCGGCGGCAGCAAAGTCGGCCAATGCAGCGGTTTGTGACCGGCTGAGCGTCTTCTCGCCACGGCGCGCGCCAGTCCGCCAGCGCCCGCGCCAATCCCGCCGATCCCATGAATGAAGGCGCTCCGCCGCGCGACGCCGCCTCTTGGCGACGCTGGCGGCGCGGCGCCGGGGTGAGGTCTCCGGCACGCCAATGGCCTTGAACGGTCGGCCTATGACCGACTGACGCTTGAAACCGCAAGGGGGCGGATTGCGCTGCCGCTCGTCGCTTAGGGCGTCGCCGTCCACCCTTTTTCCAGCTTTGCGACCGAGCGCCCACCTCGGCCGACACCATCCGCCGCCGGCGGCAACGCCACCCTCGTGGCGTTGCAAGACGAATCACGACCCGCCGCCGCTGACCGCCCTCTACAAACGCAAAAAACGGCGATTTCGACGATTGGCTTCCGGTATTTACTTATTCTGTTTTGTACAGGTCCCGTGCAACAGAAGACCGGGATCCGTGGTGGCGATGTTACACGTGCTGGCTGTGATCGCCGGCCCTGAACAAACAAAGGCAAAATGACCGGAGAACTCGGCTGGGCAGCTCGGAGACGACCCTGTCTGCTGCGAATAAGCGGCTTGCGCGAAGCCGGTGCCGTTGGGGCTTATATCATACGTGCCGGTCCCTTTCTCCAGCGAGTATAGACAAAGGCCAACACCGTCAATGTTCACGACGAAAACACTCGCGCTGAACGTCCCATTGCCCTGGGGATGAAATTGCGCGATTCCCACGGTGTTGGCGCCCGAGAGCGCGCCGCTTACACCGCATCCATAGCCGCCCTTGATGTCGGCGTTGGTGTAGCCCTGGTCGGGGCGTCCGCCGTCGGCGCGGGCGGTAGTCGCGAAACAGGCAAGAGCAGCCATTACAAACGCGCTGAGGACCGGTTTCGTTTTTCTTCCTCCTCAATCCACGATGAGCGGCCCTTCACCCCCCATTCGAGCCAAAGTAGATCAACTCAGAGGTTCCGAGGAAAGAGAAAAGCGAGCGGCCATCCGGCGACGCGACCATGACGGCGAGCCGGTGCGCGAGATCGCGCATCCGACGGCACGATGTGCGCCAAGCGGTGTCAGCGAGGCTGGAGTGAACCGCCTCGCACGGCTTTGCAGTTGTTGAGCGCGCGTGCGCTTGCCGTCGGCCGCGTGCTGCCGGATCGGGCGGATGGCGACGAAGGAATTGCCATATTCGTGTCGCATCGTTCTGCGCAGGGCGGGGTGGTGCCGAGGCCGGAGATTTTAGCTGGTGCGGGCGACGCCATGACCGGTGGCTCGGCTGTAAGGGAGCCGTTTTGGCGAAATCCTCGCGAATTCCCGGTTCGGCTCCAAGAATTCCCGGTTAAGTCAAAGAAATTCCGGGTTATTGTGGCGATGATTTGGATCAAACTATTGATATAGCTGGCAGAACCTAGATCGGCCAAATGAAATTCGAGGTTATTTCCCGGTTCGACGGGAATTTGGCGGTGCCGCGGTGTGGACGGCTCGGTCGCGGCAGAATGGGGCGAGGAAAGCGCTCGCGGCAACATCACGTCAACCTCGGCACCCCTTGCGGGCGGCGCGCCCTCCCCACATGATCGGCGCCGGTATCGCAGAAGCATCAGATGACCAACATTTTCAGAGACGTGCGTGAGCTGGTGGTGGCCGCGATCGGCGACCTCGCCGCGCAAGGGGAGTTGCCGCACGGGCTCGACCTGACACGGGTCGCGGTCGAGCCGCCGCGCGACCGGGCACATGGCGACCTCGCCACCAACGCCGCGATGGTGCTGGCGGGGGCCGTCAAGCAAAACCCGATGGCGGTCGCCGAGCGCATCGCCCCGGCGATGGCTGGCCGCGAGCTGACCGCCGGCGACTATCGCGGCCACGGCCTCGCGGTCGAGCCGGCGCGGCCGGGCTTTCTGAACATCCGGCTCGCACCCGCGGTCTGGCACGCGCAGTTGCGCGCGGTGCTGCGCGCCGGCATCGGCTTTGGCGACTCGACCTTGGGCGCCGGCGAGCCGGTCAATGTCGAGTATGTCTCGGCGAACCCGACCGGGCCGATGCATGTCGGCCATGGCCGCGGCGCGGTGGTCGGCGACGCGCTCGCGGGGCTCCTCGGCAAGGCCGGGTTCGCGGTGCACCGCGAGTACTACGTCAACGACGCCGGCGCCCAGGTCGACATCCTCGCCCGCTCGCTCCATCGCCGCTACCGGGAGGCATTGGGCGAAGACCCGGGCCCGGTCGCGGAGGGGCTCTACCCCGGCGAATACCTCGCCGAGACCGGCCGGGCATTGGCCGAGCGCGACGGCCGGAAATGGCTCGGGAGGCCGGAGGGTGAGTGGCTCGGGCCGCTGCGCGAGTTCGCCGTCGCGGCGATGATGGCGCTGATCCGCGACGACCTCGCCTCGCTCGGCGTGCGTCACGACGTGTTCGCGTCGGAGCGCCGGCTGGTCGAGGCGGGGGCGATCGACGAATGCCTCGCCGCACTCGACCGGCGCGGGCTGATCTACACCGGCGTCTTGGAGCCGCCCAAAGGCAAGACCCCCGACGACTGGGAGCCGCGGCCGCAGACGCTGTTCCGCGCCACCCGATTCGGCGACGACGTCGACCGGCCGCTCAAGAAATCCGACGGCTCGTGGACCTATTTCGCCGCCGACATCGCCTACCACCGCGACAAATACCGCCGCGGCTTTGCCAATTTGATCGATGTCTGGGGCGCCGACCACGGCGGCTACGTCAAGCGCATGCAGGCGGCGGTGCGGGCGGTGACCGACGACGCCGCGGCGCTCGACGTCAAGATCTGCCAGCTCGTCAACCTGTTCGACAAGGGCGCGCCGGTGCGGATGTCGAAGCGGGCCGGGACCTTTGTCACGTTGCGCGAGGTCGTCGACGAGGTCGGCAAGGATGCCTTCCGCTTTATGATGCTGACCCGGCGCAACGACCAGGCGCTCGACTTCGACTTTGCCAAGGTCACCGAGCAGTCGAAGGACAACCCGGTCTTTTACGTGCAGTACGCCCATGCGCGGGCCGCCTCGGTCATGCGCCACGCGGCCGAGGCGTTCGCCGGCGAGGATTTGTCCGACGCCGCACTCGCCGAGGCGGCGTTCGACCGGCTCGCCGACCCGGCCGAGTTGGCGCTGATTCGTCAGCTGGCGGCGTGGCCGCGGCTCGTCGAGAGCGCCGCCGAGGCGCACGAGCCGCACCGTATCGCCTTCTATTTGCAGGAGGTCGCGTCCCAGTTCCACATGTTGTGGAACAAGGGCCGTGACGAGGCCACGTTACGGTTTATCCTCGCCTCCGACCCGGCGCTGACCCGCGCACGGCTCGCCCTCGTCCGCGGCGTCGCAATCGTCATCGCCTGCGGCCTCGACGTGATCGGCGTCGAGCCGGTCGAGGAGATGTGACCATGGCCTACAATCTCGGGGAGATCGATCCCGAGGACCGGACCGAGCTCTACGCCGACCCGCGCGAGGAGGAGCACACGCCCGTGCCGCGGCGCCTGCTGCGGATCGGCATTGCCCTGGTCGTGATGGGCGTCTTCGCCGGCGGGGTTTGGCTGGCCTACACGGCGGGGATGCACCGTGGCGGCGGTGCCGCGGCAAGCGCCGACATTCCGCTGATCCGCGCCGACACGACGCCGATCAAGGTCAAGCCGGAGAACCCGGGCGGCATGCCGGTCCCCGACCGCGACATGCTGATCTACGGACAGCAGCGCCCGCAGGTCGAGCACCTGCTGCCGCCGCCGGAGCAGCCGATGGCGCGCCCGGCGCCGCCGCCGGCTCCGGCACCGCCGCCGCCGCAGCAAACCGCCGCTCTGGCGCCACCCGCCGCCGCACCGGCGCCGCCTCCGGCGCCACCCGCCGCCGCACCGCCGCCGCCTCCGGCGGTACCCACACCCGCGGCCGCCGCCGCGACCCCGTCCCCCGTCGCCGCACCGCCCGCCGCTGCGCCGCCCGCGTCACCCGCTCCCGCGCGGCCGGCGCTGAGCCCGGCCGCCTTGGCCGCGGCGCGCGAGCTGGGCATCGCCGTTGCCGAGAATTCCCCAAGACCCGCGGCATCGCGGACCGCGGCGGCAGGGAGGGCCGGCGGGTTGCGGCTGCAGCTCGGCGCGATGCGCAGCGAGACCGAGGCGCGCGGCGCCTGGGAGCGGCTCAAGCACCAAAACTCTGATCTGCTGGGCAGGCTGTCGGCGGTCGCGATCCGCGCCGACCTTGGCGGCAAGGGCGTCTATTATCGCATCCAGGCCGGGCCGGTCGCCGATGCGTCGACCGCCGACCGGATCTGCGGCGAGCTGCGCCAGCGCCACCTCGCCTGCGTCATCGCCCGCTGACGGCGCTCCGCACGCGCCTCGCGCTGCTTCGGCTTCGCGCGAGGTCATTGCCGGGACAGCCCCGGCGATCCATCTTCATCAGGCGCGCCGAGCGGTTGTTCGACCTGTCCGGGCGGATACGGGCGGGCTGAAGCGGAGACTGTTTCATTGCCACAGGGATTGCCGTGCCGGTAGAGGCCTTGCCGCGCCGCGCGCCGCGTGCCGTCGTGCTTGGCTGCGCCGGCGAGGAGCTGAGCCACGACGAGCGGCGCTTTTTTGGCGAGGCCGATCCGGCGGGCTTTATCCTGTTCCGGCGCAATTGCCGCGCGCCCGAGCAAGTCCGCCGGCTTGTCGATGATTTGCGCGACAGCGTCGGCCGCGGCGACGCGCCGGTGCTGATCGACCAGGAAGGCGGCCGGGTCGCCCGGTTGCGGCCGCCGCATTGGCGCGCCTACCCGTCTGCGGCGCGGATTGCGGCGTTGCCCGACCCGCACGCGCTTGAGGCGCTGCGGCTCGGCGCCCGGCTGATCGCCGACGATTTGGCGCGGCTCGGCGTCAGCGTCGACTGCCTTCCGGTGCTCGACTTGCCGGTTGCCGGCGCCGACCCGGTGATCGGGGACCGCGCCTATGGCGACGACCCCGACCGGGTCCAGCACCTCGCCCGCGCCGTGTGCGAGGGACTGCTCGAAGGCGGCGTGCTGCCGGTCCTCAAACACATCCCGGGTCACGGCCGCGCGCGCGTCGACAGCCATTACGCCTGCCCGGTGGTCGCCACCGGCCATGACGAGCTGGCGCACGCCGACTTCGCCCCGTTCCGGGCGTTGGCGGCGATGCCGTGGGCGATGACCGCGCACATCGTCTACCGCGCGATCGACCCCGCGGCCCCGGCGACATTCTCCCGGACCATCGTCGGCGAGGTCATCCGCGGCGAGATCGGCTTTGACGGCGTGCTGATCTCGGACGACCTGTCGATGCGCGCCCTGGGCGGCGGCCTTGGCGAGCGGGTGCAGCGGGCGCTCGGCGCCGGCTGCGACCTCGTCCTGCATTGCAACGGCGACCGCGCCGAGATGGAGGAGGTCGTCGCCGCGGCGGGGCCGATGACACCGGAAGCCGCGGCGCGGCTCGCGCGCGGCGAGTCGATACGTCTCCCGCCGGGTGAATTCGATCGCGAGAAGTCCGAGCGCCGGTTCGATACGCTGTTGGCGTCGGCGGCGGCATGAACGCCAGCTCGATCGCCGCGACGGTCTACCAGGCCAGCACCTGGGTGTTGCCGGTTGTCATCGCCGTGACCTTTCACGAGGCGGCGCACGGGTTTGTCGCGCTGCGGTTTGGCGACGACACGGCGTTGCGCGCGCGCCGCCTCACCCTCAACCCGCTCAACCACATCGACCCGTTCGGCACAATCATCTTGCCGGCGTTGCTGCTGCTCGGCTCGGGCGGCCGCTTTCTGTTCGGCTATGCGAAGCCGGTGCCGGTCAATTTTGGGCGTTTGCACGACCCGCGCCACGACATGGTCTGGGTGGCGTTGGCCGGCCCCGGAACCAACGTGCTGCTGGCGATCGCCTCGTCGCTGTTGTTTTACGGCGTCGTCTTTTTGCCGCCGAGCCCGGCCGAGTGGACCGCCGCAAACCTCGTGCATTCGCTGGAGATCAACGCCGCACTGTGCGTCTTCAACATGCTGCCGCTGCCGCCGCTGGATGGCGGCCGGGTCGCGGTCGGGCTGTTGCCGCGGCCGCTCGCCTACCCGCTCGCCCGGCTCGAGCCATACGGCATGCCGATCCTCTTGGTGCTGCTGTTCGTGCTGCCCTGGGTCGGGAGCCAAACCGGGCACAACCTCAACATCCTCGCCTTTGTGATCGGGGTGCCGATGCAGGCGCTGATCCATTTCGTGCTGGCGATCACCGGGCAGGCCTGATGGCCGAAGACCCGGCGGCCGACCCCGCCCACACGTACACCATCTCCCGCAATGCGGGAGATGGTGCCGAGCGCAGCGAGGCGGGCGAGGGGCGCCGGGGTGCGAGCCCCGGAGAGCACCCCGAACAGCTGGTGCTCGACCTCGACGGCTACGAGGGGCCGATCGACCTGTTGCTGTCGTTGGCGCGCGAGCAAAAGGTCGATCTGGCGAAAATCTCGCTCCTCGCTCTCGCCGACCAGTATCTTGGCTTTATTGCCGCGCGGCGGCAGCTGAAGCTCGAGATCGCCGCCGACTACCTCGTCATGGCGGCATGGCTCGCCTTTTTGAAGTCGCGCCTGTTGTTGCCGCAGCCGAGCCAAGACGACGAGCCCGAAGCCGAGGAAATCGCCGCCGCACTCGGCCACCGGCTGAAATTGCTGGAGGCGATGCAGACCGCCGGGCGCGCGCTGATGGCCCGCCCACGGCTCGGCCAGGATTTTCTGTTGCGCGGGGCGCCGGAAACGCTAGCCACGGTAGCGGTCCCGGTCTGGCGGCTCGATCTCTTCGAGCTGCTGCGCGCCTACAGCGACGGACGCCGCCGCACGACGAACGCGGTGCTGTCGATCGAGCCGTCCGCGTTTTTTTCGATGGACGACGCGCTAAAGCGGTTCGCCGGTTTTCTCGGCCGGGTGCCGGAATGGCGGGCCTTGGTGCGCTTTCTGCCGGACGGCCCGCGCGGCGAGCGGATGCGGCGTTCGGCGTTGGCATCGACGTTCGCCGCGGCCCTCGAGCTCGCGCGCGACGGCCGCATCGAGTTGCGTCAGGACCGGGCGTTTGGCCCGATCTGGCTGCGCAGCCGTTCGGCGCTGCGCCGGGCGCGTGAGGAGGCTTCCGGATGAGCGAGAGCGCGCGGCAACTGCGCTTCCTCGAGGCGCTGCTGTTCGCCGCCGGCGAGCCGCTCTCGGAGGAGATGCTAGCGCAGCGCCTCGGCGACGGTGCCGACCTCGCGGCGATGCTGCATGAGCTTGGCAGGACCTATCAGGATCGCGGCGTCAATCTCGTGCGGCTCGCCGGCGGCTGGGCGTTTCGCACCGCCCCCGACCTTGCGTCATCTTTACGGATCGAGCGGCCGGTCGCCCGCAAATTGTCGCGCGCCGCGGTCGAGACCTTGGCGGTGATCGCCTACCACCAGCCGGTCACCCGCGCCGAGATCGAGGAAATCCGGGGCGTCGCCCTCGGCAAAGGCACGCTCGACACGTTGCTGGAGGCGGACTGGGTGCGTCCCAAGGGCCGCCGGATGACTCCGGGCCGCCCGCTCTTATGGGTGACGACCAAAGGCTTTCTGACCCATTTCGGCCTCGACGCGCTTGCCGACCTGCCAGCGGTCGACGAGCTGCGCGCCGCCGGCCTCCTCGACCTGACCCCGCCCGTCCTCGGCGAGGAGGCGCCGACACCAGACAATGCCGCCGGCGCCGCTACCGGAGTATCGGACCTTACCACGCCGTCATTCCCGCGAACGCGCAAGGCTATCCAGGGAATATAACCGGGTTGAGCGCATCGACGACGACAACTCTATATCGTCTTGGCTCGACCCGGCCATCCACGTCTTCGCGATACCCCGCAGCGCTCGTAATGCTTCCGTGGATGGCCGGAACAAGTCCGGCCAAGACGGTTCGCGGGTTGCTCTTTTCTCGCCTGGGCATCCGCTGCGGCTGCAAGCAAATTTTCCCCGGACATCCCTGCACGAGTGGTTCGGGTCGATTGGAATAGGCTTCGGAGCGGGCTATTCCCTCATCCCGTCGGGGCGAGGCGGAAGCGGCAATCGCCGTCGCGGGCGATCTGGTTGACGAGCTCGATCTCCCAGGCGAGGTATTCGCGCATATAGCGCTCGCGCTCGGCGGGCCGGTCGCGCGCCGAGAGCGCCACGTCGTCCGGCTCGTCGGCGAGCTCGCCCATGCCGGTCGCGAGCGGCAGCCCGGCGGCCTGCCACGCCGCGGTGCCGCCGGCCAGCACCTTTACCGGATGGCGATGACCAATCTCGGCCGCGGCAAAGCCCGCGACCACGCCGTCCTCGCTGGTCAGCACCAGGTCCCCCGCCGGCAACTTGTCGAGCGCGCCGACGAGGCGCGCGCGGATCGCGAACCACGCGCCGGGAATGTGGCCGTCGCGGTGGCGGCGGCTCAACGCCAGGTCGACGACCACCGTCCCCGGGCTCGCGCGCAGCTCAGTGGGCGAAATCGTCATCGGCTTGGGGCCGGCGAGCGGGAACATGCGGGTGTCGACCGCTGGGACTCCGGTTGCAAGGGCGGCGCCGTCGAGGCCGCGGTCGAGCACCGCCGCATCCCATCCCATTCGCTTGAGCCACGACGCCGTCATCCGCGCCCGGACCCCGGTGTCGTCGACCACGACGACCCGCGCGCCCCACACACCGAGCCAGCTGTCGGTCTCCTGCACCAGTTGCCCGCCCGGCGCCATCAGCGAGCCCGGCAAATGGCCGGCGCGGTACTCGGCCGGGTCGCGGACATCGAGCACGTAAAGCGTGCGCCGGTCGGCCTCGCGCCGCCATTCGGCGAGCTTGGCGTCGTCGATGACCGGCACGCCGTAGCGCCGCGCCACCGCCTCGGCGCGCTGCCGGGCCGCGGCGACGCCCTCGGGCGACACCGCGGGCGCGCGCCGGTCGGCGCCCGCCACTACGTCGAACCCGGCGAGATGCCACGCCATCGTGCCGTCCTTCAGCGACACGACCCGGTTCGGCACGCCGGCATCGATCAGCGCCTGGGCGCCGATGATGCTGCGCGTGCGCCCGCCGCAATTGACGACGACAAAGGTGTCGGGCGACGGCGCCAGCTCCTGAAACCGGTAGACGAGCTCGGCGCCGGGGACGCTGACAGCGCCCGGGATGCTGTTCGAGTGGTATTCCTCGTACGAGCGGCTGTCGAAGATCGCCAGCTTCTCGCCCTCCTTCTGGCGCCGCGCCAGCTCCTCGGCGCTGATCCACGGCGTGCCGTATTCGTGCTCGACGACCTCGGCAAAGGCCTTGCTCGGCACATGCACGCCGCTGTAGACGGGGAACCCGGCCGCTTCCCAGGCCCCGACGCCGCCGGTCAGCACCGAAACGTCGCTCCAGCCGCCCGCGATGAGCCGCGCCGCGGCGCGGTCCGCCACACCCTCCCCGGCGTCGCAGACGACGATCGGCGCCGCGCGCCGCGGCAAGAGGGCGGGTGCGATCAATTCCAGCCGCGACAGCGGCATGCACGACGCCATCAAAAGGTGCCGGTTGTGAAAGCTGCCCTCTTCGCGCGCGTCGACGATCGCGATCTCGTCGCCGTCGTGCAGCCGCCCGCGCAGCTCCTGCGCCGTGATGCCCCCCGGTCCGCTCGCCATCGTTCCCTCCAGAGATACCGCATCCCGGTGTGCCTGAATTCGCGACTACCGTCAAAGCCGGCGAACAACCCCTCTCACGCTGGGCTCAACACCCGGCCGGCTCCTCATCCGCCTGCCCGAGCGCGAATAGCCGGCGGCGAGCCATCCCCCCGAGCAGGGCAAGGAGCGGTTGCCGGCAACCGGGCGGTGGCTATATTCGGCGGATGGACTTCATGCTTTCGGACGAGCAGCGGGCGTTTCAGGAAACGGCGCGGGCATTCGCGCGCGAGGAGTGGCTGCCGCAGGCACCGGGCTGGGACGAGCGTCAGGAGTTTCCGGTCGCGGCGTTGCGGCGGGCGGCGGCGCTTGGGTTTGCCGCGATCTATGTCGGCGAGGAGTTCGGCGGCAGCGGGCTCGGCCGCGTCGACGCCGCGATCATCTTTGAGGAGCTCGCCGCGGCCTGCGTCTCGACCGCCGCCTATCTCTCGATCCACAACATGGTGTCGTGGATGGTCGACCGCTTTGGCAATCGCGACCAGCGCGCCCGGTTTCTGCCGCGGCTGACCCGGATGGACCATCTCGCCAGCTATTGCCTGACCGAGCCGGGCAGCGGCTCGGACGCGGCGGCATTGGCGACCCGCGCCCATCGCGACGGCGACCACTACGTGCTGAACGGGACGAAGGCGTTTATCTCGGGCGGCGGCGCCAGCAACATTTACATCGTGATGGTCCGCACCGGCGGCGACGGGCCGCACGGCATCTCCTGCCTCGTCGTCGAAAACGGCACGCCCGGCCTGTCCTTTGGCAAAAAGGAGAGAAAGCTCGGCTGGAACACCCAGCCGACGGCGATGGTCATGTTCGAGGATTGCCGCGTGCCGGTCGCCAACCGGCTCGGCGCCGAGGGCGACGGCTTCAAGATCGCGATGATGGGGCTCGACGGCGGCCGGCTCAACATTGCCGCGTGCTCGCTGGGCGGGGCGCGGGCGTGCCTCGACGCGGCGCGGGCCTACCTGCTCGAACGCCGCCAGTTCGGCCGTAAGCTCGCCGATTTCCAGGCGTTGCAATTCAAGCTCGCCGACATGGCAACCGAGCTCGAGGCGGCGCGGCTGATGGTATGGCGCGGAGCGGCGAGGCTCGAGGCCGCCGACCCGCAGGCGGTCATGCACTGTGCGATGGCGAAGCGGCTGGCGACCGACGCCGGGTTTCACGTCTGTAACGAGGCGTTGCAGCTGTTCGGCGGCTACGGCTATCTGAAGGACTTCGCGGTCGAGCGCTATCTGCGCGACGTGCGCGTCCACCAGATCCTCGAAGGCACCAACGAGATCATGCGGGTCATCATCGCCCGCCGGCTGCTCGGCCCGTCGAATGACTGACGCGCCGGATGAGTGACCGCGGGGCCGAACCCGCGCCGGCGCTCTGCCGTCGGCCGGTGACCCACCTAACACTGCGATGGGCGTGCCACGGGCGAATTCGTTCCTGGCCGGGCCAAGCCCAGGGCTGTTCAAGACGCGAGCGGGAGATGGTTAGTCAAATGACCGGGCTCGGCTATCCTATCTCCCTTATCTTTCGTAATTCTCTGTGTCCGCGATGACGGAGGGGGGCGAAATCCTGCTCGGCCGAGCGGGCGGGCTCGCGACGCTGACGATCAATCGGCCGCGCGCGCTGAACGCCCTGACCCTCGAGAATTACCGGCGGATCGCGCCGGCGCTCGCCGCCTGGGCCGAGGATCCCGAGGTTCATGCGGTCGTCGTGCGCGGCGCCGGCGGGCGCGCCTTTTGCGCCGGCGGCGACGTGCGCGCGGTCTACGAGGCCGGGCGCGACATCGATGGCAACCGCGCGCTGACCAGCGTCTTTTTCGCCGAGGAATATCGGCTGATCCGCGACATCCATATGTTTCCCAAACCCTACATCGCGGTCGTCGACGGGATCACGATGGGCGGCGGCGCCGGCATCTCGGTCAACGGCGCCTACCGGGTCGCGACCGAGCGCACCCTGTTCGCGATGCCGGAGACCGCGATCGGGCTCTTTCCCGATGTCGGGGCGACACGGTTTTTGAACCGCTGCCCGGGCCGAGTGGGCCGCTATCTCGGCCTCTCCGGTTCGCGGCTGCAAGCGGCCGACGCGCTTTACTGCGGGTTTGCCACGCATTTCGTCGCGCAAGACCGGGTCGAGGCGCTGGTCGCGGCGCTCGCCGCAAGGAAATGGGATGGCGGGTCCGAGTTCGGGCAGGCGCAAGCGTTGCTGGCCGAATTCGCCGCCGACCCCGGACCGCCGCCGCTGGCCGCGCTGCGGCCGGCGATCGACCGCTGTTTCGCCGGAGGCACGGTTGAAGACATCCTCGCCGCACTCGCCGCCGAAGCGGCCTCGGGCGGCCCCGACGCCGGCTGGGCGGCCGACACCCGCGCGGCCCTGCTGACGAAATCGCCGACGAGCCTCAAGGTCACGTTGCGCCAGCTGACGGTCGGCCGCGATTACGACCTCGAGCAGGCGTTGGCGCTCGAATACCGGCTGACCCAGCATTTCATGGCGGCCCACGATTTTTACGAGGGCGTGCGCGCCGCGCTGATCGACAAGGACCAGTCCCCGCACTGGCAACCCGCCGCCCTCGCCGAAATCGACGACGCGATGGTCGAGGCCTACTTCGCGCCGCTCGGCGAGCGCGAGTTGCGTTTCGACCCGTAGTGCGGACCGAACGGCCGGTCGGCCGCTGGTCCGCACCGCAACAAGCGGTAATTTGCGCCCGGCCCTCGCGGGTTGACCGCGTCCATGCTGCACTGCATCATGATCGCAAAGCTGTGATGGCGGCGCGGCGTTGCCGCGCGCAAGCATCCGGGAATGGACAGGCCCAAGGGAAACGCTCGAAGGCGGTTTTGGGTGCGGCCGATGGCCCGCGACAGCGGCAGCGGTCGGCAGCAGATGCAGAAATTCGGGAGATGTCTGTCATGACCAAAACCACTGAGCTGCCCGCCAAAACCACTGAGCTGCCCGAGGGCGTCACCGTTACCGGCGCGATGCGGCCCGGCTACGAAACCGTGCTGACCCCGGCGGCGCTCGCCTTTCTGGCCGGGCTGGAGCGCGCGTTCGGCGCCGAGCGCGAGCGCCTGCTCGCCCGCCGCGCGGAAATCCAGCGGCGCCTCGACGGCGGCTGGAAGCCCGATTTTCTGCCCGAGACCCGGTCGATCCGCGACGCCGACTGGCGGGCGGCGCCGATCCCCGACGACATCAAGGACCGCCGCGTCGAAATCACCGGCCCGACCGACCGCAAGATGGTGATCAACGCGCTCAACTGCGGGGCGAGCGTGTTCATGGCCGATTTTGAGGACGCGAACACGCCGTCCTGGGACAACATGGTCGACGGCCAGGCGAATCTGGTCGACGCGGTGCGGCGCGCGATCACCTTCGACGACCCCGAAACGCGCCGGCACTATTCGTTGAACGACAAGACGGCGGTGCTGTTCGTGCGCCCGCGCGGCTGGCATCTGCCGGAAAAGCACCTCTTGGTCGACGGCGCGCCGATGTCGGGGGCGCTGTTCGATTTCGGCTTGTTCTTTTTCCACAATGCCGCGGAGTTGCGGGCGCGCGGCACCGGCCCCTATTTCTACCTGCCGAAAATCGAAAGTCATCTGGAAGCGCGGCTGTGGAACGACGTGTTCCTCCATGCGCAAGAAAAACTCGGCCTGCCAAAGGGCACGATCCGCGCCACGGTGCTGATCGAGACGATCATGGCCGCTTTCGAGATGGACGAGATCTTGTGGGAGCTGAAGGACCATTCGGCCGGGCTCAACTGCGGCCGCTGGGACTACATCTACAGCTTTATCAAGAAGTTCGCCGAGGACCCCGGCTGCGTGATGCCGGACCGCGGGCAGGTCGCGATGACAAGCCACTTCCTGCGCAGCTACAGCCTCGCGCTGATCAAGACCTGCCACCGCCGCGAAATCCACGCGATGGGCGGCATGGCGGCGCAGATCCCGATCCGCGACGACCCCGCCGCCAACGCGGCGGCGATGGAAAAGGTGCGCGCCGACAAACTGCGCGAAGCCGGCGACGGCCATGACGGCACCTGGGTGGCGCACCCCGGGCTGGTCGCCATCGCCAAGGAGGTGTTCGACCGCGAAATGCCGCAGCCGAACCAGATCGCGCGCAAGCGCCCGGATGTGCGCGTCGCCGCCGCCGACCTCTTGGCGGTGCCGGCGGGGACGATCACCGAGGCCGGGCTGCGGCAAAACCTCAATGTCGGGATCGGCTATATCGAGGCGTGGCTGCGCGGCACCGGCTGCGTCCCGCTCTACAACCTGATGGAGGACGCCGCCACCGCCGAGATCAGCCGCGCCCAGCTGTGGCAGTGGATCCGGCACGGCGCGGCGCTCGCCGACGGCCGCACCGTCACGGCCGCGCTCTACCGCGCCGTCCTCGACGAGGAGCTTGCGAAATTGCGCGAAGCGGCCGGC